>NZ_JBAHWA010000020.1:0-55607 GCF_036697405.1 Lysobacter sp. CCNWLW3
TCGCGTGGGTGCGGGGCTATGGATTCCAATGCCGGGGCAACGGCAACGGCAACGGCAACGGCAACGGCAACGGCAACAGCAACAGCAACAGCAACGCGGCTGCGGGCGTGCTGCCTTGAACGGCGGCGGCCGTAGGATGTGGTGAGCCGCAGGCGAACCGCATCGTCGCGTCGTGCGGACGGGCCTGCGCCCGCGACCGACGCGCTCAGCGATCCGATTGCCCGGTGGCGTAATAGTCGCCGCGGAAGAACAGGTCCGGCTGGATCAGCTCGGTGAACGCGCGCGCTTGCGGCGACAGGTATTTGCCCTTGCGCACCACCACGCCGTAACTGCGCGAGGGGAAGTAGTCGGCCAGCGAGCGCGCGGACAGGCGCGAGCGGTCGGCGTCGGTCAGGCAAATCGCGGTGACGATGCTGATGCCCAGGCCCATCGCCACGTACTGCTTGATCACCTCCCAGCCGCCGACCTCCAGCGCGACCGTGTAGGGCACGCGGTTCTGCTGGAACACCAGGTCGACCATGCGGTAGGTGGTCAGGCGCTGCGGCGGCAGGATCAGGCCGTAGGGCGAGAGGTCCTGCAGGCTCAGGTCGGGCTTGTGCGCCAGGGGGTGGTCGCGCGGGGTGATCAGCATCGGCTCGAAGCGGTAGACCGGCGCATAGCTGAGGTCGCCGGGCACGTCGAGCATCGAGCCCACCGCCAGGTCGACCGCGTCGGAGCGCAGCAGGTCCAGGCCGCCGGCGCCGGTGACGTTGTGCAGGCTCAGGCGCACGTCCGGGTGCGCGGCGCGGAAGGCTTCGACGATCTTGGGCAGCAGGTAAAGGATGGTCGAGCTGCCGGCGGCGACGTTGAGCTCGCCGCCGTCCAGCCCGCGCACGCGCTCGCGGAAGGCGCCGTCCAGGCCGTCCAGGCCCTCGACCAGGGGCCGGGCCAGCTCGTACAGCTCCTGGCCCTCGCGGGTCAGGCTCAGGCGGCGGCCGCTGCGCTCGAGCAGGCGCACTCCCAGATCGCGCTCCAAGGCCTGCAACTGCAGGGTCACCGCCGGCTGGCTCAGGTATAGCGCCTCAGCCGCGCGTGAGACCGAGCCCAGGCGGGCGGTCTGGCAGAACGCCCGCAGCGGCTTCAGGCGGTCGCCTTTGTAAGCAAATCGCGGACTTGCGGCGCGCGTCGTGGTCACGTGAAAGACATATATAAGTTTTTCAAATGATATGCATTGAAAAAACTTGATTGTCAAATACAAGACGCCAGCGCATGGTCGGAGCCCTAACGAAACACGCTACAGGCGTAGGAGCACGGGCATGTCGGCAGTGATGGCACAACGGCAGGAGTCGAACGGGATCGAGCTGACGGCCAGTCTGGCCGGGCAGGAGCAGTTGCTGACGCCGGCGGCCCTGGCCTTCCTGGCCGACCTGCACCGCCGCTTCGAGCCGGTCCGCCAGGCCCGCCTGGCCGCGCGCCGCGAGCGCCAGGCCTATTTCGACGGCGGCGGCCTGCCGGATTTCCGCGCCGACACCGCCGCGATCCGCAACGGCCAGTGGCGCGTCGCGCCGCTGCCGGCGGCCCTGCTGGATCGCCGGGTCGAGATCACCGGGCCGGTCGACCCGAAGATGGTCATCAATGCCCTGAACTCGGGTGCCAAGGTCTTCATGGCCGACTTCGAGGACAGCACCGCGCCGACCTGGGCCAACCTGCTCACCGGCCAGCGCGCGCTGAAGAAGGCCGTCGCCGGCACCCTGGACTGGATGGCCCCGGACGGCAGCAAGCATTACACCCTCAAGCCCTTCGAGCAGCAGGCGGTGCTGATGGTGAGGCCGCGCGGCTGGCACCTGGACGAGAAGCACCTGCTGATCGACGGCGCGCCGATCTCGGCCAGCCTGTTCGATCTGGGCCTGTTCGCTTTCCACAATTCGGACGTGCTCGCCGCGAAGGATCGCGGACCCTATTTCTACCTGCCCAAGCTGCAGTCGATGGAAGAGGCTCAGCTGTGGAACGAGGTGCTCGATCGGGTCGAACAGGCGCTGGGCCTGAGCCCGGGCCAGATCAAGGTCACCGTGCTGATCGAGACCCTGCCGGCGGTGTTCGAGATGGACGAGATCCTGCACGCGCTGCGCACGCGCATCGCCGGCCTCAACTGCGGCCGCTGGGATTACGTGTTCTCCTACCTCAAGACCTTCCGCGCGCACCGCGACAAGGTCCTGCCCGAGCGCGGCCAGGTGACGATGCTGCAGCCGTTCCTGCGCGCGTATTCGGAACTGTTGATCCAGACCTGCCACAAGCGCGGCGCCCACGCGATGGGCGGCATGGCCGCGCAGATCCCGATCAGCGGCGACGAGGCCGCCAACGAGGCCGCGCTGGCCAAGGTGCGCGCCGACAAGCTGCGCGAGGTCACCGCCGGCCACGACGGCACCTGGGTCGCGCACCCGGCGCTGATTCCGCTGGCGATGCGCATCTTCGACGAGCGCATGCCCGGCCCGCACCAGCAGCACGTGCTGCGCGACGACGTGCTGGTGATCCGCGACGACCTGATCAAGCCCTCGCTGGGCACGATCACGCGCGCCGGTTTCGAAGGCAATGTCGAAGTCTGCGTGCGCTACCTCGCGGCCTGGCTGGACGGCAACGGCTGCGTGCCCATCCATTGGCTGATGGAGGACGCGGCCACCGCCGAGATCGCGCGCACCCAGCTGTGGCAATGGTTGCACGCCTCGGGCCTGCACCTGGACGACGGCACGCCGGTCGATTTCGCCCTGCTCGAACGCGCCCTGATCGGCCTGCCCAGCAAGCTGGCCGAACGCATGAACCTGCCCGGCGCCGCGCGCCTGGGCGAGGCCATCGCGATGCTCGACCAGCTCACCCACGCCGACACGCTGGAGGAGTTCTTGACTCTGCCGGCCTACCAACGCATCGACTGAACCGCCCGCCCGCCTTGGCGGCGCCTGTGGGAGCGGCGTAAGCCGCGATCGAACCCCGCCCACCGACGCAACTGCGCCGGACGGCGATCGCGGTTTACGCCGCTCCCACAGAAAGCGGTTCGCGCCGCTCCACGTATCGCATCTCCCTCTCTCTCGCGCCTCACCCCACGACCCCACGCAAGGAACGAAGTCATGAGCCAGACCCTGCCGACCGCCGAGCAACTCCGCAACGACTGGGCCAGCAATCCGCGCTGGGCCGGCATCACCCGGCCGTATTCGGCCGAAGACGTGGTGCGGCTGCGCGGCACGGTCGCGGTCGAGCACAGCATCGCCAAGCTGGGCGCGGCCAAGCTATGGAACTCGCTGAACACCGAAGACTTCGTCAACGCGCTGGGCGCGCTGACCGGCAACCAGGCCATGCAGCAGGTCAAGGCCGGCCTCAAGGCGATCTACCTGTCGGGCTGGCAGGTCGCCGCCGACGCCAACATCGCCGGCGAGATGTACCCCGACCAGTCGCTGTACCCGGCCAACTCGGTGCCGCAGGTCGTGCGCCGGATCAACAACACCCTGCTGCGCGCCGACCAGATCCAGTGCGCCGAGGGAACCGGCGACATCGACTTCCTGCAGCCGATCGTGGCCGACGCCGAAGCCGGCTTCGGCGGCGTGCTCAACGCCTTCGAACTGATGAAGGGCATGATCGAGGCCGGCGCCTCCGGCGTGCATTTCGAGGACCAGCTGGCCTCGGTCAAGAAGTGCGGCCACATGGGCGGCAAGGTCCTGGTGCCGACCCGCGAGGCGGTCGAGAAGCTGGTCGCCGCGCGCCTGGCCGCCGACGTGATGGGCGTGCCGACCCTGATCGTGGCGCGCACCGACGCCGAAGCCGCCGACCTGCTGACCGCCGACATCGATCCCAACGACCAGCCCTTCACCACCGGCGAGCGCACCGCCGAGGGCTTCTACAAGACCCGCAACGGCCTGGACCAGGCGATCAGCCGCGGCCTGGCCTACGCGCCCTACGCCGACCTGGTCTGGTGCGAGACCGGCAAGCCGGACCTGGAGTTCGCGCGCAAGTTCGCCGAAGCCATCCACGCCAAGTTCCCGGGCAAGCTGCTGGCCTACAACTGCTCGCCCAGCTTCAACTGGAAGAAGAACCTGGACGACGCCACGATCGCCAGGTTCCAGAAGGAGATCGCCGGCTACGGCTACAAGTTCCAGTTCATCACCCTGGCCGGCTTCCACAGCCTGAACTACGGCATGTTCAACCTCGCCCACGGCTACGCGCGCCGGCAGATGAGCGCCTTCGTGGAACTGCAGGAGGCCGAGTTCGCCGCCGCCGAAAAGGGCTTCACCGCGGTCAAGCACCAGCGCGAGGTCGGCACCGGCTACTTCGACGCGGTCACCCAGACCATCCAGGGCGGCCAGTCCTCGACCGTCGCGCTCAAGGGTTCGACCGAGGAAGAGCAGTTCCAGCAGGCCAAGGCCGCTGCCTGAATGCGGGCCGCGCGGTGCGACCGGCGAGGGCCGGGCGCGTCGCGGCGGTTGCGGCCCTAAGCCGCCGCGGCGGTGCCCCTGCCGACCACGCCTCTGCGCGGGGCAGGGGCGGATCCCGGATGCCCTCGAGCTCGCCCTCCGACCGGCGGCGACGGCGATGACCGACTTCGCCCGGCCAGGGCGTTTGCTGTTCAGGTGAGGTGCTATCCTGCCTCTCCAGCCTCTGAAGGAGCCGGGGACCCGGGGGTCGTGGGATGAATCGCGATGGTGCTGCGCCGACCATGACGGGCGGTCAGTTCAATTCGGATCCGATACCGGCGCCTAACGAAGCGGCGACGGCAGCGCTTAGCCAAGCGGAATTCGAACTGTTCGCCGAACTCGGCCGCCCGCGCCACGTCGAAGCCGGCCAGGTGCTGTTCCGCCGCGGCGAACTGGGCACCACCATGTTCGTGGTCGCGCGCGGCGCGATCGATCTGGACTTCGGCGACGACCTGGTCACCAAGCGCCTAGGGCCGCGCGAATTCTTCGGCGAGCTCGGCCTGCTGATCGGCGACCACGCGCGCAGTGCCGACGCCATTGTCGCCGGGCCGGGCCTGCTGATCGAACTGCGCCACGAGGAGTTCCAGCGCCTGGTCGATCGCAACGCCGGCCTGGTCTGCCATTTCCTGCGCCGCGCGATCATGCGCGTGGTGCTCAACGAGCAAGGCCTGATCCGGCGCCTGCGTCGTCGCAATCAGGACCTGGAAGCCGCGCTCGACAGCCTGTACGCCACCACCCACCAGCTCAACCAGACCGAAGAGCTGATCCGCACCGACGAACTCACCGGCCTGTACAACCGCCGCGGCCTGACTCTGCACCTGCAGGAAGCGCGCGCGCTGGGCATGCCGCAGACCCTGGGCCTGGTGCTGGTGGACTGCGACCGCTTCAAGCAGGTCAACGACGACCACGGCCACCTGGCCGGCGATCGCGTGCTGCAGAGCGTGGCCAACATCATGCGTTCGGTCGCCGGCCCCGACGACATCGCCTGCCGCCTGGGCGGCGACGAATTCTGCCTGCTGGTATCGGCCGGGCACGCCCACGACGTGATGCGCTTCGCCGAGTTCATCGTCGCGACCACGCAGAACCTGATGCTGATGCCGCAGTCGCCGCCGACCATCTGTCCGGTCAGCGTCGGCGCCTGCATGGTGGACCCGCGCGCGGACTGGAACGACTGGTACGCGCGCGCCGACGAAGCGCTGTACCAGGCCAAACGCAAGGGCGGGAACCGCGTGCATTGGCAAGACGCGGCTCTGGAACCGGTCTGACCGGCACGCGAACGAACAAGGATGCCGTCGCGATGAACGATGCCCACCGCCCCAATCCGGAAGCGCCGCAGCTGCGCACCCTGCTGCTGACCGACCTGTGCGATTCGACCACCCTGGTCGAGCGTCTCGGCGACGGCCCGGCGGCGGAACTGTTCCGCGAACACGACCGCCTGGTGCTGCAATTGCAGCAGCAATGGCGCGGCCGCCTGATTGACCGTTCCGACGGCCTGCTGCTGTTGTTCGAGCGCCCGATCGACGGCCTGGGCTTCGCCCTGGACTACGAACGCGGCCTGCGCGAGATCGGGCGCGAGCGCAAGCAGACCCTGCTCGCGCGCGCCGGCCTGCACGTGGGCGAAGTGCTGACCTGGCGCAACAGCGACGAGGCGGTCAAGGTCGGCGCCAAGCCGCTGGAAGTCGAAGGCCTGGCCAAGCCCATGGCCGGGCGCCTGATGGCGATGGCGCGGCCCGGCCAGATCCTGCTGTCGGCGGTGGCCGAACCGCTGGCGCACCGCGCCGCGCGCGAACTCGGCGAACGCGGCCAGCAGTTGCTGTGGAAGTCCTACGGGCGCTGGCGCTTCAAGGGCGTGCCGGACCCGCAGGAGATCTACGAAGTCGGCGAGCCCGGCATCGCGCCGCTGCGCGCGCCGCCGAACTCGCCCAAGGCCTGGCGCGACGTGCCGCTGTGGCGGCGCCCGGCCGCGCTCGCGGCCGAGGTCGCGGTGCTGGCCGCGATCGGCGTGGGCGTGTGGTTCGTGACCAAGCCGCAACCGGCGATCGCCTTCAACGAGCGCGACTGGGTGGTGGTCGGCGACCTGCGCAACCTGACCGGCCAGAGCGTGCTGGACGATTCGCTGGAGCAGGCATTCCGGATCAGCCTGGAGCAGTCGCGCTACGTCAACGTGCTGTCCGACCTCAAGGCGCGCGACACCCTGGCGCGCATGCAGCGCAAGTCCGACACCTTCCTGGACCGCTCGGTCGCGTCCGAGATCGCGCTGCGCGACGGCGCGCGCGCGGTGATCCTGCCGACGGTGGCCGAAGTCGGCGGGCGCGTGCGGGTAAGCGCCGAAGTGGTCGACCCGCACACCCAGACCACGGTCTACGCCGAATCCGTCGACGGCGTCGGCGCCGGTTCGGCGCTGGCCTCGATCGACCAGGTCACCGCCAGCCTGCGCAACAAGCTGGGCGAGGCCCTGAAGTCGATCGACAACGATTCCGCGCCGCTGCCGCAGGTGACCACCAAGAACCTCGACGCCCTGCGCTCCTACGCCTTGGGCACCAAGGCCTATGCCCGCCGCCAGTTCCCGGAAGCCCTGCAGTACTTCCAGCGCGCGCTCGAGCTGGACCCGAACTTCGCCCTCGCCCACATGGGCGTGATGCGCGTGTACGTGAGCAACGCCGACAACGCCGCCGCCAAGCCCTCGCTGACCCGCGCCCTGGCCCTGCGCGAGCACCTGCCCGCGCGCGACGCCCTGTACCTGGACGCCTGGGCGGCCGAGTTCGGCCCGCAGCCCTCGCGGCGCGCGGCGCCGAAGTGGAAGCTGCTGGCCGGCCTGTACCCGGACTATTACGCCGGCCAGAGCCGCCTGGCCTGGTTCGATTTCACTTCCGGCCGCTACGACGCCGCGCTGCGCGGCGCGCAGGCCTTCGCCGCGCCGCAGAACGCCTTGCGCGATATCGCCATGGAGCTCAAGGGTCGCGTCTACCTGGCCCAGGAGCGCCCGGCGCAGGCGCTGGAAAGCTTCAAGCAGGCCGAAACCGCCGGCCAGTACCCGCCCACGCGCCGCCATGCCGCCGCGCTGGCGACGCTGCGCCGTTACCCCGAGGCGGAAAAGGTCCTGGCCGCGCTGCCCGCCAACGACCGCAGCCTGGGCGCGCTGGTCAACGAATTCGAGCGCATCGCGATCCCGCTGGACCAGGGCCGCCTGAGCGACGCCCAGCGCAGCGCCGACCGCGCCACCGCGGCCGCGGGCGGCGCCAATCCGCTGCTGCGCTATCCCTTCGCGATCGCCGACTACTGGACCGATCTGCTGCGCGATCCCAAGTCGGTGCCGCCGGCCAAGATCGCCGCGCTGGCCGACGCCATCCTCGCCGACGCCGCCGACCCGGCCGGCGAAGCCGACCGCGACGATCTGCTGGTGATGGCCCTGGCCGCGGTGCGGCTGGGCCAGCGCAACGGCGACCGCGCGATCGGCGAGCGCCTGCTGCCGAAGCTGGGCGCGATGACCGCCGAATCCGGCCACGCCGGTGCGATCAAGTTGCTCAGCGTGGCCAAGGCCGAACAATTGCGGCTGTCCGGCAAGCCGGCCGAAGCGGCCGCGCTGCTGTCGCGCGAAGTCGACGGCAGCGAGCCGTTCCAGTTGCACGTCGCCTTGCGCGACGCGCTGCGCGACGCCGGCAAGGCCGAGGAAGCGCTGAAGCAGGACCGCTGGCTGGCCGCGCACCGCGGCCTGGCCTATATCGAGCCGCTGGGCGGCCAGGCCCTGCAATCGATGAGCGTGGCCGACGCCAGCCTGGCGCCGCTGGACGCGGCCGAACGGCTGGCCGGTCTCGGTCGCCCGGACGAAGCGCGACGGGAAGCCGAAGCCTTCCGCCGCGCCTGGGCGAGCGAGACCCTGCCGCCTTACTTGGCGCGCAGGCTGGAAGCGACGCTGCCCGCTTCGAAGCAGTGAACCACGGTGTGGGTGTCTTCCGAGGTCAGATAGCTGCGCAGCTCATCCCGCGAGGCCTGGATTTCTTCCTTCGGGGCGATATTGGCCACCATCATGCAGCTGGTGTCCGACAGCGCGGCCTCGGTCAGGGCAGGCGCCAGACCGACCCGTCCCAGTGCGGCGGCCGGATCCTGAACGAACAGCTGGCGGAAATGATCGTCGTTGCCGAGCTTGTCGAGCAGCTTGTCGGCGATCTTCGGATCCAGGGGCGGATGCCCCTTGGTGTTGTTGTCGTTGCCCATCGGTACTCCCCCTAGCAGAGCCTGTTGCGGCCCCGATAGGCGACGAATCTATCCTTGTCCCAGGTAAGGGACAACCTCAAACTCCTTAAAAAATGCGGCGCGGGAGCGAAATATGCGGGTGCGGCGTTGCGCGGTGGTGTTCTTGGAGCCGCGCGAGGAGATCGGTTTCGACCTGCAGTCCCTACTCCGCGGCGGCGCCGGGCTGTCGCGCCGGCGGCGTTGGCTGGCCTTGGCGCCGCATCTGAACGGCGAAGTCGAGATCGACGCCGAGGAACGCGAACTGCTGGGGAGGCTCAGCCCGGGCGAGTGGAGCGCCGCCGAGGACGCGCCGGCGGCCGCGCTCGCGCGCCTGCTCGAACTCGGCCTGGCGATCGCCGAGGGCGGCGCCCACGCCGAGCACCGCGAACGCGACCAGACCCTGCGCGACAACCATTGGTGGCCGGCCGCGGCGATGCTGCACCGGCACGCGCGCTGGGAGGGCGTGGACGGGGTCGCCGACATGGAGGCCAAGGAACTCACCACCATGTCCGGCCTGCGCGACAAGCTGGGCGCGCCGCCGCCGCCGGTGCGCGAGCGGGTGCCGGCGACGCAGCGGATCGCGCTGCCGGAGATCGCGCCGGGCGAGTTCGACGCCCTGCTCGCGCGCCGCGCCACCTGCCGCAATTTCGACCGCGAACGCGCCCTGCCGCAGGCCCTGTTCGCGCACATGCTGCTGCGCAGCTTCGCCGCCCAAGCGCAATTGCAGACCCACGACGACGCGATCTTCCTGAAGAAGCATTCGCCCTCCGCCGGCGGCCTGCACCCGACCGAGGCCTATCTGATCGTGCAGCGGGTCGAAGACGTCGCGCCGGGCCTTTATCACTACCACCCGGTCGCGCACGCGCTGGAACCGCTGCCGTCGCCGCCGCAGGCGCTGGCCGCGTTCGCCCTGCAGGCCCTGGCCGGCCAACATTGGTTCGCCGACGCCCCGGTGCTGGCGGTGCTGGTGCCGCGTTACGCCCGCTGCTTCTGGAAATACCGCCACCACGCCAAGGCCTATCGCGCGCTGGTGCTGGACAGCGGCCACCTTTCGCAGACCCTGTACCTGAGCGCGACCGAGCTGGGCCTGGGCGCCTTCGTGACCTGCGCGATCAACGAGGTCGACATCGAACGCGGCTTCGGCCTGGACCCGCTGCTGGAGGGGCCGCTGGCGGTGTGCGGCTTCGGCTGGCGCGCGGCCGAACTGCGCACGGCCGAGTTCGATCCCGGCGGCGCGGTCTGGTCTTCGGCGGGGCGATAGCGGGCCGGGACCGTCCGGCGGGCCGGCGTCGGCGGTGCCTGAACGGCCGACGGCCCGGGGTGCGCAGCGCGCCCGCCGCTACGCGCCCAGGCCGGTTTCTCGGCCACGGTTCGGCGCAAGGCGGGCACGGTTGATCGCACCGGCGGTGCTTCCCTGCGGAGCGGCCTGCGCAGTCGGACGGCCTGCTTCTTGGCGGATAAGCGACTGTAAATATTGATTTTTTGTGCCGGAAAGCGGGGCCGGGCGCAGCGTTGGACTGTGTTCAATTACGGTTGAAGGTCACATTTCGCGCGCGTAACGTCAGCCATTCGCAATCCAGTTATCCGCACCCAGGAGTCGAGCTATGAAGTTCCGTGTTTGGGCCTTGTCGCTGTTGCTGGTGGCCCCGCTCTCGTTCGCGTCGGTCGATCGCGGCGTGCTGCAGTTCGAATCGATCCGTTCCCAGCAGACCGAAATCCGCGCCGCGGTCCAGGCCGGCAGCGGTCGCTACAAGGACATGTCGGTGAACACCCGTGGCGAGCTGCTGGCCAAGCAGGAGCACCTGTTCCAGCTGATGCAGGGCAAGCAGTCGACCCAGGACCTCAACGAGGACCAGAAGACCGAGGTCTTCAACACCCTGGAATGGATCGAGGCCGCGATCAACAAGGCCGACGACGAGCGCATGGTCTGCGAGCGCCGCCCCGTGCTGGGCAGCACGCGCAAAGAGCGCGTGTGCAAGACCGCCGGCCAGTTGCGCGCCGAGCGCGAAGCCACCCGGGATCGCCTGGACAATCGCGAAGTACGCCAATAAACGGCGAGCGCCGCGCGCCGCGCGAGTTAGGAGCTGCCCATGAAGATGTCGATCGTGTTGACCTCGGCGCTGATGCTTTGCACCGCGTTCGCCGCCTCGGCCAATGTCGGCCGACTCAGCCAGATCCTGCAGGAACAGCGTGAGATCCGCGCCGAGTCCGAACGTTCGACCGGCGCTTATGCGCGCTTCGGCCATCAGGCCCTGGACAAGATGCAGCGCGCGCAGGACCGGATCTTCAAGCTGTTGGACGGGGTCGACTCGCTGGAGCAGCTCGACCGCGAACAGCAGACGGAGTTGTTCAACTCGCTGGAGGAAGTGAAGGCGGTGCTGGCCGAGAACGAAGGCGACCGCCAGATCTGCCGTCGCGAGCGCAAGACCGGCACCACCCTGCGCGAGACGCACTGCGCCACCGTCGCCGAGCGCGAACGGATCAGCCAGGGCGCGCGCGAATGGAAAGGCGAACCGGGCGTCTGCATGCCGCAGGCGGGCACCATCTCCTGCGGCCGGCTCCGGCCCTGAGCTAGCCTCGGGACCGCCGTGCCGCGCCCGGGGCCGTGGGGCTAGGCGTCCCCGCGCCCGCGGGCCATCGACCGCCGCCATTCTCGTCCGCTAGAGTGGCGGGGCCCGGCATGGGCGCGTGCGAGGGAGGCGGCGATGCGTTCGTTGGCGATAGGGACCTTACTGTGGGCGGCTTCCACGGCCGTCGCCGGGGAGCAGGCGCAGCGGCCGCCGCCGCCGCTGCCGATCCTTGCGATCGTGGAGCAACAGAAGCAGATCCGCGCCGACGACATCGCCCGCCGCGGGCGTTTCGGGCAACTGCCCCTGGCCACGCGCGCCGAGTTGATGACCAAGCAGGTCGAGGTCCTGAGTCTGGTCGAGGACAAGGCCAGCTCGGCCGACCTCAGCCGACGCGAGCAGGTGGAAGTGTTCAACCGGCTGGAATGGATCGAAGCCACCATCAACGACGCCGAAGAAGAACGCATGATCTGCCGCATCGAGCGGACCTTGGGCAGCAATCGCATGGTGCGCTCCTGCCGCACCGTGGCCGACGAGCGCAAGGACAAGGAAAGCGCGGGCCGCAGTCTGGACAGGCGGCCTCGCCAGGTCGGCGGTCGGGAAATCTAGATCGGGTTCCAGCGTTCGCCCTGGAGGGCAGGGCGCCAGCGTCGGCGGGAACTCGCGCGCGGATTCCGTGGTGTATTTCGAGTGTGTTGTTCGCACTCATTTTGTAGCCAGGCCGGCACTCGACAGGGCGCAGCGCTCCGGCTAGCGTGATCCGGTCCGAATGACCGGACATAGGGGAGCGAAGTTCATGCGTTGTTTGCTACTCGGGCTGTTGTTGCTGACGTCTGCGGCCGCGGCCGCCGCCGAAGGCGCTGCACGTCCGCCATTGGCGATTTCGGCCATTACGTCCCAACAGAAGCAGATCCGCGAGGACGTGATCGCCCAGCGCGGGCGTTACAAGGACATGCCCGCTGCGACCCGCGTGGACTTGCTGTCCAAGCAGGCCGAGGTGCTGGCCATGGTCGAGGGCAAGACCTCGTCCAGCGATCTCAGCGAACACGAACAAGTGGAAGTGTTCAATCGCTTGGAATGGATCGAGGCGGCAATCAACAACGCCGAAGACGAGCGCATGGTGTGCAGGCGCGAAAAAGCGCTCGGCAGCACCCGGTTGACCCGAGTCTGCCGGACAGTGGCCCAGGAACGCGCAGCCCGCGAAGCCGCTCGCGACGAACTGGACCACGGCGACATCCAGAACCGGCGCTGACGCCGGGCGAGCTGACGGGCGACGAATGGCGCCCGTCCAGCCGCCGCGAAGATGCCGTCCCGCGGCGCCCCTGCAACAGGCCGCTGCAGGTCGACCGGCACGCCTCGTCCGGCCATTGCGATGGCTTGCGCCGATCGCGCCCGCTGTGCGGTCGATTTCCGACATACGGTGGCATGCCGCGTTGTAGGCGCGCGCGCGGCGAGTTAGTGTCCGGCCAGGGGCTGGAGAGGGCCGCGACGCTCGCCGATCGCGCCGGCAGACCCCGATCCTGTCGGTTCCGGCCGGTTCGGCCCGGGCCGCTGTCGCTCACGTTCCAGTACCGGAGGCGTCGTCATGAAACCCGTAGTGCTGTGCATCTTGCTGGCCCTGACCGCGGGCTCCGCGTGGGCGGCCGAAACCGTCGCCGCCGACGGCCGCGATCGCTTGCAGGTCGTGCTGGAGCAACAACGCGCGATCCAGGCCGATCTCGACGATGGCGGCATCGACGGCCTCAGCCCGCGCCAGGCCAATGCGATCCGCAAGGCGCAAAAGGAAGTCTTCGCCGTCGCCGAGGGCAAGCAAACCCTGGATCAGCTGTCGATGGACGACAAGATCCGTCTTGAGAACGCGCTCGAACGCATCAACGCCGAGATCGTCGACACGCGTACCGCGCACGACGACCAGGACGTGTGCTGGCGCGAGCGCGTCAGCGGTACCGGCATGAAGAAGACCCGTTGCGGTACCCGCGCGGAGATGCGCGAGGCCCGCGAGGGCGCACGCGACTATCTCGAACGCCCCAAGGTCTGCGGCAGGGACTGCGCGGGCCCGTAATCCGCGCCCCCGGGGACGCGTCCGCGGACGCGCCCCGGCCCGCACCGCCGCAAGCGCGCGCAGCACGCGCTGCCGTCGCCGGTGCTTCGTTCCCGATCGCCGGAAATCGCCGGCGCCCCGAGGCCTTGCGCGAAGCGTCAGCTTCGTTAACGCGGGCGGACCTGCGGCGGGCGTCGCGCATAGCGCGCGACATTTCCACGACATGCGCATCCCATCATGGCCCCGACCCGGCATCACACGGGCCGATGCGCCGCTGTAGCCGCGGATTGTCGTAACCGAGGTTCAAGGAATCCCTCCAGCATGAAGCACCGTCGAATCGCTCTGACCGGAGCGGCGATCGTAGCCCTTGCGCTCGTGCTGATCGGCTTGGGCACCCGCGATGAGGGGCGGGCGCTGGCGAACGCGGCTCCGGCGCCGGTCCTGTCGGTTGCGCTGACGCGCGCCCGGATGTCGTCGCTGCCGATCCGCGTGCCGGCGACGGGCAATGTCGTCGCATGGCAGGAGGCCAGCGTGGGCGCCGAAGGCGACGGCCTGCGGCTGACCGAGGTGCGGGTCAATGTCGGCGACAGCGTGAAACGTGGCCAGGTGCTGGCCTTGTTCGATGCCGGCATCGTCGAGGCCGAACTCGCCGAGGCCGCGGCGGCGGTCGCCAAAGCCGAAGCGGAGCGCTCGGAAGCTCAGGCCAACGCGCAGCGCGCGAGGGACCTGGACCGCACCGGCGCCATGTCCTCGCAGCAGATCCACCAGTATCTGGTCGCCGCGATGACGGCGCAGGCGCAAGTGAACGCGGCGCGCGCGATCGAGCAGCGGCACCGATTGCGGCTGCGGCAGACGCGGGTGCTGGCTCCCGGTAACGGGGTGATCACGTCACGTATCGCGACGGTAGGCGCGGTGGTGCCCGCCGGGCAGGAGCTGTTTCGCCTGATCAGGGACGGCCGGCTGGAATGGCGCGCGCAAGTCGCACTGTCGGACATGCAGGAACTCAACATGGGACAGCGCGTGAGCATCGCGGTCCAGGGCCATCCGCCGATTCCGGGCCGCCTGCGCATGGTGGCGCCGGTGGTCGATACCGAAACCCGCAACGGATCGATCTATGTGGACATTTCGCCCGGCAGCGGCGTACGCGCGGGCTCGTTCGCGCGGGGCTACGTCGAGGTGGGCGAAGCGCCGGCGTTGACCGTCGCCGACAGCGCGGTACTGCTGCGCGACGGATTCCACTACGTGATGCGGGTCGGGCCGAAGTCGAACGTGATGATGACCAAGGTCGCCGTCGGAAGACGCATCGGCGAGCGCATCGAGATCCGTTCGGGGCTGTCGGCGTCCGACGCGATCATCGCTTCGGGCTTGAGCTTCCTGAGCGAGGGGGACACGGTACGGGTGGTGGCGCCTGACCAAGGCCCGCGCGCGGGTTCGGCGGCGCCGACGGCGCGCACGCCATGAACCTCAACGTCTCGTCCTGGTCGATCCGTAACCCGGTCGCCATCACGCTGCTGTTCATCCTGCTGAGCCTGGCCGGCTGGTGGGGCTTCATGGCGATGAAGGTGCAGGACTTTCCGGACATCGACTTCCCCATCGTCACCGTGACCGCGGCATTGCCGGGCGCTTCGCCGCCGCAGCTGGAAAGCGATGTCGCCCGCAAAATCGAGGATGCGCTGGCCAACATCCAGGGCATCAAGCACATCAAGGGCGCGCTGACCGACGGCGTCGCCACCGTCACCGCCGAGTTCCATCTGGGCAAGCCGGTCCAGGACGCCATGGACGAGGTGCGCGACGCGGTCTCCAGCATCCGCGCCGATCTGCCCGCCGATCTGCAGGATCCGGTGATCAGGAAGGTCGAGCTGGCGAGCAAGCCAGTGCTGAGCTACAGCCTGTCCTCGTCGCGCCTGGACGAGGAGGCGCTGTCCTGGTTCGTCGACAGTCAGGTCAGCCGGCGCCTGCTGGCCCAGCCCGGCGTCGGCGCGGTGTCCCGCGTCGGCGGCGTCGACCGCGAGGTGCGCGTCGAACTCCATCCGGACCGCTTGCTGGCGCTGAACACCACGGCAGCGGACGTATCGCGGCAACTGCGCGAGTTCCAGCAGGATGCGTCGGGAGGGCGCGTGGCTATCGGCGGCGCCGAACAGTCGGTGCGCACCATCGCGACCGTGCAGTCGGCGGACCAGATCGCGAGCTTGCACCTGTCCCTGTCCGACGGACGCCGGATACGCCTGGATCAGGTCGCCTCGGTGTCGGACACCACGGCCGAGCGGCGTTCCGCGGCCCTGATGGACGGCAAGCCGGTGGTGGCGTTCGACGTGCTGCGCGCACGCGGCGCCAGCGAGATCGAGGTCGCCGAATCGACGCGTGCGACCATCGACGCGCTGCGGTCCGCGCATCCCGAAATCGCGTTCGCGGAGGCCGTCGACTACGTCGATCCCATCGCCGAGAACTACCGGGGCTCGATGATGCTGCTGTTCGAGGGCGCCGCGCTCGCGGTGCTGGTGGTGTTCTTCTTCCTGCGCGACTGGCGCGCCACCCTGATAGGCGCCGTCGCGCTTCCGCTCTCGGCGGTTCCGACCTTCGCCGTGATGCACCTCATGGGCTTCACTCTCAACACGGTGTCGCTGCTGTCGCTGTCGCTGGTGATCGGCGTGCTGGTGGACGATGCGATCGTCGAGATCGAGAACATCGAGCGCCACCTGCTGATGGGCAAGGCGCCGTTCCGAGCCGCCGACGAGGCGGCCGACGAGATCGGGCTGGCGGTGGTGGCCACGACCTTCACCCTGGTGGCGGTGTTCCTGCCGACTTCGCTGATGAGCGGGGTGGTCGGCAAGTACTTCGTCCAGTTCGGTTGGACCGCGGCGATCGCCGTGTTCTTCTCGCTGGTGGTCGCGCGCATGCTGACCCCGACGATGGCGGCCTATCTGCTGAAGGCGCCCAGCGCGCGGCGCAAGAAGCCGAAATGGATCGCGAGCTACCTGCGAGCGGTGCGCTTCTGCCTGGGCCATCGCGCGGTCACCCTGGGTGCCGCCGCGATGCTGGTCTGCGGCGGATTGGCGATCGCCGCGACCCTGCCCGGCGAGTTCATCCCCGCCGACGACGGCAATCAGACCCAGGCGACTCTGTCGCTGTCGCCCGGCAGCAAGCTGCGCGACACCCTGGCGATGGCCGAGCGCGCACGCGCGCTGATCGGCGCGCATCCGCAGGTGAAATCCGTCTACACGGCGGTCGGTCGCGCCAGCGCTTCAGGCGGCCCGGACGAGTCGGATGCGCCCGCGGCCAGCATCACCACCGCCGTCCTCACTGCCAATCTGGTGGACCGCGGCGAGCGCGATGGCCTGACCCGTCAGGACATCGAGGCCCGGCTGCGCCAGGATCTGCAGCGTCTGCCGGGCGTGCGCATCGCCGTCGGCGCCGGCGGCGACGAAGGCTACCAACTGGTACTGGCATCGGAAGACGGACCGCTGCTGGCGCGGCAGGCGGGTATCGTCGAGCGCGAACTGCGCAGCATCCCGGGGATCGGAGCGGTCACCTCGTCGGCCAGCCTGGTGAGGCCCGAGCTGGTGGTTCGGCCCGATTTCGCGCGCGCTGCGGACCTGGGGGTGACTTCGGCGGCGATCGCCGAGACCCTGCGCATCGCGACCTCCGGCGACTACAGCCAGGCCTTGGCCAAATTGAATCTGAGCGAGCGCCAGGTCCCGCTGGTGGTGAGGCTGGCCGACAGCGGCCGCGACGACCTGGATACGCTGCGGCGCCTGCCGGTGCCGGGCGCCCGCGGCGCGGTGCCACTGGAGAGCGTGGCGGACCTGCGCATCCTGAGCGGGCCATCCGAAGTCGCTCGTTACGATCGAATGCGCAACGTCACGCTCAAGGTCGAACTCAATGGCCGTCCATTGGGCGAAGTCGAGGACGCGGCGGCCGCGCTCCCCGGCCTGCGCGCGCTTCCGCGCGGTGTGACGCAGACGGCCGCCGGCGACGCGGAGGCGATGGGAGAGCTCGCCAGCGGCTTCGCCCTGGCCATGCTCGCCGGCGTGCTGTGCGTGTACATGGTGCTGGTGCTGCTGCTGAAGGATTTCGCCCAACCCATGGCCGTGCTGGCGGCCCTGGGGCTGTCGATCCCGGGCGCGTTCCTGGCGCTGTCCGTCACCGGGTCCAGCCTGTCGATGCCGTCCATGATCGGTCTGATCATGCTGATGGGAATCTCGACCAAGAATTCCATCCTGTTGGTCGACTACATCGTGCTCGCCCGCCGCGAGCATGGTCTGAACCGGCGCCGCGCCATCGTCGACGCTTGCCGCAAGCGGGCCCGGCCGATCGTCATGACCACGATCGCCATGGGCGCCGGCATGTTGCCCATCGCCCTGGGCCTCGGCGCCGATCCCAGTTTTCGCGCGCCCATGGCGATCGTCGTGATCGGCGGGCTGATGACGTCCACGGTGCTGTGCCTGCTGGCGATACCGGTGGTCTACAGCTACGTCGACGACGGTATCGAGTGGATCCGCGGCCTGCGCCGTGGAGGGCCGGCGACCGCGGCGATCCGCGCTTCCCAAGCCGGTGCTTGAGCGGACCGCCCAGGATGGCTGCGCAGAACACCCCTGGAGGATGCGTGGACCGTTTCGCCGGCTTCACTTGGCATCGCGTCGCAGCGGGAGGTCGCGACCCGTATGAAATCGAAGAAGCAAACGCTCCGCGTCTGGTTGAAGGCCGTTCTGAAAATTCTGGCGGTTTTATCGGCCTTTGCGCCGCTTCACGCCATGCTAAATTGGATGGAGTGGACAGGGATCGCGACGATCCATCGGGTTGCGGCGATGCGCGAGCCGCGGAGCCGTTTCTCAATTTGTTGGGCGATACAGGCGGGCCGGCCGTGAGCAAGGAATCCCTGTCCATCCTCATCATCGAGGACAACGCGCAGCTGGCGGCCAACCTCTACGATTACCTGGAGGCTTGCGGGCACAGCCTGGATGCCGCGCCCGACGGGGTGTCCGGCCTGCACCTGGCGGTCTCCAAGGATTACGACGCGATCGTGCTCGACTGGAATCTCCCCAGGCTGGACGGCCTGACCTTGCTCAGAAGGCTGCGTCGCGAGGCGCGAAAGAAGGTGCCGGTGATCATGCTGACCGCGCGCGACCAGTTGGCGGACAAGATCGACGGATTCGAATCCGGCCTGGACGACTATCTGGTCAAGCCGGTGGCTTTGCCCGAGATCGAGGTTCGCCTGCGCTCGCTGGTGTCGCGCCTCAAGCAGTCCGCCGCGCCGGACGATGTGCTGACGGTGGGCGATTTGCGCTTCCATATACGCACGATGGAGATCCACCGCGCCGGCAGGCGCATCGCGCTGAGCCGGACCGGACGCCGTCTGCTGGAGCTGCTGATGCGCGAGAGCCCGCACGTGGTCACGCGCGCGCGCCTGGAGCGCGCCGCCTGGGGCGACAGCGTGCCCGGCACCGACCTGTTGCGTTCGCACATGCACGTGCTGCGCCGGGCCATCGAGCTGGATTCGGAAAAAGCGCTGCTGCATACCGTGGCGGGCTCGGGTTACAGGCTGTGCGACCTTGAATGAGTCGGCGCCCATGGAAGGCAGGCAGCGCAGCGTGCACTGGTGGATCAGCACCGCCTTGATAGTCTTCGGCGCCGTGATGGTGGCGGCGCTGAGCATCCAGGCCTTCAGCAGCCAGCTGCTGGTCGAACACAAGGTATGGAGCGACGTGCTCCGGTCGATATCCGCCGACCATGCCGCCCTGGTGCGCCGAGGCGACAGGGAGGCGCTGCCCGGCGCCGGCGCGGTGCGGTCCTGGTACGTGGACGGCGAAAGCAAGCTGCCGCAGCCCGTCGGCTACCTGGCCAGGCTGGCGCCCGGCTATTACTCGACGGAGGGCGGATCTGGGCTGTTCTCGCCGCGCAACATCTTCCGGGAGCTGGGCGACGAGTACGGCGTGTTTCGATCGGGCCAGAGTTTCCACGCGCTGGTCGTCGATCTGCCTCCGGGCCGCCTCGTCACCCTGGTCGACATCACCGAGCTGGAGGACCAGCAGAACCGCGATTCCTTCGTCAGCGCATTCTGGGCCGTCGGCCTGCTGGCGCTGATCGCCGGCGTGATCGCCTGGCTGCATGCCAACCTGGTGCGCCCCGTGCGCGACCTGGCCGATCGCATGCGCGCCATCGAGCCGGGCGCCGTTGGAGCCAGGTTGCCGACCACGTACCGCCGGGAAGAGATCCAGGTGATCGCCCGCGCCAGCAACGCCCATCTCGAACGCGTGGAGCGATTCATCGAGCGCGAGCGCAGCCTGCTGGACCAGGCCAGCCATGAGTTCAGGACGCCGATCGCGGTCATCTCGGGCGCGGTCGACGTGCTCAAGCAGATAGCGCTGCCCGAATCGTCCAAGCCGGCGCTGGGCCGGATCGAACACGCGGTCGAGGAACTGTCGGAGACCATGGTCGCCCTGTTGTACCTCGCGCGCGAGGCCAACCCGGAAACCGAGCCGGCGGAGGTGACCGTGCTGCACGAACTGCTGCCGCGCCTGGTGCAGGACCACCAGCACCTCCTGCAGCGCAAATCGGCGCAGCTGCGGATCGGCGAACTGGAACCGACCTTCCTGGCCGCTCCCGAGGCGATGATCCGCATCGCGGTGAGCAACCTGATACGCAACGCCATCGAGAACACCGAAGTCGGCTACATCGAGCTTGCGGTAAGCGCGGGCGTCGTCTCGGTCTCCGATTCGGGCAGCGGCTTCAACCCGGTCGAGGCGGCCCGGCGCTATCGCGACAGCCTGCGCCAGGCGGCGCCCGTGCGCGGGCAGGGCCTGGGACTGTTCCTGATCGGCCGCATCTGCGAACGCTTCGGCTGGAAGCTGTCCATCGAGTCGGTGGCGATGGGCGGCACCCGCGCCGAGTTGGACGTGACCGCCAGCGTGATCGCGCTCTAGTACAGCCGGCATTCAGCGCTCCGGCGCCGGACACGACATTTCGGCGACATCGCCAACTCATTCTGAGGCGGATGTTCGCGGTCGCGCGCTGTTGAGCAGCGTGGACGGGCCCGCGAGTTCGACACTCCCCTACTCAATGAGGTCAGGCTTCCCATGATGAAATTTCTGTGGCCCGTGTTGCTGTCCGGCTTGTCGTTCGGCGCTGCCGCCCAAGCCGGCGATGCCCAGGGCGATGGGCCCGAGGGGCAGCCGCCCCGCTGGGGCGTGGGCCTGGCCGCGGTGGTCAAGGACAGTCCGTTCGCGGGAGAGGGAACCCGCGTGATGCCTATCCCGCTGGTGAGCTACCAGGGCGAACGGTTCTCCTTCAGGGGCCTTTCGGCCGACTGGCGGATCATCGCCACGGATTCTTTCGAACTCTCCGCGAAGGGCAAATTCCGCATGGACGGGTTCGAGGTGGACGATCTGGGCAAGACCGCGCTCGCCAGGAACGGGATCGACTACCGATTGCTCGAGGACCGCGACAAGGGCTTCGATCTGGGCCTGGGCATGAAATGGAGCGGCGCGGCCGGCGAACTCGAAGTCGAACTGCTGGCCGACGCCACCGACACCAGCGGCGGCCAGGAAGCCAGCGTCGAGTACGGCTATCCCATCGAGCTGGGCAAGGGCACCCTGACCCCGAACGTCGGCGCTACCTGGCTGTCGAAGGACATGGCGAACTACTACTACGGAACGCTGGACGAAGAGGTCGCGCGCGGCGTGGTCGATTACAAGCCGGGCTCTGCGACCATCGCGCACGTCGGCGTCAGCTACTTCCGGCCGGTCGGCGAGAACTGGGCCCTCATGATGTCCGCCAAGTACAGCCTGCTGCCCGACGAAATCCAGGACAGCCCCTTCATCGAGCCGGATACCGACGGCACGGCGATGATGTTCGTCGGCTTCACCCGCGGATTCTGATCCCACGCGTGCCTGGCGCCGCGGGAACGCGCCGGGCCGACAGCGTGCACGGGCGGTCGCCGGCCGGCGATCGCCCTATCGTCTCAGGCGAACCGAAGGGGGCGTCCACCGTGCTTGCGCGTCAGAGGGGCGACGGCGCCGTCCGGAGCGCTTGAAGCCAGTCGCGCCGCGGACCGCGTCGGATTGAATGAGTTGTTATGGCGCTCGACGGCTTGCATTTACCGCCCAGCCTTGCGCGATTCCTTGAGCAACGCGAGAGTGTGATCAAGCAATTCTGGTCCGCCTACCTCTCCGTGTCCCGGAATGACGACCTTCGCCTTTGCGTAACGGGCGCGCGTCTGGCGGATGGCCTCTGGCCACCCTGTCATGTTCGCATCAGCGATGCCTCCGAGCGAATCGGCAGCGGCAGCGCGCACAGCGCACCCACCGAACAGCACGCCTTGGGATGGAACCCACGTCATGAGATTGTCCGGCGCGTGGCCCGGTCCGGGGTAGAAAAGCTCGACGGAGCCGAATTGAACGCTGGCTCCTGGCGTGTCCAGCCCTGCCAACGTGTGGTCTGGGACTGGCATGCCTTCCCCAATTGCTCGCTGTTGAGTCAGCGGCAGCGCGTAAACCTCAATGCCCCGTGCTTCGAGTGCGTCAGCGCCCGCAATACGGTCCCCGTGGGCATGGGACACGACGGCGCGGCGGACAGGAAGCTTGATCTTCGCCTCGATCTGATTGAGCAAGGTAAGCGTGAGGAGTTCTCCCCATGCCGTATCTACAAGGAGAAGGCCGTCGCCTTCACGGACGATGAGGCCATTGGCAGGGTAACGCGTGCCGCCGGGATAGGTGTAGTACGAGGTGTGAACCCACACGCCGGGCCGCACTTCGTGGATCTCCACGTCGGCGGGAGTCCCGATGGTCGAGGTACCTGCCGCCGTATTCGTGGTCTGCTCGGAGGCACTGGATACTGATATCGCCGTAACACCGACGAGTAAGGAAAAAACGGCACCGTTGAGTAAGGACATGCTGGTTCCTGAGGATTTCATTTGGTATAGCGGCATGGCGCCTGAACTAAGTCGAGCCGCGAAGCGGCTGCGGCTTGAATGAACTCTTGGGCGCGCCAGCTGCTACTTCATTACATCGGCCGGCTCATCCAGGCGCAGCACCAGATAGCGCATGAAAAACTGCGTGATCGGCCCCACGCATAGCGCGAATACGAGGGTGCCCGCGCCGGCCGTGCCGCCCAGCGCCGCACCCATCGCCAGCACCACGATCTCGATGCCGGTGCGCACGCGCTGGATCGACCAACCCGTGCGGCGCGCGAATCCGGTCATCAGGCCGTCGCGCGGCCCGGGACCGAGTTGCGCCCCAACGTAGAGCGCAGTGGCCAGCGCGCAGACCACCACTCCACAGACCAGGTAGGCGCAACGTAACGGCAACGACTCGGGTGCATCCAGCATCCGGAGATTGAAGTCGGTGAACGGCCCCAGCAGCAGCGTGTTGGCGATGGTACCCAGTCCGGGCATCTGCCGCAGCGGGATCCATAGCAACAGTACCGCCACGGCCACCAGGACCATGACTATGCCGAGCGACAGCGGCAGGCGCAGCGCAGCGCCCTGGTGGAACACGACCCACGGCGAGCCGCCGAGCGCACTTTCCATCAACAGCGCGTTGGACACGCCGTACAGCCATAGGCCAGCCAGCAGGCGCAAGAGCCGTTCGGGCAGGCGGCCGGCACGGAGTTGGGCGAGAGGACCGAGATTGGCCAGTCCAAGGGGAGAGGTGTTGGGGTTCATGAGCGCCAGTATCTGGATGATTGGCGCTTTTACGTAGATCCACCTTGGCCATAATGGCCTCATGAATCGATCCATGACCTCGGAACACTTGGCCACTTTGATCGGCCAGTTCCCACGCAAGCCGGCCTACCGGGGGCTCCGCCAGGTCCTGCAGGAACTGATCGGCACCGGCCGCATTCCCCTCGGCACGCGTTTGCCCAGCGAGCGGGCGATATCCCAGGCGCTGGAGGTCTCGCGCAATACGGTGACCCGCGTCTATGCGGACCTGGTCGCCGCGGGTTTCGCGACGGCGCGCCAGGGTGCGGGCACGTTCGTCGCCGTTCCTGACGATCGCCGGCGCGCGCACGAACACTCGCTGCGCTCGCTCGCCGGCGCGCATGCGACCGAAGGCGCCATCGACCTCAACTGCGCCGCGACTGCCGCCATTCCGGGCATCGCCCCGGCCTACGAACGCGCTCTGGAAAGGTTGTCCTGCTATCTGGGAAGCGACGGTCACCGTCCAACCGGCCTGCCGGTCCTGCGCGCCCTGATCGCACAGATGTACGCGCGGCGAGGATTGCCGACCGACCCCGAACAGATCATGGTCACCTCTGGCGCGTTGGCGGGCACGGCCGTCGTCGCACGCGCGCTGTCGCGACCCGGCGACCGGGCGATGATCGAATCGCCGGTATACCCCAACGTCATCGAAGCATTGCGCCTGGGCGGCGCGCGCCTGGTTGCGTCCCCGATGGGCGACGCGCTGGGAGAGGAAGGCTGGGACTTGGACGGCATCGAGGCCGCGCTGCGGCAGACGCGGCCGCACCTGGCCTACCTGATCCCCGACTTCCAGAATCCCACCGGCTTCCTGATGCGCGATGACCAGCGCGCACGCTACGCCGCCGCGCTGCATGCCACGCGCACGACCGCGGTCGTCGACGAATCGCTGCAGGCCATCGCACTGACGGACGCCGGCATGCCCCTGCCATTCGCCGCGCACGCACCAGGCGCCATCACGATCGGCAGCGTTTCGAAGCTGCTGTGGAGCGGATTGCGCGTCGGATGGATCCGCGCGCCGCACGATCTGATCGACCGGCTCATCAAGGCCCGATTGCAGTTCGACCTGGGCACGGCGCTTTTCGACCAATTGGTGGTGACCGAACTGCTGGACGACAGCGATGTCATCGCGATGCGTCGCGTGCAACTTCGCCAGCGTCGCGATGCTCTGGCCCACGCTATCGGCGAACGACTGCCGCAGTGGCGATTCCGCCTGCCCGAAGGCGGAATGACCTTGTGGCTGCAGTTGCCGGATGGCAGCGCTACACAGCTGGCGGCGAACCTGGAGACCGTTGGCGTCCACGTCCCACCCGGTCCGATGTTCAGCGTCGAAGGTGGCAACGATCGGTGGCTGCGCATCCCATACGTGCGACCGGAAGAGGAGTTGATCGAGGCCGTTGGGCGCATCGCGGATTTTTGCTCGAGGGCGCCGGCCGGGGTTTCGGGTCGCCGGGAGGGTTCGCGGGCGGTCATTCTTTAGAACGAGCTTCGCGGGTTTCCGCCAGCGACCGCTCTCGGCCAATAGCAGCCCCTCGGGCCTTTAGCCACGATTGTGAGGAGATGGCCTGCGGCTTGGCCGTGGCCAGCTAACGGTAGCTGATGGTCCGGCCTGGCGTGACCCTTTTTCGGGCCGGGAATGGACCTCAGTCCCGCAGCCGATGGCAGTCACCGACAAAGCGCCCGTCCAAGGGGGCGGATCGATAGCTTCCCACCAGAAGACGCCGCAAGGTTTTGACCTTGTTCCTTCAAGGGCGGCTGACCACTTGCCGGTCGCCACGCGAACTGCATGCGCTACTGGACTCTGAGCGGGGTTCTCGAATCTCCGTGGACGAGGCGGCAGTTGCCCATGCGAGAACCTCCTTCTCACCGACGGGACGCAACCATGCGAACGGCCTCCACCAGGAAGACGATCCACGGGTGAAAGTCGCGTCCGCGTGGCAGGCGGCGATCGTGGGGCTCTTACTTGAGATTGATTCCAATACCCGCGAGAGCAGGTGTTCTTGGCGTGCGCGCGGAAGGCGCACGAGCGAAACGCGTCAGGCCGCCTGCATCGCCGCGCCGCGGTCCGCGCGCCGATAGCCGATCGCCTCGGTCAGGTGCACGCTGTGGATGCGCGGGCTGCCGGCGAGGTCGGCGATGGTGCGCGCCACGCGCAGGATGCGATGGGTGGAGCGCGCCGAAAGTTGCAGGCTTTCCACCGCGCGTTCGAGCAGGCCGTAGTCGCGATCGTCCAGGCGGCAGGTCGCCGAGGTCTCGGCCTGGGTCATCTGCGCGTTGACCTTGCCGGCGCGGCTGCGCTGCAGCTCGCGCGCCTGGGCCACGCGCTCGCGCACCTCGGCGCTGGATTCGGCCGGCGGCGCGTCGGCACGCAGTTCGGTGGGCATCAGGCGCGGCACTTCGATGTGCAGGTCGATGCGGTCCAGCATCGGCCCGGACACGCGTGCGCGGTAACGGCGGATCGCGTCGATGCCGCAATGGCAGCGGCCGCTGCGGTCGCCGGCCCAGCCGCAGGGGCAGGGGTTCATGGCCGCGACCAGCTGGAAGCGCGCGGGGAACTCGCTGCTGCGCGCGGCGCGCGAGATCGTGACCACGCCCGACTCCAGCGGTTCGCGCAGCACTTCCAGGGCGCGCCGGTCCCATTCGGGCAGTTCGTCCAGGAACAGCACCCCCTGATGCGCCAGCGAGATCTCGCCCGGGCGCGGGTCGGCGCCGCCGCCGACCAGGGCGACCGCGCTGGCGGTGTGGTGCGGCGAGCGGAACGGGCGCTCGCGCCAGCGCGCCGGGTCCAGGCCGCGGCCGCTGACCGAGGCGATCGCGGCGGCTTCCAGCGCTTCTTCTTCGTCCGCGTCCGGCAGCAGGCCGGACAGGCGCGAGGCCAGCAGGGTCTTGCCGCTGCCGGGCGGGCCGATCAGCAACAGATGGTGGCCGCCGGCGGCGGCGATTTCCAGCGCGCGACGGGCCTGGCTTTGCCCGCGCACGTCGGCCAGGTCCGGGCCCGGCGTGCGCGCGCTGACCACGGCGACCGCGGCCGGCAAGGTTTTGCGCGCCGAGAGCATGGCGCAGACCTCCAGCAGGGTGCGCGCGGTCATGGCCTCGACCCGGCTGGCGAGCGCGGCCTCGGCGCCGTTGCCGGCCGGCACGATCAGCTTGCGTCCGGCGTCGGCGGCCGCCAGCGCCGCCGGCAGCACGCCGTCGACCGCGCGCAGCTCGCCGGTCAGGCCCAGCTCGCCCAGGAATTCGTACTCGCCCAGCGCTTCCAGCGGCACCTGGCCGCTGGCGGCGAGAATGCCCAGCGCGATCGCCAGGTCGTAGCGGCCGCCGTCCTTGGGCAGGTCGGCGGGGGCCAGGTTGACGGTGATGCGGCGCGCCGGGAATTCGAACTGCGCGCACTGGATCGCCGCGCGCACCCGGTCCTTGGCCTCGCGCACCGCGGCTTCGGGCAGGCCGACGATGGACATCGCGGGCAGGCCGCCGGCGAGGTGGACTTCGACCCGAACCGCGGGCGCGCGCACGCCCGCACGCGCACGGCTGTGCACGATCGCCAGATTCATGAGGGAGGCCTCAGTGTTGGGGCGGCGTGGATTGGCCCAGCTGGGCTTCCAGCTCGGCCACGGTGCGCTGCAGTTCGTCCAGTTTCTCGCGCGTGCGCAGCAGGACCGCGCGCTGCACTTCGAATTCCTCGCGCGTGACCAGGTCGAGCTTGGCCAGCCCGCTCTGCAACACGGCCTTGAAGTTCTGCTGGATTTCCTCGCGGCCTTCGCGCACGCCCGGCGGCAACAGCGAGCCGAGGCGGCGGGCAAGGTCGTCGATATGGTTCAGGTCGATCATCGGGTCGGGACTCAATCCGGGGGACGTGGCCAGCATGGCCTCGTGGCCGGGACGGCGCCGTCGGTGCGGGCCGCGCCGCGCTGTCAGAAAAATCCGACATTGCGGTGAGGCATTACACCACGGCGGCGGTCGCGGACGCGAGGTAGACCATCCTCGGCTGCGCCCGGGCGAAGACCGCGTGAACGCCGACGGGATAGGGCCGCAGCCTGCGCCTCGGCTATGCTGCCGCCCAGACGAGGCGCGCCGCGTGCGCGGATGGGAACCGGAGAGCGACGATGAAGATGGTCATGGCGGTGATCAAGCCGTTCAAGCTGGACGACGTGCGCGAGGCCCTGGCCGAAGCGGGCGTGGCCGGCATCACCGCCACCGAGGTCAAGGGCTTCGGCCGCCAGAAGGGCCATACCGAGCTCTACCGCGGCGCCGAATACGTGGTCGACTTCCTGCCCAAGATCAAACTCGAGGTGGCGGTGACGGACGAGCAGGTCGACGGCGTGGTCGAGGCGATCATGAAGGCGGCCGGCACCGGCAAGATCGGCGACGGCAAGATCTTCGTCTGGGATCTGGAGCGCGCGGTGCGCATCCGCACCGGCGAAATGGACGGCGACGCGCTGTAGCAACATGCCGCCGCGAAAGCGGTGCGTGTCGCCTACCGGCGGCGCCCGCTCGCCGCCGGCGGCGACTGCGCATCCAGGGCCAGAAAGGCGCGCAAGGCCGGGGCTTGCGGCCGGTTGACCAGTTCCAACCGATACAACGGTCGCGTGACCGCGTTGGCGCCGCCCGCCAAGGCGAGCGCTTGCAGCCGCCCCATCGCCAGCAGATCGGCGACCACGGTTTCCGGCAGCAGGGCGATGCCGGCGCCGGCGGCGACCGCGCGCGCGATGGCTTCGTTGCTGCCGATCTCGACGACGCGCGCAGGCACGATGCCCTGGGCCTCGAACCAGGCCTGCGCGGCCTGGCGAGTGCCGGAGCCTGGCTCGCGCAGCAGCCAGGTCTGCGCCGCCAAGGCGCCGGGCGTGCTGCGCCCGGCGCGGGCGGCCGCGCCATCGCCGGCTGCGATCAGCCGCAGCGGTTCGGTGCGCCACAGCGTGGCCGCGATGCGCGCGTCATCGACTTCGCCTTCGACGTAGCCCACATCGACCCGGCAATCGACCAGCGCGCGGCCGACCTCGTCGGTGTTGGCGACCACCAACTCCAATTCCAGCGCGGGATGGCGGCGCGCGAACGCGGCGAGCGTCTGCGGCAGCCAGTACGCGGCGACCGTGGTGCTGGCGCCGATGCGCAGCCGGCCCTGGCGCAGCTCGACGCGGTCGCGGACGTCTTCGCTGGCGGCGCGTTCGAGGGCGAAGATCGCGCGCGCATGTTCGAACACGGCGCGGCCGTGCTCGGTCAGCACCACTGCGCGCTGCGACTTGCCGTCGGCGCCGCCGCGTTCCAGCAGCGGCAGGTCGAGCTGGTGTTCCAGTTCGCGCACCGCCTTGGACACCGCCGACTGGCTCACGAACAAGGCTTGGGCGGCGCGCGAGTAGCTCTGGGTCTCGACCACGGTGAGGAAGCTGCGCAGCAGGTGCAGGTTCATAACTATGAGTTCAGTTCATGGATCATTGAATTATATGTATTGGACGCTCGCCGGTGGCGGGCCTAAGGTGGCGCCGATTTCGTCAGGCGCATGGCGCCGGAGTGCCCTGTGTCGTCTGCCTGCGAAACCGCTGCCCCGACCCCGCCCCGGGAGGTCTCGGCGTTGCGGCGGGCGAAAGCCTGGGCGCCCGGCCTGGCGCTGGCCGCCGCCCTGGCCGCCCTGGCCTGGGGCCTGGCCGAATGGGCGCCGCTGCGCGGGCTGGGCCTGAGCGCGCTGACCCTGGCGATCGTGCTGGGCATCGCGGTCGGCAACAGCGGTTTCGCGCGCATCGCCGCGCTCGCCGGCCCGGGTGTCGATCTGTGTCGCAGCCGGCTGCTGCGCCTGGGCATCGTGCTGTACGGGTTCCGGGTCGGCTTCCAGGACCTGGCCGCGGTCGGCGTGGCGGGCCTGGCGGTGGATGCGGTGGTGGTGGCGTCGGTGTTCGCCTGCGCGGTCTGGCTGGGCACGCGCTGGCTGAAGCTGGACCGCGAGACCGCGATGCTGATCGGCGCCGGCAGCGCGATCTGCGGCGCGGCCGCGGTGATGGCGGCCGAGCCGGTCCTGCGCGCACGCGCGCACCAGGTATCGGTGGCGGTGGCGACGGTGGTGGTGTTCGGCACCGTCGGCATGTTCGTCTACCCCTGGCTGTATCCGCACTTGGGCATGAGCGAGCACGCCTACGGTCTCTATGTCGGTTCGACCGTGCACGAGGTCGCGCAGGTGGTGGTGGCCGGCCGCGCGATCGGCGAGACCGCGGCCTCGACCGCCGTGATCGAGAAGATGCTGCGGGTGATGCTGCTGGCGCCGTTCCTGCTGCTGCTGTCGGCGCGCGTCGCCGGGCGCGGCGATGGGCGCGCGCGCGGCAAGCTTGCGATGCCCTGGTTCGCGCTGGCCTTCATCGCGGTCAGCGGCTTGCATTCCTTGGTTCGGCTGCCTCCGGCCTGGGTGGGGGCGATCGTGCAAGTGGATACCGCGTTGCTGGCGATGGCGATGGCCGCGCTCGGCCTGCGCACCCGGATCGGCGCGATCCGTGAGGCCGGACCCCGGCCTTTGCTGTTGGCGGCGGCGCTGTTCGGGCTGCTGACGGTGGGCGGCTACGCGCTCAATCTTGCCGCGATGCGCTGGATCGGCGGCGGATAAACACGCTGCAGTACCATGGCGCCAACGCAGGGCCTGGAGCGTCTGCGTCCGGCCACGACCGAGCCGTTCGATGGCGGGGGTGCGGCGGCGCGCGGGGAACCGATGCTTCGATGCGCTGCGCGATGTCCGAGACGAAAACCGCAGGCCAGGCGCATGCGCATGCGCGTGCGCAAGATGCGGTCGGCGAGATCGGCTAGATGGAACCGCGTAAGCCGCGCTCGAAGTAGAGCGCAAGGCCTCGCGGACAAAGAAAACCCCGCATCGTTGCAGGGTTTTTTATGCGGCGGCTGAGGCGCGGGCGCTCACGGCGTGGCTCAGTCGCAGCGGATGGGGCTACCGCAGGCGGGCTGCCTGCAGCGGATGCGCAAGGTATCGGCGTCGTTCGCATTCGGCGTATCCGCCTGCGCTTGCGATGATTGCTCACTTGATACGTATCTTCTGTGCCGCTCTTTTCTTCGATGCGGCAATGTGTGATTTTCGTTGCAGCTTGCAAGCGGAAATGAGGGGTTTCCAATCTGTTTCGGTCGAACGCGTCGTGCCTAAGCTCGGTACGGTTCAAGGCGGTTCGATCGCATTCCCACGCGACTGCAATAGCGCGAACGCGGCGATACGGCCATGAACGAAGCGGGCGACCGCGGTCGCTCCCGACGCCCATCATCGTTGCTGTGCTCAAGGGGATCTTCAAATGCAGAAAGCAGTATTGGTAATGTCCATCGCCGGTCTGGTGGCCGCCACGGTCAATGTCGCCGGTGCGCAATCCGCGGCGGTGCCGGAACTGTTCCAGGCCCACTCTTCCAAGGCCGTCGTCGCCGCGCCCGCGAGCGTCCAGAACATGCTGCGCGACAAGAGCGCGCACTGGGCGGCATCCGTGTCCGTCGATCGCAAGGCGCTGGTCGGCGCGCAGCGCGAGCTGATGCTGAGCATGCCGGAAGGCGCGCGCCTGCATATGCGCTTGGCGAAGTCCTACCGCACCGCCGCCGGCGATGTCGTATGGTCGGGCGCCGATCAACTGCTACCCAACGGCCAGCTCAGGCTCGGCGCGCAGCCGCCGTCCACCGCCCTGTTCGTCGTGCGCGGCGAGCGCGTCACCGGGCAGATCACCGCCGCCACGGGCGAGGTGTACGAGATCCTGACGTCGGAAGACGGAAAGCGGCAGTACATGGTCAAGCGCGAACTGGCCAGCCTGGAGGGAGCGGACGACACGCCGGCCGAGGTCGATCTGGCGCAGCAAGCCGACCGCGGCGCCGGCGGCCGTACGGCGGCGACCGCGTTGCTGGCCGATACGGTCGTGCGCATCCTGCAGGTCTATACGCCGGAAGCCGTCAGCGAGCTGGGCGGGCAGAATTCGGCGAACGATCGCGCCGCGTTCTTCATCGCCCAGTCGAACACCGCGTTCGCGAACAACGCCTTGCCGCTGCGATTCGAAAGCGCGGGGGTGCGCTTCACCAGTCAGGCGCAGTCGACCGACGACTCCGGCACCCTGCTGTCGCGCATCAGGGGTACCAGCGATGGTTGGTACGACGCTTACTCGACCACCGAGCGCGACAGCACCGCCGCCGACCTGGTGACCCTGGTCGTCCGCGACGGCCTGCAAAGCAGCAGCGGCGCGGGCCTGTGCGGCCAGGCCTCGGTGATCGGCGCGACCGCCAGCAGCGGCTTCTTCGTGCAGAACCAAAGCTGCAGCACGTATACCTTCGTGCACGAGGCGGCGCACCTGTTCGGCGCCCGCCACGACAACGATCCGAGCACCACGCCGTTCTCGTACGGTCATGGCTACGTCAATACGTCCGGCAATTTCCGCACGATCATGGCGGTGAATGCGAATCCGCAGCCGCGCATCGGCTACTTCTCGACCACCGACCAAAGCTACGTCTCCGGCGGCGTGAGCCGGCCCTTGGGCACCAGCACGCGCGACAACGAGCGGGTCATGCGCGAACGCGCGGCGGCGATGGCGGCGTTCCGCTAAGCGCGGCCAGGCGGGAACCGCGGCGGCCGCCAGGCCGCCGCGTGGCCGCGTATCGGGCGCGTGACCGGGCCTGCGCCCGGCCGCGCCCGATGCCGGATCAGGCTTCGCCCAGGGCCTGGGCCACGAACGGCGGCAGGGTCTGCGCGCCGCGGTGGATGTCGGCGCTGTAGTACAGGGTGTCGAAGCCCTTGCCGCGCGCGTCGGCGTCGCGGAAATCGAAACCGCCGGACTTGCGCGCCAGGGTGCAGCTCCACCAGCCGGTGGGGTAGCACGGCTGCGGGAACGGCAGGGTCTGGAAGCGGGCGAAGCCGGCCTTGCCCATTTCGCCGCGCATTTCCTTGATCAGGTCGAGCAGGACCAGCGGCGATTCCGACTGCTGGACCAGGATGCCGTCGTCCTTGAGCGCGCGGAAGCAGCTTTCGTAGAAGGCCTTGTTGAACAGGCCTTCGGCCGGGCCGACCGGGTCGGTGGAGTCGACGATGATGATGTCGACGCTGCCCGGCGCGCGGTTGGCCATGTAGGCGATGCCGTCGTCGAACAGCAGCTGCGCGCGCGCGTCGCCGTTGCGCTCGCACAGTTCCGGGAACCACTTCTCGGCCATGCGCGTGACCTGCTCGTCGATATCGCACTGCACGGCTTCTTCGACGCCGGGGTGCTTGAGCACTTCGCGCAGGGTGCCGCAGTCGCCGCCGCCGATGATGACCACGTTCTTGGGCGCGGCATGGGTGAACAGCGCCGGGTGCGACATCATCTCGTGGTAGAGGAAGTTGTCGCGCGTGGTCAGCATCATCGCGCCGTCGATCAGCATGAGGTTGCCCCAGTCGGTGCTCTCGAAGATCTCGATCTTCTGGAACGGCGACTGGACCTCGTCGAGCTTGCGGGTGATGCGATAGCCGATGGCCGAGCCGGCGCGCTCGAAGTTCTCGTAATGCCAGGTGTCGGAGCTGCTCATGCGGGTGATTCCAGAAGAAGTGGGACGCGCCTGCCAAGGTAGCCGTCGCCGATGACGGCCGCGCTGCGCCACGACGTGCGGGCGCTGCGCCAGGGCGGGGGGCGGCATTGTAACGGACCGGGCGTGAGGCGCCCGGCCTGTCCTAAAATGGCCGCAGGCACGGGGGCGGAGCAGGGGGCTGCAGGGATGGCATCGGTCGCGCGGTACCAGGGGCTGGTCGAGCGCCTGGAGCGGGAGGCGCAGCAGGCGCCTGGACGCTACAAGTTCAAGTTGGCCCTGTTGGCGGGCCTGGGATTCGCGGTGCTGGGCGGCACGGTGCTGCTGGCGCTGGGCATGTCGGCCGGCCTGGTGCTGGCGCTGCTGGCGATCAGCCCGATCCTGCTGCTCAAGCTGCTGAAAGTGATCTGGATACCGGTCGCGTTCGGCTGGTTCGTGCTCAAGGCGCTGTGGGTGAAGTTCGAGCCGCCCAGCGGCTACGTGCTGGGCCCGGACGAGGCGCCGGCGCTGCGCGCCGAGATCGAGCGCCTGCGCGAGCAGACCGGGGCGCCGCCGCTGAAGCAGATCCTGATCGATCCGAACCTCAATGCCGGCGCCGCCAGCGTGCCGTGCATGCTGGGCCTGTTCGGGCATACCCATTACCTGGTGCTGGGCCTGCCGCTGATGCAGTTGCTCAGCCGCGAGCAGTTCGCCGCGGTGGTCGCGCACGAGTTCGGCCATTTCGGCGGCGGCCATGGCCGCTTCTCGGGCTGGATCTACCGGGTGCGCGCGAGCTGGTACCGGTTCCTGGAGGAGCTGTCGCAACGGCGTTCGCGCATGGGCGCGGTATTCCTGCGCTTCTTCAACTGGTATGCGCCTTACTTCGACGCCTACAGCTTCGTGCTGGCGCGCGCGCAGGAGTACGACGCCGACGCCACCGCCGCGCGCGTGACCGGCGCGCCCACCATGGCCCAGGCGCTGCAGCGCGTAGGGCTGGGCAACGTGCGCCTGCAACGCGATTTCTGGGCCGGCGTGGAGCGCAGCGTGCAGGCCCAACCGCAGCCGCCGCAGGCGCTGTTCCGCGACATGGCCGGCAGTTTCGCCCACGTCGGCAGCGACGATGCGGCACGCCTGCAGGAGCTGCTGGACGAGCAGCCCGGCCTGGAGGACACCCACCCGACCCTGGCCCAGCGCCTGCAAGCCCTGGGTCAGTCGCCCGCATCGGTGCCGGCGCCGGCGCAATCGGCCGCCGAGGCGCTGCTGGGGCCGCTGCGCGAGACCCTGGAGGAGCGCTTCAGCCGCGAATGGCGCGAGCACATCGCCGAGAGCTGGCGCCAACAGCACGAAAACCTGGGCCAGGACCATGCGCGCTTGTCCGAGCTGGAGGCGCGCGTCGATACGCTGGCGGGCCCCGAGCTGGGCGAATACGCGATCCTGGTCCACCGTCTGCGTCCGGACGCCGACCCCCTGCCGCTGTACCGCACCGCGCTGAGCGCATGCCCGGATGCGGCCCTGGTCGTCGCCCGCCTGGGCGCGCTGCTGCTGGACCGCCAGGACGCGGAAGGCGTGGCCCATCTGGAGCGCGCCATGGAGCTCGATGCGGATTTCAGCGAGCAGGCCCTGCAGCTGCTGATGCAGCACCATCACCGCGTCGGCGACGAGGCCGCGTTCGAGGCGGCGGCCAAACGGTTGCGCGCCCTGTACCAGCGCCGCGAGGGCGCCGTGCTCGCGCGCGAGGAGGTCGACGCCAAGAAGGACCGCTTGCTCGAGCACGGCCTGGACGCCGAGGCCCTGGGCGTCGCGGTTGCGGGCCTGCAAGCCTCCGGCAAGGTCAAGCGGGCCTGGATCGTGCGCAAGCAGATCGAGGGCGACGAGACCGGCATTCCGCACTACCTGGTGCTGCTGGCCCTGCGCGGGGTGGCTTGGACCGAAGACGGGATGCTGCAGAAGGTGCTCGATGGCCTGGAGCTGCCGGGCAGCATCGTCGCCCTGCACGAATCCAGCCACCGCGCCCTGGCCAAGCGGATCAAGGCGATGCCGGGCACGCTGGTGTACACCCGGGGCTGAAGCCGCTCGCGCCAGGGTGGGGCCGCCCGCGGCCGTTCAGGCAGCGATGGCCGGGATCGAGGCATGGGGACGGTAGAATGCGCGTCCCCTCCGTACCACTGGTGCCACGCCGATGTCCGACTGGTCGCTCGATCAGGCCCGTAAGACCTACTCGATCCCGCATTGGTCCGAAGGCTACTTCGATGTCGATGCGGCCGGGCGGATCGCGGTGCGGCCGCACGGCGAGCGCGGTCCGTCGATCCCGCTGCCCGAGGTCGTCGACGCCGCGCGCGCCAACGGCGCCAAGCTGCCGGTGCTGGTGCGCTTCCCCGACATCCTGGGCGACCGCCTGGGCAAGCTGCAGGCCGCGTTCGCGCAGGCCCAGGCCGAGTGGGACTACGCCGGCGGCTATACCGCGGTCTACCCGATCAAGGTCAACCAGCACCGCGGCGTGGCCGGCACCCTGGCCTCGCACCACGGCGAAGGCTTCGGCCTGGAAGCGGGCAGCAAGCCCGAGCTGATGGCGGTGCTGGCGCTGAGCCGGCCAGGCGGCCTGATCGTGTGCAACGGCTACAAGGACCGCGAGTACATCCGCCTGGCCCTGATCGGCCGCAAGCTGGGGCTGGAGACCTACATCGTGGTCGAGAAGCCGTCCGAGCTGGCGCTGGTGATCGAGGAAGCGCAGGCCCTGGGCGTGCAGCCCGGCCTGGGCGTGCGCATGCGCCTGGCCTCGCTGGGCGCCGGCAAGTGGCAGAACAGCGGCGGCGACAAGGCCAAGTTCGGGCTGTCGCCGCGCCAGGTGCTGGACCTGTGGAAGAAGCTGCGCGACGCCGGCATGGGCGATTGCCTGCAGTTGCTGCACTTCCACATGGGTTCGCAGATCTCCAACGTGCGCGACATCGCCAACGGCATGCGCGAGGCCACGCGCTACTTCGTCGAACTGTCCAAGCTGGGCGCCAAGGTGCGCTACATGGACGTCGGCGGCGGTCTGGGCATCGATTACGAAGGCACGCGCTCGCGCGGCTACTGCTCGATCAACTACGGCATCGGCCAGTACGCCAACAGCATCGTCCAGCCGCTGGCCGAGGCCTGCGTCGAACACGGCCTGACCCCGCCGCGCGTGGTCACCGAGTGCGGCCGCGCGATGACCGCGCACCACGCGGTGCTGGTGGCCAACGTGTCGGAAGTCGAGGAAGCGCCGGAAGGCCGCATCCCCGATTCGCACGACGACGAGCCGGCGGTGGTGCGCCACCTGCGCGAGATCCACGACGAGCTCGACCGGCGCCCGGCGGTGGAACTGTTCCACGAGGCCCAGCATCACCACAGCGAAGGCCTGTCGCTGTACGCGCTGGGCCAGATCGACCTGACCCAGCGCGCGCGCATCGACGACCTGTTCTACGCGATCGCGCACGCGGTGCGGCAGCGCCTGAACTACGACGAGAAGAGCCATCGCGAGCTGCTGGACGAACTCAACGACCGCCTGGTCGACAAGTACTTCGTCAACTTCAGCGTGTTCGAGTCGATTCCGGACGTGTGGGCGATCGACCAGGTGTTCCCGATCGTGCCGATCGAGCGCCTGGACGAGGTACCCGAGCGCCGCGGCATCCTGGCCGACATGACCTGCGACTCCGACGGCACGGTCAAGACCTACGTCGAGAACGAGGGCCTGGATACCTCGCTGCCGCTGCATCGCCTCAAGCACGGCGAAAGCTACCGGCTGGGTTTCTTCCTGGTCGGCGCCTACCAGGAGATCCTGGGCGACATCCACAACCTGTTCGGCGACACCGACGCGGTGGAAGTGCGCGTGGACGGCGATGGTTACCGGATCGCGCAGCAGCGCCGCGGCGACACCACCGACGTGATGCTGGACTACGTCGGCTACCAGCTGTCGGATCTGCGCCAGGCCTACCGCGACAAGGTCGCCGCGGCGCGGTTGTCGGGCGAGGAATCCGATCGCCTGAACGAGGCGCTGGAGACCGGCCTGACCGGCTACACCTATCTCAGCGACGCGCCGCTGGCGTGACGACGGCGGGACCACGGGCATGAAGCAGTATCTGGTGCTGGCGATGCGCGAGCCGGCGTTCGACGCCGGCGCGATCGAACCGCATCGCGAGTTCATCGCCGCGCTGCGCGCGCAAGGCCGGCTGGAGCGCTCGGGTGCGTTCTCGGACAAGAGCGGCGGCGCCTATGTGCTGCTGGCGCCGGACCTGGACGCGGCGACCGCGCTCGCGCATACCGATCCGCTGCACCTGACCGGTGCGTCGCGGCTCACGATTTACGAATGGCAGGTCTGAACACCCTCACGGGACGGAAGGTTGAAATGAAAGTCGGATTCATAGGCCTGGGCGCGATGGGCGCGCCGATGGCGCGTTACGTGCACAACCAGGGGCTGCTGACCGCGGTCGGCAATCGCACCCAGGCCAAGGCCGACGCGCTGGCGGCGGAGCTGGACGTGCGCGCGGCGCGCTCGGCGGCGAACTTCGCCGACTGCGACGTGGTGACGCTGTGCGTGTCGCTGGACGCGGACGTGCTGGAGAACGTGGCCGCGCTGGCCGAGGTGCTCAAGGCCGGAGCGGTGGTGGTCGACCATTCGACGGTGGCGGTGGAGACCGCGCGCCGCTGCGCGGCGATGCTGGCCACCCACAACATCGGCTTCATCGACGCGCCGGTGTCCGGCGGCGTCGAAGGCGCGCGCAACGGCAAGCTGTCGGTGATGGCCGGCGGCGACGCCGAGGTGCTGGAACGCGCGCGCCCGGCGATCGAGTCCTACGCCGCACGCATCAGCCACATGGGCGGAACCGGCGCCGGCCAGGCCACCAAGGCGGTCAATCAGGTGCTGGTCGCGGGCATCAACGAGGCGGTCTGCGAAGGCCTGGCCCTGGGCGAGAAGCTGGGCCTGGACCCGGAGCGCCTGCTGCCCACGCTGCTGGCCGGCGCGGCCAACAACTGGTTCCTCGACAAGCGCGGTGCGACCATGCTGCGCGACGAGTTCGCGCCCGGTTTCAAGTGCGCGCACATGCTCAAGGACCTGCGCATCGTGCAGGCGATCGCGCGCGACAGCGGCATTCGCACCGCCGTCATCGATCAGGCCCTGGCCGACTACGCCGAGCTGATCGAACGCGGCATGGGCGAGTCCGATACGTCGGCGCTGATCGCGATCAAGCGCGGCTGATCGCGCGCCTAAGCCGGCAGCGCGCGTTGCGCCGGTTCCCTGTAGGAGCGGCGTAAGCCGCGACGCTTTTGCATTCGCTGCGCGAGCTACGAGCCGCGTTGCGACGGGCCGCACGATCGCGGCTCACGCCGCTCCCACAGAAGGCAGCGGTGCTACGCTCAGGACGCGACGGTCTTGGCGCGGCGGTTGGCCAGGGTCTCGCCGATGGTGGCGCCCAGCCAGGCCGCGAACAGGCTCAGCGCGATCGCGGCGCCGTTGTACTTCAGCATCGCCGGCAAGGACGCCATCGGCGGCGGGCTGTCCGGGGCGATCATCGCCACCAGCACGGTCAGGATCGCCAGCCAGACGATGAGCACCATCAGCACGGCGACGGCACGGAATTTGCGCCGCGCGACCGCGCCGCCCACCGTCATCGCCAGCAGCACCATCAGGACATCGCCGATCGGCACCCGGCCCAAGGGGGTATGCAGGATCTGCCCGCCCTCGCTGTTGGCGCCGGCCAGCTGCGCGGCCAGGCCGCCCAGCAACAGCACCGACAGTGCGGCGATGCAGCCCAGAAGTACGCGTTTGTCCATGCTTCACCTTGCTGCGAACCGGGCGAGTCTACCTCGGTCGTGCGCAGCGCCAAGCCTGCGCTGCCCGGGCTGTGACCGTGCTCGCGCTTGCCGGCGGGCGCTGAGGCGCCGGCTGGCGGCGACGGTCTGGTGTGGCGGGCCGCCCGCGGCGGTGCGCGCGATGGCGACGATGCGGGCTTGAGAGGTGCTTCCTCGTGCCGCTGTAAGAGCAAATCCCCCTCAGTCCCCCTTTTCAAAGGGAGAGGAAGAGCGGTTGTGTCGCCACGCCAAAAGGCGTTGCGATCCCCCAGAGCCGTTCGCAACTCCCCGAGCCGTTCGCGATTCCCAAGGCCGTTCGCGACTGCCAGAGCCGTTCGTGGCGCGCACGGTCGAACCATGAGCGGCGAACCGCGTCCGCTGCGTCGATGACGTGGCGGTTGCCTTTGCGGCGCGTCGTCGTCATGGCGACGACGCGGTTGGCCTATGGCTCACCGCATCCTACGGTGGGGCCCTAGACGCAGCTCCCGAGCCGGTGAGCCTGTCGAACCATGAGCGGCGACCCGCGTCTGCGCCGCGAACGAGGTGGCGGCTACCTTTGCGGCGCGTGGCCATCGAACCCTGGAAGCCGTCGCATCGCCGTCGGCGCGAGCATGCCCAGCGGGCCGGCGACGCAGCGGCCGCCGGCGGAACCGATCGCTTACCTGACCTTGATCGCCATGCCCGGCAGGCCGCCGCTGGCAAGCTTGCGCTTGGCTTCGGCCAGGTCGCTGGCGGTGCCGTAGGGGCCCATGCGCACGCGGTAGACGGTCTTGCCGCTGATCTGCGCCTGTTCGACCCGGGCGCCCAGGCCCAGCAGAGCGATCTTGGCCTTCATTTCCTCGGCCTGGCCGGAGGCCTGGAACGCGCCGGCCTGGAGCAGGTAGAGGGTGCCGTCGCCGATCGCGTTCGATGCAGTGCCGGCGGCGATGTTGGCCGTGGCCGGCGCGGTCGTGCCCGCGTTGGCGGTCGCGGCCGGGATCGCCGCGACGGGCGTGCTCGGGCCGGCGTCGACCGGCTTGGGCAGGGTGGCGCCGGCGTTGTTGGCGGCGGTCGCGTTGGCCGGTGCGGTCGCCGGGGATGCGCCGTTCTGCGCGGCGGTCTGCGCCGCCTGCTGCTTCTGCTGCTGGGCCAGGCGCTGCGCTTCGGCGCGCTCGGTCGCGGCCAGTTCGGCATCGCTCAGCGGGACTTCCTTGCCGGGCAGCAGGTCGTAGAAGGCGTAGTCGGGCGGCTGCTTGTCGGCAGCGGCGGCGGGCTTGGGCGCGGTCGAGCCGTTGTCGTTGTCCGGCGCGACGGTCTCGTCCTCGGCCACCGCGACCGGCGCGGGCTGGGCGTCGGGGTTGGGCTTGGGACGGAAGAAGCCGTCGCCGTCGGACTTGAGGAACTTCGGCGCCGACAGGATCAGCACCACGCCCAACAGGACGCCCATGACGCCCCAGGCCCAGCCGGGCAGGCCGCCGCCGTTGCCCTGGTTGCGCTTCGCTTGCGATTTGCCACGTCGTGCTGCCACTTACATCACCTCGGGGGCGCTGACGCCCAACAGATCCAGACCGTTCGCCAGCACCTGGCGCGTCGCCGTCGCCAGCGCCAGGCGCGCGTTGCGCACGGCATCGTCGTCGACCAGGAACTGGTGGTCGTTGTAATACGTCTGGAAGGTCTGCGCCAATTCCAGCAGATAGACCGCGATCTGGTGCGGCTCGAGGTCGCGGCCGGCCGCGGCCACCACATCGGGGTAGCGCAGCAAGGTCGTCACCAGTTCGTGCGCGGCGGCGTCGTCCAGGTCCAGCGGCTGGGCCAAGCCCTGCTCCAGGTCGAAGGACAGGCCGCGTTCCTTGAGCTGGCGCATCAGGCCGCACATGCGCGCGTGCGAGACCTGCACGTAGTAGACCGGGTTGTCCATCGACTGCGAACGCGCCAGGTCGATGTCGAAGGTCAGCTGCGAATCGGGCTTGCGCGCGATCAGGAACCAGCGCACCGCGTCGCGGCCGGCCTCGTCGATCAGGTCGCGCAGGGTCAGGTAGCTGCCGGCGCGCTTGGACAGCTTCACTTCCTCGCCGCCGCGCATCACCGTGACCATCTGGTGCAGCACGTACTCGGGCCAGCCCTGCGGAATGCCGGCATCCAGCGCCTGCAGGCCGGCGCGCACGCGCGCCAGCGAGCCGTGGTGGTCGGCGCCCAGTTCGGTGATCGCGCGCTCGTAGCCGCGCTGCCACTTGCTCAGGTGATAGGCGACGTCGGGCACGAAGTAGGTGTAGGTGCCGTCGGACTTGCGCATCACGCGGTCCTTGTCGTCGCCGAAGTCGGTGCTGCGCAGCCACAGCGCGCCGCCCTCTTCGTAGGTATGGCCGTGCGCGATCAGTTCGCGCACGGTCTCCTCGACCTTGTCGTCGGCGTACAGCGAGCTTTCCAGGAAATACACGTCGAAACCGACGCCATAGGCGGCGAGATCGCCGTTCTGCTCGCGGCGCAGGTAAGCCACGGCGAAGCGGCGGATCGCGTCGAGGTCGTCGGCATCGCCGGCGCCGACCACGCTGTGGCCGTCGACTTCGACGGTGGCGCCGTCGAGATAGGCGCGCGCCACGTCGGCGATGTAGTCGCCGCGGTAGCCGTCTTCCGGCCAGCCCTCGTCGCCCGGGGCGATGCCGCGCGCGCGCGCCTGGGTGGAGATCGCCAGGTTGTTGATCTGCACGCCGGCGTCGTTGTAGTAGAACTCGCGCGCCACGTTCCAGCCGTTGGCGGCGAGCACGCGCGCGATGCAGTCGCCGATCACCGCGGCGCGGCCGTGGCCGACATGGAGCGGGCCGGTCGGGTTGGCCGAGACGTACTCGACGCCGGCGCGATGGCCGGCGCCGCTGTCGTTGCGGCCGTAGTCGGCGCCGGCGGCCAGGGCGTCGCGCAGCAGGCGGCGCCAGGCCGACTCGTCGACATGGAAGTTGATGAAGCCGGGGCCGGCGATCTCGATGCGCGCGATGTCGCCGTTGCCGGGCAGGGCCTCGACCAGCTTCTGCGCGATTTCGCGCGGATTGGCGCGCGCGGGCTTGGACAGCAGCATCGCGGCGTTGGTCGAGAAGTCGCCCTGGGCACGGGTCTTGGGACGTTCGATCACGAATTCGGGCGTCGCCAGCTCGGCCGGCAGGGTGCCGGCGGCGCGCAACGCATCGATGGCCTGCGCGACCAGCGCGCGGAGATGGGTTTTCACGGGGATTCTGCGGGGTGCTGCGGATCGGCCATTGTACGCGAGGGCGAAGCCGCGGGCGGGCCGCGGACGCCGCCGCGAAACGCGTTCCCGTACCCGACGGCGGCACCAGCGCCGGCCGCTGGAGCCAGGCCTCAGAGCATGCCGCGCGCCGCCATCGACACCGGCGGCCCGTCGGCGATCACGAAATGGTCGAGCAGGCGGATGTCGACCAGGTCCAGGGCATGGCGCAGGCGCGCGGTCACGGCGCGGTCGGCGCCGCTGGGTTCGGGATTGCCGCTGGGGTGGTTGTGGCCGACGATCACCGCCGCGGCGTTGTGCGCCAGGGCGCGCCGGACCACCTCGCGCGGGTGCACCTCGGCGCCGTCGATGGTGCCGCGGAACAGCTCCTCGAACGCGATCGCGCGGTGGCTGGCGTCCAAGAACAGGGCCGCGAACACCTCGTGCGACAGGCCGCGCAGGCGCTGGGCGAAATAGCGCCCGGCCGCGCCCGGATCGGCCAGGGCCTCGCCGCGCTCGAGCTGGGCCGACAGGTGCCGGTTGGCCAACTCCAGCGCCGCCACCAGGGTGCAGGTGCGGGCCGGACCCAGGCCGGGCAGGCCCAGCAGCTGGGCGGGGCTGCATTCGAGCAGGGCGCGCAGGGGGCCGTGCGCGTTCAGCAAACTGCGCGCGCTGGAGACCGCGTCGCGGCCGCGCAGGCCGGAGCCGAGGAAGATCGCCAGCAGTTCGGCGTCCGAAAGCGAGCGGGCGCCGCGTGCCAGGAGTTTTTCGCGGGGCCGTTCCGCGCTGGGCCATTCTTGGATACGCATGGCCGCAGCTTGCCGCGTGGCGCGAGGCGCGCCGATCGGGCGTTGCGGGGGCATCGGGTAAGCTAGGGCCCCATTCCGGCGTGGGAATTCCCTTACGGGCAGTCTGCGAACGCCGGAGCCGCACCGCCGCAATGGACCGAAGCCGAACATGGCATCAGACGCGCCACTCACCCTGCAAGGCCAGCACGTGCTGCTTTGCGTCTGCGGCGGCATCGCCGCCTACAAGGCCGCCGAGCTGGTGCGCCGCCTGCGCGATGCCGGCGCCGACGTGCGCGTGGCCATGACCGAGAACGCGACCCGCTTCGTCGGCACCGCGACCTTTCAGGCCCTGTCCGGCCAGCCGGTGCGGACCTCGCTGTGGGACGCCGAGGCCGAGGCCTCGATGGGCCATATCGAGCTGGCGCGCTGGGCGCAGCGGGTGCTGATCGCGCCGGCCACCGCCGACATGATCGCCAAGCTCGCGCACGGCTTCGCCGACGATCTGATCGCCACCCTGTGCCTGGCCACCGACGCGCCGCTGACCCTGGCCCCGGCGATGAACCACCGCATGTGGGCGCATCCGGCCACCCAGGCCAACGTCGCCACCCTGCGCGCGCGCGGCGTGCGCCTGCTGGGCCCGATGGACGGCCCCATGGCCGAGCCCGAATCCGGTCCCGGCCGCCTGATGGAGCCCAACGACATCGTCGCCGCGCTGGCCCAGGTGACGCCGTGAGCGCGGCCAGCCTGCAGGGGCTGCGGCTGTTGGTCAGCGCCGGCCCGACCTTCGAAGACATCGATCCGGTGCGTTTCATCGGCAACCGCAGCAGCGGCAAGATGGGCTTCGCGATCGCCGAGGCCGCCGCACGCCGCGGCGCGCAGGTGAGCCTCATCGCCGGTCCGGTATCGCTGCCGACGCCGGCCGGGGTCGCGCGCACCGACGTGCGCTCGGCCGCGCAGATGCGCGAGGCGGTGCTGGCGGGCCTGCCGGCCGACGCCTACATCGGCGCCGCCGCGGTCGCCGACTACACCCCGGCGCAGGTCGCGCCGGGCAAGATCAAGAAAAACGAAGCGCACTTCGCCCTGGAGCTGGTGCGCACGCCCGACATCCTGGCCGAGGTCGCGGTGCATGCCGCGCGCCCGCGCCTGGTGGTCGGCTTCGCCGCCGAGACCGACGAGGTCGAGCGCTACGCGCGCGGCAAGCTCGAGAAGAAGAAGCTGGACCTGATCGCCGCCAATCGCGTCGGCGTGCCCGGCAGCGGTTTCGAGAGCGACGACAACGCCCTGACCGTGTACTGGACCGGCGGCGAACGCGCGCTCGGTCCCGCACCCAAGACCCAGTTGGCCGACCAGCTGCTGGACCTGATCGCCGAACGACTGCGCAACGAATGAATCACACTCTTGAACTGAAGATCCTCGACCCGCGCTTCGGCGACGAATGGCCGCTGCCGCAATACGCCACCGCCGCCAGCGCCGGCCTGGACCTGCGCGCGGCGCTGGACCAGTCGCTGGTGCTGCACCCGGGCGACACCGCGCTGGTGCCGTCGGGTCTGGCGATCCACCTCGGCGACCCCACGCTGTGCGCGGTGATCCTGCCGCGATCGGGCCTGGGTCACAAAAACGGGATCGTGCTGGGCAACGGCACCGGCCTGATCGATGCCGACTATCAGGGGCCCTTGCTGATCAGCGTGTGGAATCGCGGGCGCGAGGCTTTTACGATGCAGCCGGGGGATCGCATCGCGCAGCTGGTCGTACTTCCGATCGTACGGGCGACGCTGCAGGTGGTCGACGAATTCGAATCCAGCGCGCGCGGGGCCGGCGGTTTCGGCCACACTGGCGTGCGCTGATCAAAGGAACGCAACGATGGTGGATCTGAAGATCGAGCGGCCCAAGCTGTCGGCCGAACAACTCAAACCGATACGCCCGATCGCGATCGTGCTGTGCGCGCTGCTGGCGGCCTGGTTCGCCTGGAGCGGTTGGCAGCAGCATCGCGACAACGCGCGTCGCAGCGGGATCGAGCGCGCGCGCGACGCCGCCGTCGCCGCCGCCAAGTCCGGCCTGGCCGGCGAACTCAAGCGCCTGGACGAACGCCTGGCCTCGGCGCCGCTGCAGACCGCGCTGGGCGCGGGCGATCTGGCCGCGGCCGCGCGCGAACTCGGCAAGGACTGGCCCGGCGCCAGCGACGCCGTGGTCCTGCGCAGCGACCTGGCGGCCGAGTACGCCGCATTGCCCAAGGGCGGTTACGGCCGCCTGGCCGCGATGGAGGCGGCGATCGCCAACGACAAGGCGGTGGCCTGGATCGCGCGCGACGGCGCCCAAGCCACCCTGGCCCTGGCCGCGCCCGCGCGCGTCGGCCCGCAGGCGGTCGGCGTGGCCTTCCTGCGTCTGCCGCTGCAGCGCGTGAGCCAAGGCATCGAAGGCGCCTCGGTGTCCAGCGACAGCTACCTGGCCCTGCGCCAGGGCGGCTACAGCGTGGTCGAGCGCGGCGACGCCTCGCTCGCCGACGGCGCCGAGGCGCTTGCGGCCAAGATTCCCGACAGCGACCTGCGCGTCGCCGCCGCCATTCCCGACATCGCCGGCGGCCCGCTCGGCCTGGGCGCGGTCGGCTGCTTCGGCGCCGCCGCGGCGCTGGCGCTGCTGGCGTTGCTGGCCTGGCGCGCGCCCAAGCTGCGCCGCGGCGCGGCGGTCGCGGTCGAGGAGGAAGGCCCCGACCAGACCCTGACCGAAGCGATGGAACAGCAGCCGGTGCCGCCGCCGGTCGAACTGCCGATCGAGGTCAAGTCGCCGCTGCCGGCCAAGGCGGTCGCGATCGACCGCAGCATCTTCCGCGCCTACGACGTGCGCGGCGTGGTCGGCAAGACCCTGGACGCAGGCGTCGCCGAACTGATCGGCCACTCGGTCGGCTCGCTGATGCACGAACAAGGCCTGACCGACATCGTCGTCGGCCGCGACGGCCGCCTGTCCGGCCCGGCCATGGTCGAAGGCCTGATCGCCGGCCTGCGCAAGGCCGGCCGCAACGTGATCGACATCGGCATGGCGCCGACCCCGGTGATCTACTTCGGCGCCTACCATCTGCGCGCCGGTTCCTGCATCTCGGTCACCGGCAGCCACAACCCGCCCGATTACAACGGCTTCAAGATCGTGGTCGGCGGCGAAACCCTGTCCGGCGACGCCATCACCGATCTGTACGCGCGCATCGCCGACGACCGCCTGCACCTGGGCGATCTGGGCTCGCTGTCCGAGCGCGACATCGGCGAGGACTACGTCCAGCGCATCGCCTCCGACGTGCAGATCGACCGCCCGCTCAAGGTCGTGGTCGACGCCGGCAACGGCGTGGCCGGCGACATCGGCCCGCGCGTGCTCAGCGCGATCGGCGCCGAGGTCACGCCGCTGTACTGCGACATCGACGGCAACTTCCCCAACCACCATCCGGACCCGAGCGAGCCGCACAACCTCGCCGACCTGATCAAGATGGTGCAGCGCCTGGACGCCGACCTGGGCGTGGCCTTCGACGGCGACGGCGACCGTCTGGGCGTGGTCACTCGCGACGGCCAGAACATCTTCCCCGACCGCCTGCTGATGCTGTTCGCCGCCGACGTGCTGGAACGCAACCCCGGCGCGATGATCATCTACGACGTCAAGTGCACTGGCCGTCTGCCGGGCCAGATCCTGCGCCATGGCGGCAGCCCGCTGATGTGGAAGACCGGGCACTCGCTGATCAAGGCCAAGATGCGCGAGACCGACGCCGAGCTGGCCGGCGAGATGAGCGGCCACTTCTTCTTCAAGGAGCGCTGGTTCGGTTTCGACGACGGCATCTACGCCGCCGCGCGCCTGCTCGAGATCCTGGCCGCGCGCCCGCAAAGCGCCAGCGAGACCCTGGCGGCCCTGCCCGACGGCGTGTCCACGCCCGAGATCAAGGTCGATGCGCCCGACGGCGACCCGCACAGCTTCGTCGAGCGTTTCCTGCAGCAGGCCCAGTTCGAGGGCGCGCGCCTGTCGACCATCGACGGCCTGCGCGTGGACTACGCCGACGGCTGGGGCCTGGTGCGCGCGTCCAACACCACCCCGGTGCTGGTGCTGCGCTTCGACGCCGACTCGCGCGAGTCGCTGGGCCGTATCCAGGCCGCGTTCCGCTCGCAGCTGTTGGCGGTGGATCCCACGCTCAACCTGCCGTTCTGATTGCGGCCCGGGCATCGGGCCGACGCAAAGCGAAACGACCGGCTCAGGCCGGTCGTTTCGTTCTCAGCGTCCGTGAATCCTGGATGCCGCTAGCGCTCGGACGCAGTCCCGCGGCGTTCGTCCCGCTCAACCGCCCGCGCGCGCCGCCTCGGCGGCCTTCATGCTGTTGTAGCGCTGCAGCGCCGCGGTCAGGTCCTCGTCGATCGTCGCGCGCTCGGCTTTCTGCTGCAGCAGGATGCTCTGCTGGCGCAGCAGTTCGGCGTGCTGGTTGCGGATGTTGTCGGACAGGCTGCCGCGCACCGGTTTGCCGTTGAGTTCTTCTTCGCCGGCCTTGCGCAGCAGGCTGAGCAGGCTCTGGCGCCGGCCTTCGACGCCGAGCTGCGAGGCCTTCACGGTCTCGTCCATCACCGCGATGCGTTCCTGGAACGCGCGCCGCAGGTCGGCCTCGGTGGCGTAGGACTGGGCCATGGCGATGTCGCGGCGGGCCTTGGCCTCGTCGGCCATCGCGGCGATGCGCGCGGCTTCGGCCTGGGCGGCGGCGGCGGCGCGTTCCTCGGCGGTCAGGGCACGGCCGACCTGAGCGGTGGCCAGGCCGCTCTTGGCGCTGAACTCGGTGCGCGCGCTGTCGACCGCGCTGGCCGGCAGGGCGTCGCCGCAGACCTTGCGGCCGTTCTCGTTCCAGCAGTAGAGCTTCTTCTTGGGCGCGTCCTGGGCGACCGCGACGGTGGCGGTCAGCGCCAGCAGCACGGCACCGGTCAGCAGCGAGTGGATCTTGTTCATATCGGCTCCCTGCCATCGCGATGCATGGGTCATGGGATGGAACTGACGCAAGAGTCGGGCCATATCAGCACCCCGCGCGTGCAACCGGCGTCACGATTCCATCAACGCGCCCGGCCGGGGTCGGCCGGCCAGGCGCGAGCCGCGGAATTCAGGCGCCGGCGTGGCTGCCGTAACGCTCGCGGTAGTCGAGCAGGCGCTCGCGCTGGGCGCCGAATTCGGCGCTTTCGCCGGTGAACGCCAGCAGGTCGGCCAGGCTGGCGACCGCGATCACCGGCAGGCCCTGTTCGATTGCGACAGTTTCTGCCGCCGAGCGTCGCGATGTGGCCGGGTCGACGGCTTCCTGGCGGTCCAGCGCGATCACGATGCCGGCGGCGCTGCCGCCGGCCTGCGCGATGATCGCCAGCGCCTCGCGGATGGCGGTGCCGGCGGTGATCACGTCGTCGACGATCAGCACCCGGCGCCCGGCCAGCGGCGCGCCGATCAGGCTGCCGCCCTCGCCGTGGGTCTTGGCTTCCTTGCGGTTGAACGCCAGCGGCAGGTCGCGGCCGCGATGCGCGTATTCGCAGGCCAGCGCGGTCGCCAGCGGGATGCCCTTGTAGGCCGGTCCGAACAGCAGGTCGAAGCCGACGCCGTGGGCGTCGATGGCGTCGGCGTAGCAGCCGGCCAGTTCGGCCAGCGCGGCGCCCGTATCGAAACGGCCGGCGTTGAAAAAATAAGGGCTGCTGCGGCCCGACTTGAGGGTGAATTCGCCGAAGCGAAGGGCGTCGGCGCGCAGGGCGAGTTGCAGGAAGCGGGAGCGGTGGTCGGTCATGGGGGGCGTCGTGCGGTTCGGATTCAAGCGGTGGGGGACGGTTGCAGCCGGCGCAGCATCAGGTGCTGCGGGCCGGCCGCGCCGCCCAGGAACAGTTCGCCGGTGTCGACGAAGCCCGAGCGCCGGTAGGCGGCGATCGCGGCGAGATTGCGGCAGTTCACGGTCAGCGCCAGCAGCCGCCGTTGCGGGTGGCGCCGTCGCAGGTCCTCGCAGCAGGCGTCCATGGCGCGCGCGCCGTAGCCGCGGCCCTGGCGGCGGTGGTCGATCACGACCGCGCGCAAGCCCACGCTGGGCTCCTCGAAGGCGCGGCCGCCGACCGCGCCAGGATGGAAATCCAGGCGGTAGAAGCCGACCACCTCGTCGCCGGCCAGCACCGCCATCGCCTCGCTGTCGGGGTCGCGGCGGGTGTCGTCGAGGTTGAAGGCGGTATCGCCGACGAACTCCAGCTGTTCCGGCGCGACCCGCAGCGCGCGCACCGCCTCGGCCAGCGCATCGTCGACGGGGACGACGCGGACGATCGCGGACGCGGCGGGGGCTACGGACATGCCGGCATGATAGGCCACCGGCGCCCGGGCCATTGCTATGATCGGCCGCATCACGCTCGGGAGTGCGCATGCGCATCATCAGCTTCAACGCCAACGGCCTGCGGTCGGCGGCCACCAAGGGCTTCTTCGACTGGTTCCGCACTCAGAACGCCGACGTGCTGTGCATCCAGGAAACCAAGGCCCAGGAACACCAGCTCACCGGCCCGGCCTTCCTGCCCGAGGGCTACCGCGCCTACTTCCGCGACGCGATCACCAAGAAGGGCTACAGCGGCGTCGCGATCTACTCCAAGCGCGAGCCCGACGAGGTCCGCACCGCGATGGGTTGGGCGCCGTTCGACGACGAAGGCCGCTATATCGAGGCCCGTTACGGAAATCTCAGCGTGGTCTCGTTCTACATCCCGTCCGGGTCCTCGGGCGAGCTGCGCCAGGGCTTCAAGTTCGAGGTCATGGACTGGCTCAAACCCAAGCTGGACGAATGGCTGCGCAGCGGCCGCGAGTACGTGCTGTGCGGCGACTGGAACATCGTGCGCAGCCGCCTGGACATCAAGAACTGGACCAGCAACCAGAAGAACTCCGGCTGCCTGCCGCCCGAGCGCGAGTGGCTGAACGGCCTGTGCGCCGACCAGGACGGCTGGGTCGACACCTACCGCGCCCTCAACGCCGAAGGCCAGGACTACACCTGGTGGAGCAACCGCGGCGGCGCGCGCGGCAACGACGTGGGCTGGCGCATCGACTACCAGTTGGCCACGCCGGGCCTGCGCGAGCGCCTGCGCGGCTGGGCGATCCAGAAGGAACCGCGCTTCTCCGACCACGCGCCGTTCATCGTCGACTATGAGCTCTGAGGCCGCCGCGGCGAAGCCGCGCCCGGGCTGGCGGCAGGTGCTCAAGAGCCTGCGCGAGCCCAAGGTGCTGGCGATGCTGCTGCTGGGCTTCAGCTCGGGCATCCCGATCTACCTGGTCGGCAACACGCTCGGCTTCTGGATGCGCGAGAACGCGATCGAGCTGTCGACGATCGGCTTCCTGTCCTGGGTCGGTCTGGCCTATTCGCTGAAATTCCTGTGGGCGCCGCTGGTCGACAAGACCGACGCGCCGTTGTTCGGGCGCTGGTTGGGCCGCCGCCGCGGCTGGATGCTGCTCACCCAGATCGTCGCCAGCGTGGCGCTGCTGGGCATGGCCCTGGTCGAGCCGCAAAAGGGCCAGCTGATGCTGGGCGGGGTGGCCTTGAACCACCTGCTGGTGTTCGGCGTGCTGGCCCTGGTGGTGGCCTTCGCCTCGGCCACCCAGGACATCGTGATCGACGCCTGGCGCATCGAGAGCGCCGACAGCAACGAGCAACAGGGCCTGCTGACCGCCAGCGGCGCGCTGGGCTATCGCACCGCGCTGCTGGTCACCGATTCGCTGATCCTGATCATCGCCGCGCGTGTGGGCTGGGCGGTGTCCTACGAAATCATGGCGGCGCTGCTGGGCGTGGGCATGTTCGCGGTGTTCCTGGCGCGCGAGACGCGTTTGCCCGCCGCCGAACCGGCGATCGGGATCGTCGACGCCGGCGAGGAAACGCTGGGCGTATCCGACGCGATGGTGGTGCGCTGGCTGACGGCCCTGGCGATCGGCGTGGCCGCGCTGGCCTACCAGATCGCCAAGCACAATTTCTGGGACGCCGGCTGGAGCTACCTCGACGCCGCGTTCGCCGCGGGCACGGCGCTGGTGCTGTGGCTGCTGCTGCGCCGCCCCCAGGACGGCCGGCCGGTGCCCGAGGCGACCTGGTCGCGGCCGCTGGTGCGGCCGCTGCTGCGCTTCTTCGACGCGGTGTTGGGCCCGCTGCTGATGTTCCTGCGCACCCACGGCAAGTGGGCGCTGCTGATGCTGGTGGCGATCAGTTTGTACCGGCTGCCGGACTTCGTGTTCGGGCCGATGGCCAACCCGTTCTATGCCGACCTGGGCATAGGCAAGGAGACCGTCGGCGCGGTGCGCGGTTCGATCGGCACCGTCGCGACCATCGTCGGCATCGCCGCGGCCGGCCTGAGCGCGATCCGCTTCGGCTTCGTGCCCACCCTGCTGGTGGGCGCGGTGCTGGGCCCGGGTTCCAACCTGGCCTACGCCTATCTGGCGGTGCACGGCAGCGATCCGACCGTGTTCGCGATCGTCATGGCGATCGACAACTTCAGCAACGGCTACGCCGGCGTGGCCCTGGTCGGCTACATGTCCAGCCTGACCAGCGTGGGCTATACCGCCACCCAATACGCCCTGCTCAGTTCGTTCTATGCCATGCCCGGCAAGTTGCTCAAGGGCCTGTCCGGGGTGGCGGTGGAGCAGCTGGAAACCGGCCGCACCCTGCTGGAGGCGTACTCGCTGTTCTTCGTCGGCACCGCCCTGCTCGGAATTCCGGCCCTGCTGCTGTGCCTGATCCTGGTCATGCGCCGGCCGGTCGCGGCGCCGGCGGCGGCCTGAACGCGCGCGACCGCGCTCACGATTCGCCGACGTTCATGCACAAAACCCGCGGTTTGCTGAGGTAAAGTGCAGCAATGACCGATATTGTCCTGCACGACATCGACCCGGTGCTGGCCGAACGCATCCGCCGGGTCGCCGAGGCCCGCAGCTGGTCCCCGGACGAAGCGCTGATGCACCTGCTCGAGCACGGCCTGTTCGCCTGCGAGACCGAGATGGCCGCGCGCTTCAGCGACACCGATGCCGACGCCCTCAAGGCCGCGATCATGGCCCTGGAGAGCGTGCCCAGCGATCCGGGCTATTCCCTGATCGGGCGCGCGCCGCGTCCGGTCGACGAGGGCGAATGGGGTCACCAGGGCGCCAGCCAGATCGACGCCGACCTGCAGAAGCTGATCGACCAGGTGCCGGCCGGCAAGAATCAGGCCGGGTAGACCACCCCGAGCACGCGCGGGCCGCGCGCGCCGGTCACGCTGGGCAGATTGCCGGGCAACCCGGCCAGGGTCTGCCGCGCCAGCCAGGCGAAGGCCATGGCTTCGACGAAATCCGGATCCAGGCCGTAGGCCGCGGTCGATTCGATGATCGTGTCCGGCAGCTGCGCGGCGATCGCCTGCAACAGGCGGGCGTTGCGCACGCCGCCGCCGCAGACCAGCAGCCGGCGCGTGTCCGGCTGCTGCGCGCGCAGGGCGTCGGCGATGGTGATCGCGCTCAGCTCCAGCAGGGTCGCCTGCACGTCCTCGGGGCGCTCGCCGCCGCTCAGGCGCGTGCGCACCCAGTCGAGGTGGAAATGCTCGCGGCCGGTGCTCTTGGGCGGCGGCAGGGCGAACCAGGGCTCGTCGAGCAGGCGCGCCAGCAGCTCCGGATCGACCTCGCCCTGGGCCGCGTAGTCGCCGTCGGCGTCGTAGGCGCCGCCGCGGTGCAGCAGGTGCCAGGCGTCCATCAGGCAGTTGGCCGGGCCGGTGTCGAAGCCGCGCGCCGCGCCGTCGGCGGGCAGCAGGGTGTAGTTGGCGATGCCGCCCAGGTTCAGGACCGCGCGGTCCTCGTCGGGCGCGTGCAGCAGGGCGGCATGGAAGGCCGGCACCAGCGGCGCGCCGTGGCCGCCGGCGGCGACGTCGCGGCGGCGGAAATCCGCGACAGTGGCCACGCCGCAGCGCTCGGCGATGCGGTGGCCGTCGCCGAGCTGCCAGGTGAAGGGGTTGCGGCCGTCGTAGTAGGCGCCCTCGGGGCGGTGGCGCACGGTCTGGCCGTGCGAGCCGATCGCGTTGAGGTCGGCCGCGCCGACCCCGGCTTCGGCCAGCAGCGCCAGCGCCGCCTCGGCGAAGGCGTCTGCGATCTGCACGTCCAGCGTGCCCAGTTCCTCCAGCGACTGCGCCTCGCCGCCCTGGCCCAGCACCACCAGGCGCGCGCGCAGCGCCTCGGCCCAGGGGAAGGTGCGGCCCAGCACGAGTTCGCAATGCGGCGATCGGGCGGCATCGAAACGCACCAGCGCGGCATCGATGCCGTCGGCGCTGGTACCGGAGATCAGTCCGACGAACAGCCCCGCAGCGGGGGCCTGCATGTTTTCGGGCACTGCTGGCCTCAGGCCTTGGTCTTCTTCTTGGGCGCCAGCGCGCGCGACATCGGCGATACGACCGGCGTGGCGTCGGCGTAGATGATGTTCTCGACCTGGCGGATGCGCGCCAGGGCGACGCCGGTCTGCGAGCGGAACTGCGCCAGCGCGCCGCCGCTGAGCGGCTCCGGCGGCGGCATCGTGATCGACAGCGGATTGCGGTGCACGCCGTTGACGCGGAATTCGTAATGCAGGTGCGGGCCGGTCGACATGCCGGTGCTGCCGACGTAGCCGATCACCGTGCCCTGGGCGATGCGCTGGCCCGGGCGGATCTTGCCGATGCGCGACATGTGCCCGTACAGCGTGGTGTAGCCGCGGCCGTGGTCCAGCACCACCGCGTTGCCGTAGCCGCCCATCCAGCCGGCCGATTTCACCCGCGCGTCGCCGGCGGCCATGATCGGGGTGCCGCTGCCGGCCGCGTAGTCCACGCCCTTGTGCATGCGCATGCGGCCCAGCACCGGGTGGCGGCGCGCGCCGAAGCCCGAGCTCAGGCGCGCGTACGGGATCGGCATGCGGATGAAGCTCTTCTTCAGCGGGCGGCCGTCGCCGGTGAAGTACTCGGCCTTGCCGTCGCGCTCGAAACGGAAACCGGTGTGCAGCTTGCCGTCGCTGGTGAAGGTCGCCGCCAGCACCGGGCCGGTGCTGACCAGTTCGCCTTCGCGCCAGGTCTGCTCGACCACCACGCTGAAGCGGTCGTTGGCGCCGACGTCTTCGTTGAAGTCGATGTCGTACTTGAAGATGTCGTCGGTGAGGGTGCGGATGTTGTTCGGGGTCAGGCCGACCTTGCGCGCCGAACGGAACAGCGAGGAGCCGACCTTGCCGCTGAGCACCACGGTGCGGGTTTCGCTCGGGCGCGCGATCACCTTCTGGTAGATCTTGCCGCCGTCCAGCTTCAGTTCGACCTGGTGGCTGTCGTCGCGGTCGTAGCGGAAGCTGCGCAGCGAGCCGTTGACCGGCATGTCGAAGGCGAGCTCGGTGCCCGGCTTCAGCCGGGTCAGCGCCTGCTTGGCGCCGGGCTGGTCGAGGATCTGCTGCAGGGTCGAGGCGGGAATGTCCAACTGCTTGAATACCGCGCCCAGGGTCTGGCCGCGGTCGACCCGCACCAGCTGCCAGCTGTCGCCGATCTGGCCCTTGGCGCGCGCCATCGGCAGCGGCGGCAGGGCCAGCGCCAGCGACTGGCGCGCGGCGTGCAGCGGCTTGGCGTTGCCGGGGCTGAAGCCCGGCACGATCGCCAGCACCAGCATGCCCATGGTCGCGAACAGGCTGGCCTGCACCCATTGACGGCGCGACCAGCGACCGTTGAATCCATCGGAAATATGACGTGCCAGCACCGGTCGATGCAGGGCGGCCTCACGCAGTGCCTTCAGGCGTTCGCGCCGGTCCGAACCGGAATCGGGTGCGGTCATCGATGGAATCCCCTGCAAAAGGTGTGAAGGCTGCGTAGCGGCGTTACCATAGACATGCGAGCAACGTGCGTCAAACCCTTGACCTGAATAGGGTTTTTGTCCGCCAGACAATGCGGTAACGTTTAACTCCCTGTTAACCCCATTCATTGACCGCGGTCGCATTTCGGCGCCCGCGTCCGCCACGCGAGTCCTCCTTTGTCCGCTCCCAGCCCCGCCTCCGTCCAAGACGCCCTCGACCTGATCCGCCGCGGCACCGACGAGATCCTCAAGCTCGACGAGCTCGAGGCCCGTCTCAAGCTCGGCCGCCCCCTGCGGATCAAGGCCGGCTTCGACCCGACCGCGCCCGACCTGCACATCGGCCATACGGTCCTGCTCAACAAGATGCGCCAGTTCCAGGACCTGGGGCACCAGGTGATCTTTCTGATCGGCGATTTCACCGGAATGATCGGCGACCCGACCGGCAAGAACGTCACCCGCAAGCCGCTGACCCGCGAGGACGTGCTGGCCAACGCCCAGACCTACGCCGACCAGGTGTTCAAGGTGCTGGACCGCGACAAGACCGAGGTGCGTTTCAACTCCGAATGGTTCGGCAAGATGAGCGCGGCCGACATGATCCGCCTGGCCGGCCAGCACACGGTCGCGCGCATGCTCGAGCGCGACGATTTCGCCAAGCGCTACGCCGCCCAGCAATCGATCGCGATCCACGAGTTCCTGTATCCGCTGGTGCAGGGCTACGACTCGGTCGCGCTGGAGTGCGACGTCGAGCTCGGCGGCACCGACCAGAAGTTCAACCTGCTCATGGGCCGCGGCCTGCAGGAGCACCACGGCCAACCGGCCCAGATCGTGCTGACCATGCCGCTGCTGGAAGGCCTGGACGGCGTCAACAAGATGTCCAAGTCGCTGGGCAACTACATCGGCATCAACGAACCGGCGATCGACATCGTCACCAAGACCATGAAGATCGACGACGCGCTGATGTGGCGCTGGATCGACCTGCTCAGTTTCGAGATCTCGATCGCCGATGCCGCGCGTTTCAAGGCCGAAATCGAGGCCGGAACGCTCAATCCGCGCGATCTCAAGCTGCGTCTGGCGCGCGAGCTGGCGGCGCGCTTCCACGGCGCGGACGCCGCCGAAACCGCGGTCGCCGGCTGGAACGCGGCCGTGCGCGGCGAGGGCGATACCGCGTCCCTGCCGCTGACCGATGTGGCGGTGCCCGCCGAAGGCCTGCGCATCGCCGCCCTGCTGACCGCGGCCGGGCTCACGCCCAGCAATTCCGAAGCCAACCGCAAGCTCAAGGAGCGCGCGGTGCGCATCGACGGCGAGATCGTCGAGGACGCGCAGCGCGCGTATGCGCCGGGTTTCGAGGGCGTGCTCGCGGTCGGCAAGCGCACCTTTGCGCGCGTGCGCCTGATCGCCGGCTGAGCCCGACGAAAAAACTTTCGAAAAATCGCGATTTCGGGCTTCCCAAATCCGTTGTGCATGTGCACAATGCGCGCCCCGCCGAGCTGCATGGATTGAGCGCGTCGGGGCGGATCGAAAGCGGTACGAAATCGGTTGACGACTTCGAACTCTGCTGTAAGATGCGCGGCCCGGCAGACGGG
>NZ_JBAHWA010000021.1:0-54899 GCF_036697405.1 Lysobacter sp. CCNWLW3
GCCAGCCCGTTCGGAACCAGCGACGTGGCTGGAATTCGCGGTCGCGGCTCGCGCCGCTCCTACAGGGAGCCTGGGCGAGAGAAAGTGACCCGCACGCGCAGCGGGCGGAAGCCGTTGACCTTAGCTATCCAGCATTCGCCACGACACCAGCAACACGCTAAAGGCACTGGATCCCCGCCTTCGCGGGAATGACGAGCAAGAGCAATGGGCTAAAAGCATTTGCGCCTTCGGCGCTGCGCTCCCTCACCCCCGCCCTCTCCCGCAAGCGGGAGAGGGAACATCAGCCAGGCGGGAGAGGGCCTCAAGTGGGAATCCAGCAGGAGACTTTGGTAAGGAGAATAAGTACGGAGAATAGCGAGGGCGACGCTACGCCCCCGCCTCCGGCGCCTTCACCTTGAACCATGCCGCATACAAGGCCGGCAGGAACAACAGCGTCAGCAAGGTCGCCACCATCAAACCGCCCATGATCGCCACCGCCATCGGCCCGAAAAAGGCGCTGCGCGACAGCGGAATCATCGCCAGGATCGCCGCCAGCGCGGTCAGCACGATCGGGCGGAAACGCCGCACCGTCGCCTCGACGATCGCGCGCCAGGGCTCGTGCCCGTCGGCGCGGTCCTGCTCGATCTGGTCGACCAGGATCACCGAGTTGCGCATGATCATGCCCGACAGCGCGATCGTGCCCAGCATCGCGACGAAGCCGAACGGCACCCGGAACACCAGCAGGAACAGGGTCACGCCGATCAGGCCCAGCGGCGCGGTCAGCATCACCATGAAGCTGCGCGAGAAGCTGCGCAGCTGCAGCATCAGCAGGGTGAACACCGCGAACACGAACAGCGGCACACCGGCGATGATCGAGTTCTGGCCGCGCGCGGAGTCCTCGACGCTGCCGCCGACGTTGATCGAGTAGCCGTAGGGCAGCTGCGAGCGCAGCTGGTCCAGGGTCGGCGAGATCTGGCCCATCACCGTCGCCGGCTGGGTGCCGTCGTAGATGTCGGCGCGCACGGTCATGGTCGGCTGACGGTCGCGATGCCAGATGATGCCTTCCTCGAAACCGTAGTCGAGGGTGGCGATCTGGGTCAGCGGCACCGCGCGCCCGTTGGAGGTCGGCACCATCAGGCTGCCGAGCATGCTCAGCTGCAGGCGTTCCTCGTTGGGGCCGCGCAGCAGCATCTCGATCAGTTCGTTGCCCTCGCGGTAGGTGCTGATGTGCGAGCCCGACAGCGAACTGGACAGGAACTGCGACAGCTGTGCCGAGGTGACGCCCAGCGCGCGGGCGCGTTCCTGGTCGACCTGCAGGCGCACGACCTTGTTCGGCTCGTCCCAGTCCAGGTTGACGTTGATCACGTGCGGGTTGGCGCGGATCTTCTCGCGCACCTGGTAGGCGATCGCGCGCACGCGGTCGATGTGCTCGCCGGACACGCGGAACTGCACCGGATAGCCGACCGGCGGACCGTTCTCCAGGCGGGTCACGCGCAGCTGCAGGTCCGGGAAGCGCGGCACCACGTCCTTGATCACCCACTCGCGGATCGCTTCGCGCGCCTTCACGTCCTCGGGCATCAGCACGAACTGGGCGAAGTTGGCGGCCGGCAGCTGCTGGTCCAGCGGCAGGTAGAAGCGCGGCGAACCGGTGCCGACGTAGGATACGTAGTTGACCAGGTCCTTGCGCTGCTTGAGCAGGGCTTCCAGACGCTGCGCCTGTTCGGCGGTCTGGCGCAGCGAACTGCCTTCGGCCAGTTCCATGTCGACCATCAGTTCCGGACGCACCGAGTCCGGGAAGAACTGCTGCGGCACGAAGCGGAACATGAACACCGCCAGGAAGAACGCGGCCACGGTGATGCCGATCACCAGCCAGCGCCGGCGCACGCACCAGGTCACCCAGCTGCGGAAGCGGGTGTAGAACTTGCTGGCGTAGGGGTCGTGGTCCTTGCCGTCATGCGGCGGCGGGGCGATGAAATCGGCCAGTGCGCTGCCGCCGGAGCGCGCGCTCAGGCGTTCGGCCCAACGCGCGCGCTGCGCATGCCAGCGCGCGGCCAGCGAACCGGGCTTGAGCGCGGCCGCATGACCGTGGTCGGGCAGCAGCTTGTCGCCGAGGAAGGGGATGAACGCGACCGCGGCGATCCACGACACCAGCAGCGCGATCGTGACCACCTGGAACAGCGAGCGCGTGTACTCGCCCGTGCTGGAGGCGGCGGTGGCGATCGGCAGGAAGCCGGCGGCGGTGATCAGGGTGCCGGTGAGCATGGGGAAGGCGGTGCTGTCCCAGGCGAAAGCGGCCGCGCGGATGCGGTCGAAGCCCTGCTCCATCTTGATGGCCATCATCTCCACCGCGATGATCGCGTCGTCGACCAGCAGGCCCAGCGCCAGCACCAGCGCGCCCAGCGAGATCTTGTGCAGGCCGACGCCGAAGAACTGCATGGCGGCGAACGTCATCGCCAGCACCAGCGGAATCGACAGCGCCACCACCAGGCCGGTGCGCCAGCCCAGCGAGAAGAAGCTGACCAGCAGCACGATCAGCACCGCCTCGGCCAGCACGCGCACGAACTCGCCCACCGACTCCTCGACCGCGGCCGGCTGGTCGGCGACCTTGCGCAGTTCCATGCCCGCGGGCAGGGTCTTCTGCAGGCGCGCGAACTCGGCCTCCAGGGTCTTGCCCAGCTTGAGGATGTCGCCGCCTTCCTTCATCGACACGCCGATGCCGATCGCGTCCTCGCCCATGAAGCGCATGCGCGGCGCGGGCGGATCGGAGAAGCCGCGGCGCACGTCGGCGACGTCGCCGAGGCGGAAGGTGCGGTCGCCGACCCGGATCGGGAATGCGCGGATCTCCTCGACGCTCTTGAACTGGCCGCCCACGCGCAACGCCACGCGGGTGCTGCCGGTTTCGAAGAAACCGGCCGGGGCCAGCGCGTTTTGCTGGTTCAGCGCCTCGCCCACCGCGCTGGCCGGCACGCCCAGGGTCGCCAGCTTCACGTTCGACAGCTCGACCCAGATCTTCTCGTCCTGGACGCCGAACAATTCGATCTTGCCGACGTCGGTCTGGTCCTGCAGCGCCAGCTGCACGCGCTCGGCATAGTCCTTGAGCACGGCGTAGTCGAAGCCCTTGCCGGTCAGGGCATAGATATTGCCGAAGGTGTCGCCGAACTCGTCGTTGAAGAACGGGCCGACCACGTCGCTGGGCAGGGTCGGGCGGATGTCGCCGACCTTTTTGCGCACCTGGTACCACAGCGGCTGGATGTCCTGCGAGCGCATCGAATCGCGCGCGCCGAAGATCACCTGCGATTCGCCGGCGCGAGAGTACGAGCGGATGAACTCGTACTGGCCGGTCTCCATCAGCTTCTTTTCGATGCGCTCGGTGACCTGGCGCGAGACTTCGTCGGCGGTCGCTCCCGGCCACAGGGTCCGGATCACCATGACCTTGAAGGTGAACGCCGGGTCCTCGCTGCGGCCCAGGCGCATATAGGCGAAGGTGCCCGCGATCGCGGCCACCAGCATCGCGTAGACGATCAGGCTGCGATGACGCAGCGCCCATTCGGAGAGATTGAAGCGCATGGCGGCCTCAGCGCTTGGCGGTCGCGGCGGAGGGCGCGGCGTCGGCGACGGGTCGGTTGTCCCGATCCACCGGCAGCACCTTCTGGCCCGCGCGCAGCAGGTGGCCGCCCGCGGCGACCACCCAGTCGTTCGCGTTCAAGCCGCTGCTCACCGGCACCCGGTCCTCGCCGTAGGGGCCGACCTGGACCGGCACCAGCTTCAGGGTCGAGGTCTTGGCGTCGACCACGAACACCGCCGGCGCGCCGGCGTTGCGTTGCAGGGCCGACAGCGGCACGCTCAGGCCCGCGCCGCCCTCGCCGTTCTGGACGATATAGACGCGCGCGCTCTGGCCGAGCTCCAGCGTGCCCGCCGGCGCCTCGACCGCGACCCGCGCGGCATAGGTGCGCGAGGCCGGATCGGCGGCCGGTGCGATCTCGCGCACCCGGCCCGGCCAACGCTGGCCCGGCTGCGACCACAGTTCGACCATCACCTCGCGGCCGGTCTTGAATTGGGCGATCGCGCCTTCCGGAATCGCGAACGCGATTTCGCGCACGCCGTCGGCGGCCAGGCCGAACACCTGCTGGCCGGCCGCCACCACCTGTCCGGCTTCGGCGCTGCGGGTGGCGATCACACCGGCGTGCGGCGCGCGCAACTGGGTGTACTGGGCCTGATTGCGGGCCACATCGAGGTTGGCGCGGGCGGCGTTGACCTGGCCCTGCGCGGCCTTGGCCGCGGCGTTCTGGGCATCCAAGTTGGAACGGCTGACCAGTTGATCGTCGGCGAGGCGGGCGAAGCGCTGCTGGTCGGCGCGGGCGCGGCCGAGCTCGGCCTCCGCCGCTGCCAGCTGGGCCTGGGCCGCGCGCGACTGTGCCTGCAGATCGCCCGGGTCCAGCACGGCGAGCAGGTCGCCGGCATTCACATGGGCGCCGACATCGACCCGGCGCTCGACCAGGTTGCCGCCGACCCGGAACGACAGCGGGCTCTCCTGGCGTGCGCGGACTTCGCCGGCGAAGGCGGTCACCGCGGTGGCGCCGGCGCCGGGATGGGTCACCAGCACCGGGTGCGGCGCCTCGGGCGCGGCGGCGTCGCGGCCGCAAGCGCTCAAGGCCAGCATCAGGACGGCGCCGGAAAGCGCCGGTCCAAGGGAAAAAGTGCGGCTGCGCATTGCGGCTGACCTCAGGGATAATTAATGTACCTGGCGGTACTGTATAAATATCGAACCCGTTAGTCTAGTATTCCGTGCATGACAGCCTCACGCAAACCCCTGCCCCCGCCCGAGCCCGCCAAGGCGGCGGGTCCGGGCCGCCCCAAGGACCTGAGCAAGCGCGCCGCCATCCTCGACGCGGCCTCGAAAATGTTCACCCAGGCCGGCTTCGAGGCGACCAGCATGGATCAGATCGCGGCCGAGGCCGGGGTCTCCAAGCTCACCGTCTATAGCCATTTCGGCGACAAGGAAGCCCTGTTCGCCGAGGCCATCAAGACCTATTGCGAGCGCCACCTGCCGCCGCTGCTGTTCGAGCCCTCGCCCGCCACGCCGCTGCGCGAGCGCCTGATGACCATCGCCCAGGCCTTCTGGGCCATGGTCAGCGCGCCCGAGGCGGTCCAGGGCCATCGCATCCTGTGCTCGCCGCAGCTGGCCGCCTCGCCGCTGCCCAGCATGTTCTGGCAGGCCGGCCCGCAGCGCGTGCACCATGAGTTCGCGGCCCTGCTGCGCCGGCGCATCGCCGCCGGCGAGCTGGACATCGGCGACGTCGAGCGCGCGGCCGGGCAGTTCTTCGCCCTGCTCAAGGGCGAACCGCACGCGCAACTGGTGTTCGGCTGCGCCTTCGACGCGTCCCTGATCGACGCCCATTTGCAGGCCAGCGTGGACCTGTTCCTGCGCGCCTACGCCCGCTCCGCGTCCCATGGATAGAACCCGAGCCCCGGACGGAACGCGAATGACGACAGTCTTGGTGACTTCCGGCACTCAGCCCTCCACGCCCGCAACCGCCATCCTGTGCCCACCGGCTGACGCGCCAGACCGGTAGAATTGCCGGCTCTAGCCTGCATTTCGACCGACGTTCCCCGCGCGAGACCATGAACCCAATGACTACGATCGATTACGCCAAAGCACGTGAACTGATGGTCGAACAGCAAGTTCGGCCCTGGGACGTGCTCGACCCGCGCGTACTCGACGTGCTGGCGGCGCTGCCGCGCGAGGCCTTCGTGGCCGCCGAGCACCGCAACCTGGCCTATGCCGACCTGGCCCTGCCGCTGGGCCACGGCGAATTCAGCATGAAGCCGGTGCTGGAAGGCCGTACCCTGCACTCGCTGGAGCTGGACCCCACCGACGACGTGCTCGAAATCGGCACCGGCAGCGGCTACCTGACCGCCTGCCTGGGCCGCCTGGCGCGCGAAGTGACCAGCCTGGAGATCCACGCCGATCTCGCCGACACCGCCCGCGCGCGCCTGTCCGAGCAGTCGGTGGAGAACGCCCAGGTGGTGCTGGCCGACGCCTACGCCTGGCGCAGCGAACGCCGTTACAACGCGATCTGCGTCACCGGCGCGGTCGCCGAGATCCCGCCGCATTTCTTCGACTGGCTGCAGCCGGACGGACGCCTGTTCGTGGTCCGCGGCCGCTCCCCGGCGATGGAAGCGGTGCTGGTGCGCAACGAAGTCAACGCTCGCCGCATCCAATCGTTGTTCGAAACCGACCTCCCCTATCTCGTCGGCGCTGCGCCCGCGCCCGTCTTCGAGTTCTGAACCGAACGTCAAGGAAGCCGCATGATCCGCCGCCCACTCGTTCTCGCCCTCGTTGTCGCCCTGCTGCCGGCCGTCGCTTCGGCGGAAGACCTGTTGCAGACCTACGAGCTGGCCCGCAACGGCGACCCGCAGTTGTCCGCCGCCGAATCCAGCCGCCTGGCCACCAAGGAAGGCGCTGTGCAGGCGCGCGCGGCCCTGCTGCCGTCGCTGACCGGCTCGGCGACGCTGAGCAAGTCGCGCAACACCGCGCCCAGCTTCACCGACAACAGCGATCCGACCAATCCGGTCGAAGTCGCGGGCAATCTGACCACCGAGACGACCACCCGCAGCTACGGCGTCGATCTGCGGCAGATGGTCTACGACCGCAGCCGCTTCACCACCCTCAAGAGCCGCAACGCGCTCAGCCAGGCCAGCGACTTCCAGCTCGAGTCGGCCGGCGACACGCTGATCACGCGCACCTCCGCGGCCTACTTCAACGTGCTGGTGCAGCTGGAAACCCTGGCCGCCGCCGAAGCCGCCGAAACCGCGCTGAAGAAGCAGTTCGACTACGCCTCCAAGCGCCTGGAAGTCGGCCTGGCGCCGATCACCGACGTGCACGAAGCCCGCGCCCAGTACGACAACGCCCGCGCCAACACCATCCTGGTGCGCAACGCGGTCGAGGACGCCTACCAGGCGCTGAGCGAAATCACCGGCCAGCCGATCCGTAACCTCAAGGGCTTGCCGGACGACTTCAAGCCGGCGCTGCCGGAGTCGCAGGGCGCCGAAGGCTGGGTGCAGACCGCGATCGAGAACAACCCGGCCCTGCGCGCCAAGGAACTGCAGGTGCAGTCGGCCGAAGCCGACGTCGAGACCGCGCGCTCCGGCCACTGGCCGACCCTGTACCTGACCGGCGGCTACGACAAGAGCAAGAGCTGGACCGATCGCACCTTCGGCGGCAACACCTTCGAAAGCGACAGCGAAGGCCGCGGCCCCAACCTGGGCATCACCCTGTCGGTGCCGATCTTCGCCGGCGGCGCGACCCAGTCCGGCGTGCGCCAGGCCCTGGCCACGCGCGACGTCGCCAGCGACGAACTCGAGCAGCAGAAGCGCGCCCTGGTGCGCAACGCCCGCAACGCCTACCAGACCCTGGTCGCCGGCGTCAGCGAAGTCGAGGCCCGCCGCCTGGCGCTGGTCTCGGCGCGCAGCGCTTACGAGGCCTCGCAGGTGGGCCTGGAAGTCGGTACCCGCACCGTGCTGGACGTGTTGATCAACCAGCAGAACCTGTTCACCGCGCAGCAGGCCTACGCGCAGGCCAAGTACAACTACCTGCAGAACCGCCTGCTGCTGGAACAGGCCGCCGGCACCCTGGACGTGTCGGACGTGCAGGACATCAACCGCCTGCTGACCGCCGAACCGGCGGCCAAGTTCGATCCCAGCGGCGGCTGATCCCGACGGCATCGCGACGCGACACGAAAACCGCCGGCCTGTCCGGCGGTTTTCGTTTGTGCGCGCGGTATCAGTGCGATAACGGCGCCACTAACGTGCCCGTAGATTTCGCTGTGCGCAGAGAAACGCACCGATACGCCACCCTTTTTGCATGCGTAAATTTCGCTCGTTTGAATTCGCCGATGAGATCGGCGAACACGCGCGCTCGCGGCCGTGGTCGCCGCGCGACGCGGTGTCCGTCGTTCCGCGACTGCAATCACGGAAGCGCCTGCAATTCCTGGGCACTTGGGCTGGCAGAGCGGACGCACAGGGGACTAGGTTCGGTTAGGGCGCAACGCCCTTTCGGAAAATTCCGAATCATTCCCCCGACAATACGGAGTTCGATCATGCGCATTTCGCTTCGCACCGCCGCCCTGACCGCCGCCTGCACGCTCGCCGCGGGCGCCGCCATCGCCGCCGACAGCTACGTCGTCAGCGCCGCCTACGATGGCTTCAGCCCGGAAGAAGCCGTCGCCCACACCACCCAGGTATTGGTCGCCCACTGCGAAGGCCGCGGCGACCGCGCCGGCCCGGTGACGCTCAACAAGCCGATCGGCTCCGATGCTTACGGCATGGTGTTCTTCGCCGACATGTCGATCACCTGCTTCAAGAACTGAGCGCCGTCCCGCCGCCGCCGGCTCAGACCTGCGGCGGCAGCGCCGGCTGCAGCAGGGCGATGGTCTTGGCCAGCGCGCCGCGGCCGAGTTCGACCAGGGCGCGACCGGCGGCGATCATCTGCGCGCGCTGCGCGGGATCGGCGAGCAGGCGTTCGAGCTCGGCCTGGACCGCGTCGGCGTCGGCGCCGATGCGCAACGCACCGGCGGCCTGCAGGCGCTCGGCGATCTCGACGAAGTTGTGCAGGTGCGGGCCGGTGACGATGGGCGTGCCGGTCGCCGCCGGCTCCAGCAGGTTGTGGCCGCCGATCGCCTGCAGGCTGCCGCCGACGAAGGCGACGTCCGCGCCGGCGTAGAAACACATCAGCTCGCCCAGGGTGTCGATCACGAACACGTCGTCGCCCAGTTGCGGCCAGCGCAGGCGCGAGCGCGTCGACACCGTCCAGCCGACCGCGCGCGCGGACTCGGCCACCACCCGGAAGCGCTCGGGATGGCGCGGCGCCCACAGCAGCAGCAGGTCCGGGAAACGCGCGCGCAGGCGGCGGTGGATCGAGATCACCGCGGCCTCTTCGTCCTCGTGCGTGCTGGCCGCGATCCAGACCGGGCGGGCGCCGCTGTGGCGGCGACATTCGGCGGCGAATTCGTCCAGGGCCTCCGGCACGCTGACGTCGAACTTGAGGTTGCCGGTCTCCACGATCTGTTCCGGACGCGCGCCCAGGCGCACGAAGCGCTCGCCGTCGGCGCGCGACTGCGCCGCGATCGCGCGCACCGTGCGCAGCGCGCGCGCGACCAGCGGCGCCAGCACGCGGTAGCCGCGCAGCGAACGCTCGGACAGGCGCGCGTTGACGATGTAAGTCGGAATGCCGCGGTCGCGGCAGCCGAACAGCAGGCTGGGCCAGAGTTCGGTTTCCATGATCAGCCCCGCGCAGGGCCGGTGGTGCTGCAGGAAACGCGACACCGCGCCGGGCAGATCGTAGGGCAGATAGACATGTTCGACACCGTCGCCCCAGGCCGCGCGCGCGCGATCCGAACCGGTCGGGGTGATCGTGGTCACCAGCAGGCGCAGATCGGGCCGGCCGCGGCGCAGGGCGTTGACCAGCGGGATCGCGGCGTTGACCTCGCCCACCGAGACCGCGTGCAGCCACAGGGTGCGGGTATGGGCCGGACCGCGATAGATCGCGTAGCGCTCCAGCCAGCGCTGGAAATAGGCCGGCTGACGGAAGCCGCGCCAGATCAGGTGGTAGACCGTGACCGGCGCCAACAGGTACAGCGCGACCGAGTACAGGCCGCGCAACAGGCGCTCGATATAGTCCCTCTGCATGCGCCAAGGATAAGCGTTCCGCGCCTGCGCCACGGCCATCATCTGCGCGAAAACGGCGCCTGCGGCCACGATTCGCCCGCTTTTGCGCAAGGACGATGCCGGTCCGTGGCCGCGTTTCCTCGTGAGGCCACTAAACTATGGCGCATGAGCGCAACCCCGCTGCCCCCTCCCCCGCGCGGCCCCAAGCATTGGCCGATGTGGCTGGCCCTGGCCGGCATGTGCCTGGGCGCGCGCCTGCCCTGGCCCCTGCAACGCGCGCTGGGCCGGCTGTTCGGCGCGTTCGCGCTGCGCGCGGCCGGCGAGCGCCGGCGCGCGGCGCAGATCAACCTGGCGCTGTGCTACCCGGAAAAGAGCGAGGCCGAGCGCGAGGCCATGCTGCGCGAGAGCTTCCGCGACCTGGGCATCGGCCTGTTCGAGTTCGCGCGCGCCTGGTGGGGCTCGGCCACGCCGATGCGGCGCACGGTTCGGATCGAGGGCCTGGAACTGCTGGACGAAGTGCGCGCGCAGGGGCGCGGCGTGCTGCTGATCTCGGGGCACTTCATGACCCTGGAGATGTGCGGCCGGCTGATGTGCGACCACCTGCCGCTGGCCGGCATGTACCGCCGCCACCGCAGCCCGGTGTTCGAATGGGCGGTCAAACGCGGCCGCCTGCGCTACGCCGCGGCCATGTACACCAACGAAGAGATCCGCCCGGCCATGCGCCACCTCAAGCAGGGCGGCTTCCTGTGGTACGCGCCGGACCAGGACATGCGCGGCAAGGACACGGTGTTCGCGCCGTTCTTCGGCGTGCCGGCGGCGACGATCACCGCCACCCACCAGTTCGCCCGCCTCAGCGGCTGCGCGGTGGTGCCTTTCTTCCACCGGCGCGAGGGCGGCGACTACATCCTGCGCCTGGGCGCGCCGCTGGCGGATTTCCCGTCCGCCGACGCCACCGCCGACAGCGCGCGCGTCAACGCCCAGATCGAGGCCATGGTGCGCGAAGCGCCCAGCCAGTACCTGTGGATCCACCGCCGCTTCAAGCGCCGGCCGCCGGGCCTGGTCTCGCCGTACAAGCCCAGGCTGGACGACAACGACGATCGCGACTGAGTTCGGGTCGGCGACGCGCGGGGCTCAGGCCCCGGCGCCGGCCTGGTCGCGTTCCTGGAACGGTTGCGCCAGCAGACTGCCGGCGTACAGAGCCACCAGCATCAGCGCGACGCCGCCCCAGAAGGTCGAATAGAAGGCCAGGTGGGTGTTGAGCGGAAACAGCGTGACCGCGACCGCGAGCATGGCCGGGCGCGCGCGATCGCGCGCGGCGTCGTCGGCGAATCGCCAGGCGCGCCAGGCCAGTGCCACGCCCGCCAGCCACATCAGCAGGCCGAACAAGCCGGTCTCGCTGAGCACTTCCAGCACCACTTGGTGCGCATGCAGCGCCGGACCATAGCCCCAGGCCGCCTGCTTGCCGGGATCGGGATCGCAGGCCGGGAAGGCCTCGCGGAAGCCGCGCGCGCCGACGCCGTTGATCGGATTCTCGCGCGCCATGCAGGCCGCCGCGCCCCAGATGCGCGCGCGCCCGGACAGCGCGCTGTCCACGCCCTCGGCATCGGCGCTGCGGACCAGGGTGGTGCGCACGATGCGCTCGCGCACCTGCGGCGACACCACCGCGATGGTCGCCACCGCGATCGCGCCGAAGGCGAATACGCCCAGCAGGCGCTTCCAGCCCAGCAGGCGCCAGCCCGACAGCACCAGCACCAGGGCGTAGGTGATCCAGGACGCGCGCGAGCCGGCCAGCACCACCGCCAGGCCGACGCCGGCCGCCGCGATCAACCAGCCGGCCATGCCGTAACGGCGGCCGCCGGCGTAGAGCGCGAACGGCGACAGGCTGGCCAGGACCTGCCCCAGCTTGAGATTGCAGGGCCCGAGCACGCCGCTGAGACGGTCGACGCCGGCGACCTCCGTCGGCGTGCACATGCCGTGGCCGCTGATGCGGTGCTTGATCGCATCCAAGGCCGAGAACAGCGGACTGGCGCCGGTCAGCGCCTGCAACAGCGCATCCACCGTCCAGATCGCCACGATCACCGCCAAGCCGCCGAAGATGGTGCGGCGCCCATGCGGGTTGGCGACCGCCGAGGCCGCCAACCACAGGAACGGCAGGTAACGGATGTCCTCCAGCGATTTGCGCAAGGCATGCGGCGCGTCGACCGCGTCGAAGGCCGAGACCAGTTCCGGCAGCCAATAAGCGAAGAACAGCACACTGGTCAGCGCCCAGGCCGGATTGCTCAGCAGCTGACCGCCGCTGCGGAAACGCGAGGCCGCCAGGTGCACGATCGCGGCGAGCGCGCCCAACACCAGCACCGCCTCGGCATACCCCGGCGCCGGCCACAGCGCGACGTAGGCGAGGATCCAGGCCGGCGCCCAACGCCAGCCATGGGCGGCGCCCGCCGGCGTCGGCGGGTTGGGATCGACCCAACGCGGATCAGCGCGGTCGGCGGGGGAATTCGGCGTAGACGCCAAGCGTGGCCTCCTGCATCGCACGCAAGGAATAGGCAATCGTATCCGTTGCCGCCGGCGGATGCGTTAGCAATTCGCGAGCCGCCGCGTGCAGCGCGGCCGGGTCGAACGGCGCCACCGCGCCGCTGCGTTGCAGTCGCGCCAACAGTTCGCCGACGCCGCCGTGGGCCCAGCCGAGCACGGCGCGGCCCACCGACAGGGCCTCGACCACGGTGCGGCCGAAGGCCTCGGGCTTGCGCGACAGCTGCAGCACCAGATCGGACGCCGCGTAGGCGCGCGCGATCGCATCGGTGGGCGCGGTGAAGGCGACGGCTTCGGCGATGCCCAAGGCGACGGCCTCGCGTTCGAGTTCGGCTATATAGGCCTCGCGTCCGGCTTCGCGCGCGCCCGGCAGCCACAAGCGCGCGTCGTCGCCGTCGCGGCGCAATGCGGCCAGCAGGTTCAAGGCGTCGGCATGGCCCTTGAGGCGGGTACCGCGACCGGGCAGCAGCAGCAGCGGTCCGTGGCCGGCGAGCGCGGGATGCAGCGACGCCGCCCAGGCGCGCGCCTCGCGGTCGGGCGCGGGCGCGCGCGGGAACGCGGCCGGGTCGATGCCGCGCGGAATCGTGCGCAGCTTGCCGGGATCGGTGTCCGGGTAATGGCGCAGCACATAGTCGCGCACGGTGTCGGACACGCAGATCACGCGTTCGCCGGCGGTCATCACCGCGCTGTAGCGCGAGGGCGAATTGAGCCCATGCACGGTGGTGACGAAATGCGGCCGCACCGCCGCCGGCATGCCGCGCAGGGCCAGGCGCGCGAGCCAGGCCGGCAGGCGCGAACGCGCATGCACGATGTCGGCGCCGGTGTCGGCGAACAAGCGCCGCAGCGCGCGCGCATGACGCAGGCTCCACAGGGATTTACGGCCGATGTCGAGGCCGACGTGCTCGGCGCCGCCGGCCAGCAGACGCGGCACCAACCGGCCGCCGGCCGAGACCACGACCGCGCGATGCCCGGCGCGCACCAGCGCGTCGGCGATCTCCAGGGTGGAACGTTCTACGCCGCCGGACTCCAGCGCCGGCAGCAATTGCACTACGGTCAGCGGGCGCACGCGGAACCTGCGGCGTGGCCGCGCGGGCTCAGTCGTCGACCAGGGTGAAATGCGCGCCGCAATACGGGCACTGGCATTCGCGCTCGGCCTCGACCGGCAGGTACACGCGCGGATGCGAATTCCACAACGCCATCGACGGCAGCGGGCAGCTCAAGGGCAGGTCCGCGCGCGTGACGGTGTAGCGCTGTTCGGCGTTGGCCTGGGTGGGATGGGCGTTGGCTGCGGTCATGACGGAACGACGGGTGGCGACGCGGAGGCGCAGTTTAGCAGGTGCGGGGGTAGGGCCCTCGTCCGCGCCGCGTGCGGCCACGCCCGCTGGCGCGGGTGGGGAAATTGAAACCCCGTTACTGAGCCCCTCTCCGGCAGGGGTTGGGGTGCGGGGCGGCGCAATCCCGCAACTCCGACCTTGTTCGCCGTCCCCTCCGCCCGCAGCCCGTCCTGAACCTGACGAAGGGGCCCTGCTCCCGTTGGCGGGAGAAGGGAGCGCTTGTCGCGTCAACTTGAAGGCCGATTTACTGCACGGGCAAATCGAAGAACAGCACATTGGCCGGCTCGACGCCCAGCCCGACGATACGCAGCGCACCGCTCTCCTCGCGATACCCCAGCGCATCGCCCGCGCGCAGGCGCCGACCATTGGCCTCGACCTCACCCTCGGCCACGTGCAACCAGTACAACCGTGCCGGATCGAGTTCGTGCCGCACGCCCTCGCCCTTGGCCGGGCGCGCACCGCGCAACCAGGCCTGCTGACGGATCGCGATGCTGTCCTGCGCCCCATCGGGCGAGGCCAACAAGGTCCAACCGTCGCTACCGACCTCGCCGCCACCCGCTTCGCGTTGCGCGTAGGCGGGTTGGGCGTTGAGACGATCGGGCTGAATCCAGATTTGCAGGAAGTGCACCGGCTGGGCGTCGGAAGCGTTGAATTCGCTGTGCTCGACGCCGTGGCCGGCGCTCATCCATTGCAGCTCGCCGGGGCGGATGGTGCCGCCCCCGCCGCTGCTGTCCTGGTGCGCCAGGCCGCCGCTGAGCACGTAGCTCAGGATTTCCATGTTGGCGTGGCGGTGCGGCGAGAAGCCCGCGCCGGGGGCGACGCGGTCCTCGTTGATCACGCGCAAGGGGCCGAAGCCCATCCAGGCCGGGTCGTAGTAACCACCGAAGGAAAAGGTGTGGTGGCTGTCCAGCCAACCGGCCTGGACGCGGCCGCGATCCGCGGAAGGGCGTTCGACGATCATGGCGCTTACTGCTTCGCCGCTTCCGGCTTGGGCACGATGGCTTCGGTGGTGATGTGGATCGTCACCTCGTCGCTGACGTTGGGCACGTACTTGCCGACGCCGAACTCGCTGCGCTTGATCGTGGTGCTGGCATCGAAGCCGGCCGCTGCGCGCTTGGCCATCGGCTGCTCGCCGACCTTGTTGATGGTCACGTCCAGCACGACCGACTTGGTCACGCCATGCACGGTCAGATCGCCGGTCACCTTGAGCTTCTTGTCGCCCGCGGCATCGACCTTGGTGCTCTTGAAGGTGATGTTCGGGTACTTGGCGGCATCGAAGAAATCTTCGCTGCGCAGATGTTCGTCGAAGGCGGCGACGTGCGAGTTCAGCCCGGCCAGCGGGATGGTGACCTCGACCGAGGACGCCGACGGCTTGGCCGGATCGTAGGTGATGCTGCCGTCGACCTGGCCGAAGTGGGCGACCGGGTTGGAGAAGCCGAAGTGGCTCCAGCCGGCGACGACGTCGGTGTGGTTGGGATCGATCTTGTAGGTCAGCGGAGCGGCCGTGGCGGCGCCCGCGAAGGCGAGAGCGACGGCGGCGGCGAGCAGGAAGCGCTTCATGGCGGGAAATCTCCGGGTGGGGCCCTAGGGCCGGTCTGTGCGGGGCGTACTACGGGAAAGCGAAACCGACGCGGATCACAGGATCTGCGCGACCTCGTCGAACGACAAGCGCGGCGAACGCGGGAACAGCTTGGAGGCGTCGCCGTGGCCGAGGTTGATCAGGAAGTTGGACTTGATCGGCGTGCCGGCGAAGAAGGCCTCGTCGACCTTGGCGTTGTCGAAACCCGACATCGGGCCGGCATCCAGGCCCAGTGCGCGCGCGGCCAGAATCACGTAGGCGCCCTGCAGGCTGCCGTTACGGAACGCGGCGGCGCTGCGGCCTTCGCGCGGACCGTCGAACCAGGCCTTGGCGTCGGTGTGCGGGAACAGGTAGGGCAGCTTCTCGTGGAAGTCCTCGTCGTGGGCCACGATCACCGTCACCGGCGCCTTCATGGTCTTCTCCAGATTGCCCTCCGACAGCGCCGGGCGCAGCTTCTCCTTGGCCTCCGGGGACTTCACGAACACGTAGCGGCCGGGCGACATGTTGGCGCTGGTCGGCGCCCACTTCATCAGGTCGTACAGGGCGCGCAGGGTATCGTCGCTGACGTCGCCGCCGAGCTCGTTATGGGTGCGGGCGGTACGGAACAGCTGGTCCAGGGCGGCATCGGACAAGGTCGAGGACATCGGGTTCTCCAAGAGGTGCCGGAGCGGAGCGCCGCGGCCAAGGCGGGAAGTGTAGAGTCCGGGCCGTTAAGCAAAGCCGCCATCGCCGGAACGGATTGATAGCACCAGTGCAACAAACCAAGACATCGAGCCCGGTTATACCCATAAGCGAAACTCTGATCCTGAGCGACGGCCATGCCGGCAACGTCCGCCAGGCCCAGGCGCTGGCGGCCGCATTGGGCCGGCCGGCACGGGAATTCGTGTTGCAAGCGCGGGCGCCCTGGACCTGGGCCGCGCCACGCCGCCTGCCCGGCGCCGAGCGCGCTTTCGGCGCAGCCTTCGCCGATGTGCTGGCCGCGCCGCCGGCGCTGGCGATCGGCTGCGGCCGCCAGGCCGCGCTGGCGACCCGCCTGCTGCGCACGCGCGGCGCGCAGGCGGTGCAGATCCTCGACCCGCGCATCGACAGCCGCCACTGGGACCTGGTGATCGCGCCCGAACACGACGGCCTGAGCGCCGCCAACAGCCTGTCCCTGCTCGGCAGCCTGCACCCGGTCGACGACCTTTGGCTGGCCGCCGCGCGCAGCGCCTTCCCGGCTTTCGGCGTCCTGCCCTCGCCGCGCACCGCGCTGCTGCTGGGCGGCCCCAGCGCGCATGCCGCGTTCGACGCGGGCAAGTTCGAAACCCTGATCGCGCAGGCGGCCGCCCTGGTCGAGCGCGAGGGCGGCAGCGTGCTCGCCACCGCCTCGCGGCGCACCCCCGCCGGCGTGCGCGAGCACCTGCGCGCGCGGTTCGCGCGCGTGCCCGGCGTGGTCTGGGCCGGGCCCGAGGACGGCGCCAACCCCTACGCCGGCCTGCTCGGCTGGGCGGATCGCGTGGTATGCACGGCCGATTCGGTCAATCTGTTGTCGGAAGCGGCCGCGACCACGGTGCCGCTATATATCGCCGGGGTCGAAGTCCTCAGCGGTCGCCCGCGCCGCTTCGTCGACACCCTGCTCGCCAGCGGCCGCGCGCGCGTCTTCGCCGGCTCGCAGATGCTCGATTCCTATGCGGTCACGCCCTTGCGCGAGACCGCGCGGATCGCGGAAGAGGTGCGGCGGCGTTTGCGGTTGGGGGCTTGAACCACCTTCGTCGATAAAGTCGGCGGGGTCGGCACCGCCCCCGCGCAGCCACCCGACCCCGCGCGACGATGCGGTTCGCCTGCGGCTCACCACATCCTACGAACTGCCTCCGCCGCGGTTTGCGGTTTGCGGTTTGCGGTTTGCCGTTGCCGTTGCCGTTGCCGTTGCCGTTGCCGTTGCCGTTGCCGTTGCCGTTGCCGTTGCCGTTGCTGCGGTATTGAAGTCCAAAACCTCCGCACTCACACGAGCAACCGTAGACCCGAAGGGCGGCGCGCAGGACGCGCGCCGTTTTTCGATAGGACAGGGATGTCCTATCGAAAAATCCCGGCGCCTGCCAAGCACTCGCAAGGGAGGTTTGGTCACGCTAGCCCTTCTCTTTGGTTACTTTCTCTTGGGCCAGCAAAAGAAAGTGACCCGCACGCGCAGCGGGCGGAAGCCGTTGACCTTCGTAGCCCCCCCCGCAGAGCAAGGGCAACAGCAAATCCTCCCCAACCCTCCTTTGATAAAGGAGGGAGCCAAGGGCAAGAGAAAGTGACCCGCACGCGCGGCGGGCGGAAGCCATTGATCCAAAGCAAAATCCGACGCCCTGCGGATCTCAACAAGACTCCAGCCAGCGCCCTGGCCGCAAGTTCGCGATCGCGGCTAACGCCGCTCCTACAGAAAGCACATGCGCAGCGCTAGTAACTCGCCGACCTTCGGCTTCCGAACAGCCGCCCCAACACGAATCACTCGAACGCCAAGCCCTGCGCCCTCGCCGCCACCCGAATCGCCGCCCGCGCCCCCTCCACTCCTTCGTCCAGCGCCACCCGCCGCGCGCGCCGATCCAGCGTGCAATCCAAACCGCGCGCCAGCAACGTCGCGTGCGCCGATCGCAACGACGCCGCGGCCGCCTCGTCCAGCACCCCCACCACCTGCGCGATCCCGATCAACCCCGGCGTATCGCGCGGCGCCAGCAAGGCCGCATGCGCATGCGACTCGCGCAGCACCAGCGCCTGCAGCAGGAATTCCAGATCGACCAGACCGCCCTCGCCCTGCTTGAGGTCGAAAGCCGCCGCATCGCTGCGGTCCAGTTCGGCGCGCATGCGCAGGCGCATCGCGCTCACGTCCTCGCGCACCTTGACCGGATCGCGCGCGCCGACCAGGGTCCGCGCGCGTACGCGTTCGAAATCCTCGCGCAGCCCGGGATCGCCGGCGACGCCGCGCGCGCGCACCAGGGCCTGGTGCTCCCAGGTCCAGGCGCGTTCGCGCTGGTAGTCGGCGAAGCTGCTCAGCGACGACACCAGCAGGCCTTTGGCGCCGTCCGGGCGCAGGCGCACGTCGACGTCGAACAAGCGCCCGGCCGCGGTCACCGCGCCCAATAGCGCCACCACCTTCTGCGCCAGGCGCGCGAACCAGCGCACCGCTTCCAGCGGACGGACGCCATCGGAGTGCATGCCTTCCATCGCGGCGCCGTCCGCGCGCGGCGCGTCGTAGAGGAACACCAGATCCAGATCGGAACCGAAGCCCAGCTCCTCGCCGCCGAGGCTGCCGTAGCCGAGCACGACGAAGCGCGAACCCGGCACGCGTCCGTGCGCGGCGGCGACCTCGCGTTCGGCCAAGGCGAGCACGCGCAGGACCACGCCGTCGGCCAGCCAGGCCAGCTGGCGCGCGCTTTCCTCGGCGGTCTGGCGGCCGTCGCGCAGGGCCAGGGCGATGCGGAAGCTCAGGGCCTGGCGCACTTCGTTCAAGGCCTGCAGGGTGGCCTCGGTGTCGTCGCCTTCGTCGACCTCCTCGCAGGCCGCGATCAGTTCGAGGCGGCCCGGCAGCGGCCCGGCCACGCGGGCGTCCAGCAACTCGTCCAGCAGCAGCGGATGCGCGGCGAGGCGCTCGGCCAGCAGGGCGCTGCGGGTGACGGCCTCAAGTAGCCTCGCCAGCGCGGCTGGTTGCTCGTCGAGCAGGGCCAGGTAGGCGCTGCGGCGCAGGATGTTGTGCAGCAGCGCGAGCAGGCGCTTCAAGGCCAGCATCGGCTGCGAGGACACGGCCGCGCCCTGCAGCAGCGCCGGCAGCACCCGGTCCAGGCGCGCGCGCGCGCCGTCGGAGAGGCCGCGCACGCCGGGGCTGCGGGCGAGGTCGCGCAGCAAGGTGTCGGCCGCGGCGGCGTCCTCGAAGCCGGCGTCGGCCAGCACCTCGGCCGCGCCCGCGTCGGGCAGCGCGCGCCAGTACACGGTCAGGGCGTTGGGCGCGACCACGCGCCGGCGCGGCGCGAGCAGGGCGTCGAACTCGGCGGTGATGCGGGCGCGGCGCGCGTCGAGATCGGCGCGCAATCCGTCCCAGTCCGCGTAGCCCAGGCCCTGGGCGATCCGCGCGCGTTCGGCTTCGGCCTCGGGCAGGGCGTGGGTCTGCGCGTCGCGCAGCATCTGCAGGCGGTTCTCGAGCCGGCGCAGGTAGCGATAGTCGTCGGCCAGGGCGGCGCCGGCGGCCTCGCCGATCTGGCGCTGCGCGATCAGCTCGCGCAGGGCCGGCAGCAGGCGGCGGCCGCGCAGTTCCGGTTCGCGGCCGCCGCGGATCAGCTGCAGGGCCTGGACCAGGAATTCGATCTCGCGGATGCCGCCCGGGCCGCGCTTGATGTCGTCGGCCAGCTCCTTGCGCGCGACCTCGGCGCTGATCGCGGCCTTCATCGCGCGCAGTCCGTCGAGCGCGCCGAAATCCAGGTAGCGCCGGTACACGAACGGCCGCAGCGCCTCCAGCAGGCGTTCGCCGGCGTCGAGGTCGCCCGCCACCGGGCGCGCCTTCTGCCAGGCGTAGCGTTCCCAGTCGCGGCCCTCGCGCTGGAAGTACTGCTCCATCGCCGCGAACGACCAGGCCAGGCGGCCGGCATTGCCGTAGGGACGCAGGCGCAGGTCGACGCGGTGGCAGAAGCCGTCGGCGGTGACTTCGTCGAGCAGGCGCGCCAGCTGTTGGCCGAGCTTGGCGAAATAGTTCTCGGCGTCGAGCGCGCGCGCCGGATCGCGGCCGTCGTGCTCGGTGCTGCCGTCGTGTTCGTAGGCGTAGACCAGGTCGACGTCGGAGCTGAAATTGAGTTCGGCGCCGCCGAGCTTGCCCAGGCCGAACACCACCAGGCGCTGCTGCGCGCCGTCGCGGTCGCGGACCACGCCGTAGCGCTGCGCGAACTCGGCCTCCAGGGCATCCAGCGCGCGCTGCAGGCAGATCTCGGCCAAGGCGGTGCTGCCGGCCAGGGTGGCGTCGACTTCGTCCAGGCCCAGCGCGTCGCGCCAGATCAGCCGGGTGGAGCCGGCGGCGCGGTAGCGCCGCAGCAGGCTGCCCCAATCGGCGCGCTGCTCGGGCAGCAGTTCGGGCGCCGGCCAGGGCGCGGCGCCGTCGTCTTCGGCCAGCGCGCGCAGCAGGGCGGGCTGGCGCGCCAGGGTATCGACGGCGAAATCGCTGATCGCCGCGACCCGCGCCACGCGCGCGGCCAGGTCGGGATCGGACAGCGCGGCGGCGGTTTCGGGCGCGGACGCGCGCAGGCGCGCGAGTGCGCGCTCGCCGGCGTCGGCCCAGGCAACGGCGGAATCGGACATGCGGCGATGATGGCATGGCCGCCGCCGCGCCCAGTAGCGCGCGCGCAAGGCGCGAACAAAAAACGGACGCCCGCCGCACGTGTCGGTCGGGCGTCCGCATCGCCGCGCCCGGTCACCACGGCCGCGGCGCCCCTGCGGGGTGGCTGCTAACGCAGCGAATCGTCGGCGTTCACGCGGCCCTTGCCGAAGAACTCGTCGATGCCGGGGCTGCCGAGATCGGCCGCGCCGTGCTTGAGCGCATCCTCCACGCGCGATACTTCCAGCTCGCCGCCGTTGGCGCCGATGACCAGCGCGGCGACGCCGGCCGCATGCGGCGAGGCCATGCTGGTGCCGCCGGCCCAGGAGTAGCCGCCGGTGCTGTCGCTGAACACCAGGTCGAACACCCAGCACGGCCGCAACAGGCCGGCGACGGTGCAGTTCTCGTTGCCCGGATACGCCGCATCGCCGCCCGGCGCGGCGAACACGACCGTGCCCTTGCCGTAGTTGGTGTAGCTGGTCGGGATGTCGAGGTTGGTGTCGAAGTTCAGGGCCCAGCCGATCGGCGCGGTCGCGGCGATGCCGACCACGCCCTCGACGCCGCCCGGGAACGACATCAGGCGGTTGCCGTCGGCGTCGGTCTCGTGGTCGAAGTCGATGGCTTCGTTGCCCGTGGACGCGATCACGATGGTGTTGTTCTGGCGCGCGTGCAGCACCGCCTTCTGCACCGCCTTGATCAGATCCTTGGTATCGGCGGCGATCGGCAGGCCGCCGGTCACGCCCAGGCTCATGTTGACGACGTCGGCGCCGTTGTCGGTGGCGTAGACGATGCCCTGCAGGATGCCGGCGAAGCTGCCGCTGCCGGTGAACTCGGACAGCACCTTGACCGCGAAGAACTTGGCCGACGGCGCCACGCCGATGATGCCGACGCCGTTGTCGGCCGCGGCGATCGTGCCCGATACGTGGGTGCCGTGGTTGAAGGCCGGGAACGGCCGGGTCGCGCAGGCGCCCTCGCCGGCCACGAACGAGGCGTTCAGGCTGGTCAGCAGGTTAGGCACCAGGTCCGGATGCGCGCAGTCCACGCCCGAATCCAGCACCGCCACCACCGCGCCGGCGCCGCGGTAGCCGCGCGCCCAGGCGTCGGTGGCGCGGATCGCGGTGTGGCCCCATTGCAGGTCGAAGCGGGTGTCGTTGTCGCCGGTGTTCGGCGGGCTGGCGGCGTTCTCGCCCAGGCTGAGTCCGCTCACCACCATCGGTTGTTCGAATTGCAGGACCTTGTCGCGCGCGGCCGATTCGATTTCGCTCAACTTCAGCGCGCGAGCGGCGAAGCTGTCGTCGGCTTCGACGATCGCCACGCCGATTTGCGGATAGCGCGCCGTCACCTGTCCGCCAGCGGCGGCGATCTTGTTCGCGAGCGCGGCGCTGAAGTTCCGCGCTTTCGCCTGTACCACGTAAGTCGCCGCCTGCGCATTGCCCGCGACCAGCGCGGCGATGCACAAGGCCAATCTCCAACGTTTCATAGCCCATCTCCTGGATAAGAGTGACTTACGTCACGGCCCCCATGCCAGCGCAGCCTAGGCCGGTGCGCAGGGGGTCTCAAGGCACGGATTCGCGGGCGAAAGCGGCCACCGTATGTCGCGCGGAGCGCGCGGAGATGGATCGTGTGTGCAGGCGCGTGCGCGGGCGGGCCAAATCCCGGGCAATAAAAAAGCCCGCCCCGGTCGAACCGGTTGCGGGCCTGCTCCCTCCCCCACGTCGGGATGCGGGGCGATCGTGAAGGAAACGTTATCCCCTTTGCACGCTGCACTGCAAAACGATACCCGCCAGTTCAAAAAGCCCCGGTTTTCAGGCAGTTACCTGAATAGGGCGCGCACCGCGCCGGAACTCGCTCAGACGCAGCTGCGCCAGGACCGCGCGCGCCGCGGTTTCGCCCGATTCGCAGCCGCCTTCCATGAAGCCCTGGGTGTCCAGCGCGCAGTGTTCGCCGGCGAAATGCAGGCCGCCGACCGATTCGCCCATCGCCCCGCGCAGCCCGGTCCAGTCGCCCGGACGCAGGCAGGCGTAGCTGCCCAGGGCCCAGGGATGGCTGGGCCAATGGAAGCGCACTTCGCGCGCGCCGGCGCGGGCCTGGCTCAGCCCCGGGAACACCCGTTCCAGCGCCGCGGTCGCGGCGTCGGCCTGGGCGCGCGCGCTGCCCTGGCCGAGCTCGATGCCGTGCCGGCCGCCGGTGAAGTTGGTCAGCACGCCGCCCGCGCCGGCCTGCTTGCGCGAGGTCTCCCAGCTGGTCTGATAGCTCAGATCGCTCATCGAGGCGCCGTTGGCGCCGTGCTCGCGCCAGACCCGGCGGTCGTAGCCGATCATCAGCTTGGCGTTGCTGCCGTAGGCCAGGGTGTCGATCGCGCGGCGTTTGACCGGCGGCAGCTCGGCCTGGATCGCGACCTGGCGCAGCAAGGTGAACGGCAGCGCCAGCACCACCTGCCTGGCGAACACCCGGCGCGAACCGGCGCCGCTGCGCAAGGACAGCGTGTAGCCGCCGCGGCTTTCGGCACGCACCGACTCCAGCACCTGCCCGGTCTCGACCGCGTCCTCGAGTTTGGCGCCCAGCCCGCGCACGATCAGGTCGTTGCCGCCGCGCACGTGGTAGCGCTCGTCGCTTTCGCCGAACACCGAGAAGGCGTCGTCGCCGGTGCCGATGAAGGTCAGCAGGTTCAGCGCCGACTGCTGTTCGATCTCCAGGCCCATCTCGGTGGTGTAGGCCACGTCGATCAGCTTGCGCAGCCAGCCGCCGACCTGGTGGGCGTCCAGCCATTGCGCGATCGACAGCGCGTCCAGCGCCTGCGCGCCCTGGGCGTCGCGGTAGGTGATGTCGCCTTCGCCCAGGCGCGCGAGCTCGCGCTCGATCAGGGCCGCGACCGGCACGAAGGCCTCGACCAGTTCGCGCTCGCCGATGCGGCGGCCGTCGAAGTACCAGCGGTCGGCGCCGCTGTCGCCGTCGAGCAGGTCGTCCAGGCTCAGGCCGAGCTCGCCGGCCAGGGCGCGGATGCGCGTGTGGTTGCTGTCGATCAGCTCGCCGCCGAGCTCGATCACCTGGCCGTCCGGAAAATGATCGCGCAGGCTGTGCATGCGCCCACCGACCCGGCCCTGCGCCTCGAACACCCGCACCCGCACGCCGGCCTGGCGCAGCCGCCAGGCCGCGGTGAGGCCGGCGATGCCGGCGCCGATCACCACCACTTCCTCGCCCGGCGCGGTCAACGCGCGCGGCGGCGCCTGCGCGCAACCCGCCAGCACCAGGCCGGCGCCGGCGCCCTGCAACAGGCGGCGGCGGCGCAGGTCGGTGCGGCGTTCCTGAGCGAACTGCTGCAGCTCGTCCACCGGCTGCGGCGTATGCAGGGACGCGCGCGCGATCCGGGCCGCGCGACGCAATAAGGAGTACAGGGGCGTGCGGGCCATGGGCGCTTCCTCGGCGGGTCCTGGACAGGCAACGCAGGCCGGATCGGCTTCAGGCCAGAGACGGTTTTCGCTGTCCTGGACGACACGGTTCTGTCGTTGTTAGGGGTCAACGCATGTTCTATAACTGGGAAGCCCCTAGCGTCCAAGGAGGAAGCAGACGCCATGCCGCCGCCCCGCAGCAGATCCCTCTTCGCTTCCCTACGCACCTGGTGTGCGCTGCCTTTGGGCAGCCTCGCCCTGGCCGCCTGCGCGCATGTGTCGCAGGGCGAGCCGACCGACAAGACCACCCTCAAGGAGGAACCCATGAGCACCACCGCCAATCCCCAGCTGACCGGCGACGAAGTCAGCCGGCGCGTGCTGAAGCTGATCGAGGGACTCAAGTCCAGCGATCAGCTCACCCCCGAATACATCGAACAGCAGACCGGCCTGGCCATCCAGCGCGCGGCGGGCCGCCCCGACTCGTTCGGCACCGGCGCCCAGCTCACGCCCGACTGGTCCTACAACCTGTACGTGACCAAGCCGGCCGGCGAAGACAAGAACAAGCTGATCTTCGACTTCTCGCGCACCGGCGACGGCAACGCGCCGATGAGCGCGATCTGCGGAGTCGACTTCAAGCAGTACGCCGAAGCGCTCAAGGGCATGGGTTTCCAGGACAGCGTGAGCTACGGCGAACACGGTCGGGTCGACCATTGGCGCTTCCAGCGTCCGTCGCTGTCGCTGCAGGTCTACGTCGAAGGCGAGTCCGATGCGAGCCCCGAGAAGGCCACCCACCACTGCGTGAAGATGATCACGGTCGAATAAGGGAAGGAGTCCCGACATGCCCATCAGCACGGAACTGCAGAAGCTCATCGACGACTTCGGCAAGCAGACCGGCGTCAGCGCCGAGGCGGTGACCAACCTCAAGGCGACCATCGACGGTTCGCCCGCCCTGACCTCGCAGCTCAACGACGCCGTCAAGGACGGCCACCTCAAGTCCTTCGGCGCGCTCACCGATCCGCACGCGGGCGGCGCCTACCGCAGCGGCGACCAGACCATGCTGCTGCCGATCAAGGGCCTGGAGAAGGCGCCCGGAGGCAGCTACGACGCCGGCAACATGACCTTCGTGCTCGGCCACGAAGTGCAGCACGGTTTCTTCCGCACCGATCGCACCACCGCGCTGGCGACCTTCGCCACCGACGCCACCGCGATGGCCAAGAGCCCGGCCGCGGTGCACGACTACACCGGCATCGTCGGCAGGATGATCCAGACCAACCGCGACGACGAGGCCAAGGCCCACATCGCCGGCTGGAACGCGCTGGTCGGCAACGTGCGCCAGACCAAGCCCACGGCCACGCTCGAGGACGTCTATCTGAAGTCGCCCGGCCGCGCCGGCGATTTCATCAACCGCAGCGGCACCGCGCCCAACTTCACCTATGCGATGAAGCCCGACCTGACCGTCGGCGCCGACCTGTCGATGGCCCAGAGCGCCGACAACATCAAGGCGATGGGCAAGTACTACTTCGACATGCCCGGATCGCAGGCGCGACTGGGCCACAACGGCAATTCCGACTACGCCAACTACTACGGCGCCAGCTACGTCAGCTTCATCAGCCAACTCGAGCACGCGCACGGCAAGACCGCCGACGGCAGCAAGCCGGCGGTGCATCTGAACATGACCCAGCTCAAGCTCAACGAAAGCCTGATGGAGCAGAACGGCATCGACCTGGGCGCCAACTCGGCCGGCCGCCAGCCGTATGTCGACATCAGCACCAGCACGCCCAAGGCCGGCAATTTCGATCACACCAAGACCACCCACACCGCGGTGCCGATCAACTCGCCGCTGGAAGCGCTGTTGCAGGACACGCACTCGCATATCCGGGTCGATCCGCGCAGCAGCGAGCATGCCGACCACAAGCTGTTCTCGGGCATCCGCGAAAAGGTCGAGGGCGAGTTCGCGCGCCACGGCCGCAGCATGTCCGAGGGCGAACTCGACCGCATCGCCGCCGGCATGACCGTGGAAGGCAAGCGCAACGGCATCACCAGCCCCGACCACGTCGCCCTCAGCGTCGACCCGGTGACCAAGGAAGTCGGCAAGACCGCGTTCCTGGTCCAGGGCGGGCTCACCGATCCGGCCCATGTGCGCGTCGGCGTGCCGACCGACAAGGCGCCGTCGGCGGAGGAATCCTTCCGCCAACTCGATGCGCTCAACCAGGGCCAGACCCCGGCCCAACCGGCGCCGCCGAAGGAGCAGCGCCAGGCGCCGTCGATGTAAGACGGTGGCGACCGTCCGTCGGTGCCACGGCATCGGCGGTCGGCGCGGCGGGGACGCGCGCACGCGCGTTCCCTGTCGGTTTCCGCTCGCCCGACCTCGCCCGCGCGCGATGCGCCCGCGCGTAAGTGCTCGGCGAACCTGCGATTCCGGACCTGCGCCGCGGCATCGATTGCGGCGCCGCAACACGCTTGCGCACGCAAACGTGCCGTCACCCCCGCCGGTGCGCGCGTTCACAGCCGGCTATATGCTCGGATGGCACATCCCACTCCGCCATCAGGAGCAATAAGCATGGAACGCACCTCCCTGGACTCGACTCCGGGTCTTTATCGCGCGCCGGCATCTCGCCCGCTCGCCGCCGCAGCCCTCCCCTTGCTCTGCCTGCTCGCCCTGCCGCTGATGGCGCAAGACGCCGAACCGCGCGACCTCGACCAGCCGGTACTGGCGCGCATGCAGCGCTCGGCCGACGACAGCAAGCCCCTGCTGAGCCTGACCCCGGCCGGCGCGCGGCCGCTGGACACGCACGAGGCCACGCTGGACCTGCGCATCGCCTACACCCGCTCGAAGATCTGGAATCCGGAAAGCCAACGCTACGACGAGGTCAACCTGCGCTCCTACCACAGCCCGGGCACCAACCCGGACGTGCCGTTCGTGGCCCCGACCATCGTGACCTCGCCCGGCGAGACCGTGCGCATCCGCTTGCACAACGACCTGCCCGCGCAGACGGACTGCGCGCACCAGAACATCAACATCCCGCACTGCTTCAATTCGACCAACCTGCACTCGCATGGGCTGTGGGTCAGCCCCACCGGCAACAGCGACAACGTGCTGCTGACGCTGCGCCCCGGGGTGAAGTTCGAGTACGAGTACAACCTGCCCGCCGACCATCCGGCCGGCACCTACTGGTACCACCCGCACCTGCACGGCTCGACGGCGCTGCAGGTGTCCAGCGGCATGGCAGGCGCCCTGCTGGTGCGCGGCAATCGCCTGCCCGCAGCCGGCCGCACCGGCGACCTCGACACCCTGCTGCGCGATCCCGACGGCAGCGCCCTGCCCGAGCGCCTGCTGCTATTCCAGCAGGTCGCCTACGCCTGCCGCGACAAGGCCACCGGCAAGATCAAGGTCCAGAAGAACGCCGCCGGCGAGACCGTGGCCTGGATCTGCGATCCGGGCGACGTCGGCGACATCGAGGGCTACGACCAGTTCGGTTTCGCACCCGGCGCCAAGATCGACACCTGGGTCCAGTCCGGCCGCCACACCAGCATCAACGGCGACGTGCTGCCGACCTTCACCGGCCTGGTCGCCGGCCGCATCGAACGCTGGCGCCTGCTGCACGCGGGCGTGCGCGACACCATCAACCTGCAGCTGCGCGAACTGCGCGCCAACCCCACCAGCATGGAAGGCCTGTCCGGCACCGCGCTCGACAACTGGGTGGCGCGCAACTGCACCGGCCCGGTGGTCACGCAGTTCGAAGTGGCGGCCGACGGCCTCAGCCACGCGCGCGCGATCGAGAAGGCCGAGAACGTGCTGCAACCGGGCTACCGCAGCGATGCCTTGGTGGTGTTTCCCAAGGCCGGCCAGTACTGCGTGATCGACGCCGCCGCACCGGCCTCCGCCAGCATCCTCAACGCCGCCGAGGACCGCCAGCTGCTGGGCGTGGCCGACGTGGCCGCGGGCAGCGGCGCGCCGATCGCGCAGTTGCTGCCCTACCTGACCGATCGCCTGGTCGCGGCCGCCGAAACCCAGATGCCGGCCGATCAGCGCGCCGGCATAGTCGCCGCGCTGCGCGACGGCCTGCGCCTGGACGCGTTCGTGCCGCACCCGGACATCGCCGACGGCGAACTCAGCGGCAAGCAGAGCCTGGTGTTCAACATCGACGGCAGCGTGACCCCGAACGTGTACATGGTCGACGGCCACCCCTACGACCCGAACAAGTCGCGCGATCTGGTGCTGGGCGACGTCGAGGAATGGGAGCTGCGTTCGGACCTGGGCGGCCACCCGTTCCACATCCACGTCAATCCGTTCCAGGTCTCGCGCATCCTCGACCCGCAGGGCCAGGACGTCAGCGTCAGCGGCGAGAAGAACGACCCGCAGTACGCCAACACCAAGGGCGTGTGGAAGGACACCCTGTTCGTCAAGAAGGGCTACCGGGTGTACGTGCGCAGCCGCTACCAGCGCTACATCGGCGAGTACGTCCTGCACTGCCACATCCTCGAGCACGAGGACCAGGGCATGATGCAGAACGTGCGCGTGCTGGTGCCCGACGGCAAGGGCGGCGGGGTCGGCGACAGCCACCATTGAGGCGGGCGCAGCAGCGTTCGAACGAAAACCCCGCCGGCATGGCGGGGTTTTCGTATGCGCAGGCGGCGGGCGCGCAGGCCCGCGATGCGCTACCAGCCGACGGGCTCCCCGTCCTCGTCCTCGCAGACGATGGCGGTCCGGCCACGGATCCAGGCCAGCAGCGCGATCAGATCGGCTTGCACGCTCGCGGGGCGCGCGCCGATTTCCAGAAACAGATGCTGCGGAGCATCGACGAACAGGCGCACGTCGTAGGGCCAGGCCTTGGCGTCGTCGGCGCCCTCCGGCCCCTTGAGCCAGAACGCGCCGCCCTGGCGACGGCGGAAACTCGGCAGCTGCGCGATCCGCGCCTCGACGCATTGGCGATGGCGGCGGTACCAGTCGCCGTCGACGAAACGCACCAGGAATTCGGCGGCCATGCCTGCGCGCCTAAGGGCTGCGTCCGTCGTGCGCGCGCTCGTCCTCGCGCAGGATCCGGCGCAGCTCGATGATCGCCTGCGGGGTCTCCTGCACGCTGTGGCCGGAGGTGATCGCCACTTCAGAGACCGCGCCGTCCAGATGCGCGCTGGCGTAGGGCACGTAGCCGTCGCTGGACTGCGCCATCGGCACGGCCGGATCCTTGCGACCGACGATGGTGTGGAAGGGCAGGCCCGGCTCGATCGCCACGCTCTGGGTCACCTTCATGAACCACGAGGTCGGGCTCAGATCGTCCGGCCCGGTCGGCGGCCGGCCCTTGTGGAAACCGATCCGCTGCATCGCCTGCTCGTCGACGTTGGCGCGCCGCGCCAGCTCGGCGGTCTCGCGCAGCACCTCGAACGGCAGCCCGATCAGCTTGCGCACCATGCGCAGGGCCCAGCCGTCGGCGACGCCCGCGCCGCGATGCGGCGAGGCCAGGAACACCACGCGCCCGACCTGCGGCATCGGCGCGAACACGGTCAGCCCGCGCACCAGCGGCTCTTCGCGCAGGCGCTTGGCCTGCGCGGGCGCGAAGCTGGCGGTGGTCGCGTCCAGCACGCGCTCGCCGCTGTCGCTGACCAGCAGGCGCGCGATCACCCCGCCCATGCTGTGCCCGACCAGGACCGCGTCGCGACTGGCGGCGGCGTCGCCCTCGGGGTCGTAGTGGCGGAAGGTTTCCTGCAGCGCGGCGTCGATCGACTGCCGGCTCGCCAGCAGGCCCAGGTTGGTCGGATAGAACACCTGCCAGACCTGGTAGCGATCGCGCAGGTCGTCGTCGCCCAGCAATTCGTTGGCCAGGTTGACCCAGGCCTCCGGGCTGCTGGCCAGGCCATGCACCAGGATGATCACGCGCTTGTTCGGATCGTAGGGCTGGTTGAGGTAGACGCGCGGCCGGAACGAGGCGCTCTGGCGCGGCTTGAGCAGGCTCTCCAGGCTCAGCTTGGCCAGCTCCGAACGCGCCAGCCACACGCCGTAGGCGGCCGAGAAATTCGCCGCCAGCGGCACGGTGCGGCCGGCGATGGTCTCGCTGTCGATCCGGTAGGGGTTGTAGGCGTCCAGGCGCAGCTCGCGGCTGGCCAGCACCGCGTCCAGGTCCTCGCCCGGGAAGCGCACGGTCACCGTGACCGGCAGGTAGCGGGTGTCGCGGTAGGCGACCTGGGCCTGCTCGGGATCGCGCTGCGGCCGCGGAAACACCGCCACCAGGCTGGTGCCGAAACCATCGCGCCGGTAGACCGCGCGCAGGTTGTCGAAGCCCAGGGTGTCGGAGGCCAGCAATTCGTCGGGCTGCTGGTTGAGCTGACTGGCCTCGAAGCCGTGCAGCGCGACCGTGGTCTCGAACTCGCCGACCCGCACCGGCGAGCTGCCGACGCCGCCCTGGGCGCGGCTGCTTTCGAAGGTGGCCTGGGCCAGCAGTTCGACCGCGCGGTTGTAGATCGCCAGCACGCGTTGCTGGCGCGACTCGAACACGCGCTGCTCGGGCGTGCGCGGGGTCAAGAACAGGTAGGCGTAGGACAGCCGCGCGGCCTCGGTGGCCAGGCGCGTGCGCAGCGGCGAGGCGGCCGGCTGCGCCTCCTTGTCCGCCTGCAGGCGCGCCAGCTGCAGCTCCGCCGACGCGGCCAGCCAGGCCTCGACCGGCGCGGCGCCGCGCATCTGGACGATGCAGGGATCGGGCTCGCGCGTGCAGGCGCCATGGTCCAGCCCGACCGCGGCCAGCGTGGTGGCGGTGTCGGCGCTGAGCTTGCCGCTGCTGAGCACGTCGGCGCGACGCGCGATCGCGACGTCGTCGGCCTGGTGCTGCTTGACCGAGACCACCGCGCAGCCGCTGAGCAGCAGCCAGGCCAGGGTCAGCACCATCGTTTGCAAGTACCGCCGGCTGGATCGCATCCCGCCTCCGTTGCTGGATCAGGCCGCCATTGTCCGCTGTTGCGCGCCCGGCGGTAAGCGTATCGCGCCCAAAAGAAAGGCCCGCACGAGGCGGGCCTTTCCGGATGACGCGGTTGGAGCCGGATCAGAAATCCATGCCGCCCATGCCGCCCATGCCGCCGCCGCCCGGCATCGCCGGCTCGTCCTTCTTCGGCAGCTCGGCGACCATCGCTTCGGTCGTGATCATCAGGCCGGCGATCGAAGCCGCGTTCTGCAGCGCGGTGCGGGTGACCTTGGTCGGGTCCAGGATGCCGAACTCGAGCATGTCGCCGTACTCGCCGTTGGCGGCGTTGTAACCGAACGCGCCCGAACCTTCCTGCACCTTGTTGAGGATGACGGAGGGCTCTTCGCCGGCGTTGGTGACGATCTCGCGCAGCGGGGCTTCCATCGCGCGCAGGGCGATCTGGATGCCGTGGTTCTGGTCTTCGTTGGCGCCCTTCAGGCCGGCGATCGCGGCCTTGGCGCGCAGCAGCGCGACGCCGCCGCCCGGGACGATGCCCTCTTCCACGGCAGCGCGGGTGGCGTGCAGCGCGTCTTCCACGCGTGCCTTCTTTTCCTTCATCTCGATCTCGGTCGAAGCGCCGACCTTGATCACCGCAACGCCGCCGGCCAGCTTGGCCACGCGCTCCTGCAGCTTCTCGCGGTCGTAGTCCGACGAGGTCTCTTCGATCTGGGCCTTGATCTGCTTGATGCGGGCCTGGATCGAATCGCCGTCGCCGGCGCCGTCGATGATGGTGGTGTTCTCCTTGGAGACCTGCACCTTCTTGGCGCGGCCCAGATCCTTGATCGTGGCCTTCTCGAGCTGCAGGCCGACTTCCTCGGAGATCACGGTGCCGCCGGTCAGCACGGCCATGTCTTCCAGCATCGCCTTGCGACGGTCGCCGAAGCCCGGCGCCTTGACGGCGCAGACCTTGACGATGCCGCGGATGGTGTTGACCACCAGGGTCGCCAGCGCTTCGCCTTCGACTTCCTCGGCGACGATCAGCAGCGGCTTACCGGCCTTGGCGACGCCTTCCAGCACCGGCAGCAGGTCGCGCACGTTGGAGATCTTCTTGTCGTACAGCAGCACGAACGGGTCGTCCAGCTCGGCCGACATCGACTGCTGGTTGTTGATGAAATACGGCGACAGGTAGCCGCGGTCGAACTGCATGCCCTCGACCACGTCCAGCTCGTTCTCCAGGCCCGAACCGTCTTCGACGGTGATCACGCCTTCCTTGCCGACCTTGTCCATCGCCTGGGCGATCAGATCGCCGATGTCGGCGTCGGAGTTGGCCGAGATCGCGCCGACCTGGGCGATTTCCTTGCTGGTCGAGGACGGCTTGGAGATCTTCTTCAGCTCTTCGACGGCGCCGACAACGGCCTTGTCGATGCCGCGCTTGAGGTCCATCGGGTTCATGCCGGCGGCGACCGCCTTCATGCCCTCGCGGATCAGCGCCTGGGCCAGCACGGTCGCGGTGGTGGTGCCGTCGCCGGCGTTGTCGGAGGTCTTGGAAGCGACTTCCTTGACCATCTGCGCGCCCATGTTCTCGAACTTGTCGGCCAGCTCGATCTCCTTGGCGACGGACACGCCGTCCTTGGTGATCGTCGGCGCGCCGAAGCTCTTCTCGAGCACGACGTTACGGCCCTTCGGGCCGAGGGTGGCCTTTACGGCATTGGCGAGCACGTTGACGCCGCGCACCATCTTGGCGCGAGCGTCCTCACCGAAACGAATTTCTTTAGCAGCCATGGTGAAACTCCGGGAATCGGGAATGGGGAATCGGGAATAGGAAAAGCAGAAGCGGCGGAATCGGTACGGGCGGGAACGTCAGCGCAAGCGCTTTGACGACTCCCGATTCCCCATTCCCGATTCCCGGCTCGCTTAGCCGACGATCGCGAGGACGTCGTCTTCCTTGAGGATCTTGTATTCGATGCCGTCCTGCTTGTAGGAGCTGCCCGAGTACTGGCCGTAGATGACCTTGTCGCCGACCTTGAGCTTCGGCGCGCGCAGGCTGCCGTTGTCCAGGGCCTTGCCTTCGCCGACGGCGACGACTTCGCCCTTGGTCGATTTTTCCTTGGCGGCGTCGGGGATGATGATGCCGCCGGCGGAGACTTCGTCGGCTTCGATCGGCTTGACCACAACGCGGTCGTAAAGCGGCTTGAGATTCATGGCGACCTCTGTAAGTGACTGAATGGGTGGAGAAAGAACGTGAATTTTAGCAGTCGCCCCGGCGGAGTGCCAATGCCGGGGGCAAAAAACGCCCGGCGAACCGGGATAGCCAGGAGATGGGGCGGCGGCGGGGCTTTTCAAGCGCCGGGGGCGACTTGGCCGCCGGACGGTCGCGGCCAGGCCCGGGAGAGCAGGGAAGGCCGCGGTCCGGAAGACCGGATGGGGTCGCCGCGGCGTGGTGCAAGGCGGGGGGCCTGGGGGCGACCAGGCCATGACGAGTCGACAGCCGGACGCGCCGCCCGCCCTATGGCAAGCACGATCCCGCCGTGCGCGCGGACATGACGGCCCATCCGTGTAGGAGCGGCGCGAGCCGCGACCACGTCGTAGCCGGAGCTACGCGGTCGCGACTCGCGTCGCTCCTGCAGGAACATCCGAAGCCTGGGCGCAAGAATGAGGCGACGCGCGGACGGAACGACCGCGTCGCGCGCACGGCGACCGCTCTCCCTGTGGGAGCGGCGTAAGCCGCGATTGCGCGGTAGCCGAAGCGGCGCGGTCGCGACTCGCGTCGCTCCTGCAGGGGCACCGCGAAGCCTGGGCGCAAGAATGAGGCGACGCGCGGACGGAACGACCGCGTCGCGCGCACGACGACCGCTCTCCCTGTGGGAGCGGCGTGAGCCGCGATTGCGTGGTAGCCGAAGCGGCGCGGTCGCGACTCGCGTCGCTCCTGCAGGAACATCCGAAGCCCGCGCGATAGCTCCAGCGCGAGACGATGCCTGCGCAAGCTACGCCCGGCTCGCCGCCGGAACGCGATGCGAATCGTGCCGCGGTGCATTCGCATCGCCCAAAAGAAAGAGCGCGTCCCGTGGAACGCGCTCTTTGGTGCGGAGATGGCCGTCCTCAGCATGGCGCGTCCTGCGCCCCTTCCCCCGAACCGACCTCGTGTCGTTTGCCGACATCCTTGTTGGCGTGAGTGGATGGTGTTCACTCTCAGTCACATTTTCTAGGTGCCCGGTCGCAAAATCTGCCGACTCCTGGTGGCATCCTGAAAGGACGAATGCCGCCACCATTGACTTGTAACCGCCTATCAGGCTCATATTGCTACCGAAAGCACACAAGGTCCTCTCTCTATTGGTCGCCTAGTGACTTTTGGTAGCAAATGGCTATTTTGTAGGCAAAAACCCTAATCAAGGAGCTCAAGGATGACCCCTCAAACAACGGATTCGCCTGGCCCGGCGCCACGCCGGCATGTCGCAAGCGGCCCTGGGTTCGGCCGTCGGCGTGCAGCGTAGCGCGGTCGGACACTGGGAAAGCGCGCAGGGCAAGTTCCCCAGCGTCTCGCATTTGCGCGAGGTCGCGCTGATCACCGGCGTGCAGTTCGAATGGCTGGCGACCGGGCGCGGCAAGATGAACCTGTCGGCCGACACCGAAATGGATTCGGTGGCCGCGGCCGAGGCGCTGCTGGTCGACGACCCGCTGGAGCTGCGCCTGATCGTCGCCTTCCGCGACACCCCGACCAAGTCCAAGGCCCCGCTGGTGGAAATCGCCGAACAGCTGGCCGAGCTGCGCACCGGGCGACCGCGCGCCACCCTCACCAAGGGCGCGCGCGTGGTGTTGTGAGCCGCGCCGCCTGCTGCGCTGCGGCAGACGATGTCACAAAGGCCGACTAGACTCGGGCGACTACCTGGGGAAAGGGAGTCGCCCGATGTCGTTGTCCTTACGCCGTTCCTGTCTGAGCCTGTCCTGCCTGAGCCTGCTGATGGCCGCCGCGCTGCCCACCGCCGCGCCGGCCGCCGTCTTCATCAACGAATTCCATTACGACGACGCCACTTCCAGCGGCGACGTCGGCGAGAAGATCGAGGTGGTCGCCACCGCCGGCGAAACCCTCAGCAACTACCGCATCTATCTCTACAACGGCTCGACCCCGTCGGCCGCCACCAGCTACGACAACGATCTGCTGCCCGCCGGCAGCCTGGTGTCCTGCGGCGGCAGCGTGCGCATCGGCGTGCTGAGCTATCCCACCAACGGCATCCAGAACGGCAGCAACGACGGCTTCGCGCTGGTCGACGGCAGCGGCAACGTGGTCCAGTTCCTGAGCTACGAAGGCGCGATCACCGCCTCCAGCGGCCCGGCCGCCGGCATGACCAGCACCAACCTGCCGGTCTCGGAAAGCGGTTCGACGCCGGCCGGCACCTCGCTGCGCCTGTCCGGCAGCGGCAGCAGCTACGCCAACTTCAGCTGGCAGGCCTCGGCCACGCAGAGCTTCGGCGCCTGCAATGCCGGCCAGACCTTCTCGACGCCGAACCCGGCGCCGAGCGTGACCTCGACCACGCCGGCCAACGGCAGCAACAGTTTCCCGGCCGCCGGCGATCTGGCGGTGAGCTTCAGCGAAGCGGTGACCCTGGCCAGCGGCGCGCTGACCCTGCAGTGCGCGCAGTCCGGCGCGGTCGCCCTGACCTATCCGTCCAGCGGCAGCAGCTTCACCGCCTCCACCGGCACCGCCCTGTTCGCCGGCGAGAGCTGCACCTACACCGTGGTCGCCTCCCAGGTCAGCGACAGCGGCGGCGCGCATCCGTCCGCCAACACCGTGGTCAATTTCACGGTCGCCAGCGGCGGGGGCGGCGGCGGTTACTACGCCCACGTCAACACCAGCAGCGCCAGCCAGCTGCGCTGCTCGCTGCACGAGACCATCAAGGGCCACACGGTGTATCCGTACAGCGGCGGCACCACCAACACCTGGAGCATCCTGGAGATCGCCGACGAGGACCCGAACAACTCCGGCCGCATCCTCGACGCCTATCGCAACCGCAGCTACCTCAAGGTCACCGACCGCGCGGGCAGCGGCAGCGGCCTGAAGTACAACCGCGAGCACACCTGGCCGAACTCGCTGGGCTTCGGCAGCACCACCGGCAACCTCGGCCTGCCCTACGCGCCCTACACCGACACCCACATGCTGTACCTGACCGACGCGACCTGGAACGCCGACCGCGGCAACAAGCCCTACGCGGACTGCAGCCTGGCCAGCGGCTGCGGCGAGCGCATCACCGAGGCCAACGCCGGCTACGGCGGCGGTAGCGGCGTGTACCCGGGCAATTCCAACTGGGTCAAGACGCCCGACGGCAACGCCGGCTCGTTCCAGGTCTGGGGCCACATGAAGGGCAACATGGCGCGCGCGGTGCTGTACATGGCGATCCGCTACGAAGGCGGCACCCATCCGGTCACCGGCCAGGGCGAGCCGGACCTGGAGCTCACCGACGACCGCAGCAAGATCGTGATCACCTCGTCCTCGCCGGCCTACATGGGCCTGCTGAGCACGCTGCTGGCCTGGCACACCCAGGATCCGCCGGACGCCGCCGAGCAGGCCCGCAACGAAGTGATCTTCAGCTTCCAGGGCAACCGCAATCCCTTCATCGATCATCCGGAGTGGGCCAGCGCCTCGCTGTTCACGTCCAGCAAGCCGCCGAGCTGCCAGCTGATTCCGTAATCGGCGATATCGCCGTCGGTACGACGAACGCCCGCGCAATGCGGGCGTTCGTTTGTGTGGATGTCGCCTCCACCGTCGCCGCCCGATTCCGGTGGCGGCGGTCCGGCGCAGCGGCCGGCTTCCTGTGGGAGCGGCGTAAGCCGCGATCTGCGTCCTATCCGGAGTGGCGCGATCGCGGCTTACGCCGCTCCCACACGGAGGGGTCGACTAGCTGATCAGGCAAGTGACCCGTTCCACTATGCGCACACCCACCGCTGCGTCGGCTTCGGGGTAGGAGCGGCTTGAGTCCGCGACCGCGACACTTCGGCCGCTGCGTGGTCGCGGCTTGCGCCGCTCCTACAAGGCGAGCCGGTCGCTCTCGCGCGATAGCTGGGTTCGACGCGGCATGCACGGCTCGATTCCGCGCCGCCGCGAGCGGGCGCCGGCCGCTCAGGGCATCGTCGCGTCCGCCGCCGGATCGGTGCGCACCCAGCGTGTCGGCAAGCCCTTCGCCGCGCAATTGCCGCAATCCCAGGCATCGTCCGAACCCGCACTCGCACGGAACTCCAGCTTCGGCGCGTCCGGATCCGGACAGGCCTCCTCGGCCAGGGCCGACAGCGGCAACAGCAGGTCGAAGCCGTCGTCGCGCGGGCAGTAGTACTCGAGGAACTCCAGGTCCGGGCGCTTCTTGTCGACGATCATGCCCAGGTCGATGATCGCCGCGTCCTGGTCCAGCAACAGCATCGGCGCGAACGCGCGCGACAAGCGGCCCGACGCGACCGCCGCGCGCACCTGCTCGGCCGTGCGGTAGTCGGCGGGCACGTAACGGCCAGCGTACGGCGCCGCCTCGCTGGCGTGCGGCGCCGGCTCGGCGCGCAGCTGGCGCGACAGCGCTTCCTGCAGACGCGCGCTGCGCTGCGGCCCCAGGCCGGAGACCACGGGCAGCTCGCGCTCCTTGCGCATCGGCTGCAGTCGGCCCCAGGTGTCCAGGCCTTGCAGGTTGTCGTAGTCGAAGGGCAGGACCACGCGCCCCTGCAGGTCGAGCACGCCGTACTTGCCGCCGCGCTCGGCCACCACCACGCCGAACTCTTCCCAGGGCAGGCCGAGCTTTTCCCAGCGGAAGTCGTATTCGACGCTCAGGTACTCGTAGTCGCCGGCGAACATCGGCTGGCCGCTGCGCAGGTCGATGATCGCGTAGCGCTCGCGTTGCGGGCCGTCGCCGTCGTCGTCGCGCAGGCTCAACATCAGATACGGCAGCGGCAGGCTGGAGTTCGGCGCGACCTCGCTGTAGCTGGGCTCCACGCGCCAACGGCCCTGGCGATCGACCAGGCCGATCTTGTCGCCCTGCCGCACCAGGTACAGGCCCAGCTCCGGATAACGGTTGTAGATCTGCGCGTAACGCGGCGGCAGGATTTCGCTGCCGTCGGCGGCGAGCACGCCGTAGCGGCGCTCGCGGTCCTCGCCCTCCAGGGCGACCGCATACTCGTCGGCCTTGGCCGCCGGCGTGTCGGCCTTGACGCCCCAGGCGTTGGCGACCGGCTCGATCCAGTCGTAGCGCGCCGGCGCGCGCCATTGGCCGTCGCGATCGACCAGGCCCCAGGCGCAGTCGCCCGCTTCGCCGGTCGCGCGCGCGGCGCGGAACAGGCCGCCGATGCGGGACAGGTATTCGCAGTCGAAGGTCGCCAGGGTGCGGCCCTGCTCGTCGGTGAGGAACCGGCGCGGCGTGATCGCGATGCCGACCGCGACCGGCGCGTCGGCCGCGACCGTCGTCGCTTCCTGATCGGGCGCCGCGGTGATCACCCAGCGCGACAGGTCGCGATAGAAGATCGCGGCGGAGAAACTGCGGCCGCCGAAGATCGGCCGGCCGGCGGCGTCGACGCCGCGGCAGGTCGTGCCGGTGCTATCGCACACGGCGAAATAGCCCGAAGCCTCGCCGCTGCCGTCGTTGAGCGACGACACGGTGTGTTCGCCCAGCGGCACCACGTAGCGGCCGCTGCGGTCGATCAGGCCCTGTTGGCCGGCATCGTTGACCAGCACCGCCCCCGGCGCGTCGCTGACGCCGTCCAGGGTCGGCTTGACCACGATCCGGCCGCGCGCGTCGGCCAGGCCCCAGCGCCGCGCCTGCTCGAACGAGAACAGCTGGGTGCCGCGCAGGTAACGGAAATCCTTGTACACCGGCGCCATCAGCTCCTGGCCGCGGCCGTCGATCAGGCCGCCGTCGCCGCCCAGCACCGGACTGCCACCGACGCCGACGATCAAGGCGTCCAGCGCCGGATCGACCGCATCGAGATCGTCGTAGGGGCCGGCGATGCGTGCGCCGCGCGCGTCGTACAGCCAGTGCCGGCCACCGCGTTGCGCCAGGTAGCCGCCGTTGCCCAGCGCGGTGAGCTTGCCCGCCGGCACCAGCACCACCCGGCCCTGGGCGTCGCGCAGGCCGTCGCCGCTCCAGTTCGTCAGTACGTTCTTGACAGTGAATATCTGCAGCGGCGTTTCCTGCGCGGCGGCGGCGAAGGCCGCCAGCGACAGTGCGCCGGCCAGCAGCAAGGGGCGAATGCGCATCAAGGTGCTCCGATCGGGCAGGAAGGAACGAAGCCGTCGCGATGCGCAAGCCAGCGCGCGCGCGCCGCCAGCAACAAGGGCGCGCCGGTGGCGGGCGGCAGGGATTCCGGATCGATCTCGAACACCGAAGCCAGGGCCCGCGGCGCGCCGCCGTTGCAGCGCGCGGCCGCGGCGGTGCACAGCATGGCCGCCGGGCCGGGCAGCTGCGGCCCCAGCCACGGCGTCCAGGCGTCGCCGCCCCACTGCGCCTGGCTCGACAGCGAGTTCAGGGTGTCGAACACCGGCGTGGAGACGCGCTGCAGCAAGCGTTCGCTGCCGGGCGCGTAGTAGGCCTTGGTCACCGGCACGATCAGGCCGTTGCGGCAGTCGATCCTGTAGTCGACGCGCACGTCCGCGTCTTCGGGCATTTCGGGCGGGCGGCGCGGGTCGTAGCCCGCCCGCTGCGAGGCCTCGACGATGCCGGCGCCGCGATGGCGCAGGCCGGCCAGGTCCCAGGGCTGGGTTTCGTTGCCGACGGTCGCCCAGCGTTCGCCCTTGAACGCCGCCGCCGGCTTGCCCGCGGGCGCCAGCGAGGGCAGCGAGTAGCGCGCCAGTTCGGCCTCGTACTGTGCGCGCAGGCGCGCGAACAGGCCGTCGCCGTCGGGCGGCGGCGCATCGCCGATCGCCTGGTAGTCGTAGGCGTAGCGGCCTTCGTTCTCGATCATCGCCGAACGCACGTCGGCACCGACCGCGGGATCGCGGCCGGCCGCGCAGGCCATCCAGATTTCGCTGTGACCGGGCCAGCGATGTTGGGCGACGTCGGACCGGGTCAGCGCGATCTGCTGCAACTGATCGTCGCGGCTGGTTTCGCGACGCGCGACCGGGCGGCTGTCTTTATCGAGCAGGGACAGCGCGGTATCGACGTGCAGCCCGGTCTCGCAGTCGACCAGGCGCTCGAGGTATTCGTACCAGCCGCGCTCGTTCTGCTCGGCGGTCCAACCGGCCGCGGAGGTGCGCGGGTAGCGGCTGGCCGATTCCAGCAATCCGTCCGGGCGCTGCTTCAGCACCGCCAGATGGATCGCATGCGCCTGGCTTTCCTCGCCGCCCATGAAGGGCAGCCACTGCGGCCGCTCCGCCGCGGACGCGCTGCCTGCGAGCAGGCAAAGCGAAAACCACCATCGTCCCTGAAGCCATGCCATGCGGAATCCTGTGCTGCGGCGAACATCCAGGCGCAAGGATAACGCGGCGGCGGGCGGGTTCGGCGATGCGGGCAGCGCTTGGCTTCGGGGTAGGCGCGACGCGAGTCGCGACCACGACGCTTCGGATACGACGCGGTTGCGGCTTACGCCGCTCCTACAAGTGAGGGTTCGGCAGCTCGGCGAAACATCGGGCCCATCGCTCTGCCAGCTCTGGGCAGGAGCGACGCGAGTCGCGACCGCGCCACTTCGGATACGACGCGGTCGCGGCTCGCGCCGCTCCTACACGGATGGCTCGTCGCGCTCGCGAGACCTTCGACCGTCTGGGCGTCGTCCGATCCTTGAGTCGGCGCTACACGATGCTTCCTGCTGTGAATTTGCAGCCCACGCAAGCTTCGTTATCGCTGCGCCTCAACCGGGATCAATCGAACACGATCACCGGCTTGCCCAGCGCGCGCTGCCGCGCGACCGAGGCGATCGCGGCGGGCGCGTCATCGAAGCCGAACACCTCGCCGACCACCGGCTCGATGCGGTGGCGCTCGATCGCGGCCAGGAAGTCGGCGAAGTCGCGCGCGCTGCCGACGCTGACGCCGTGGATGTTGAGCTGGCGCGACATGATCGGCGCGATCAGGTTGCCGGCGACCTCGAAGCCGCCGAGGAAGCCGACGATCGCGATATGCGCGTTGTCGGCGGCCGCATGCAGCAGCTCGACCAGGCCGGGGCCGCCGACCACGTCGACGATGCCGTCGACGCCACGGCCGCCGCTGAGTTCGCGCACCGCCGCGGCCAGGTCGGGGCGTTGGCGGTAGTCGATCACCGCGCTCGCGCCCAGCGCGCGCAGGCGCTCGCCCTTGGCCGGGTCGGCACTGGTCGCGATCACCTGCACGCCTTCGGCCACCGCCAGTTGCAGCGCCATCAGCGACACGCTGCCGCTGCCCTGCACCAGCAGGCGCGCGCCGGGCGCGAGTTCGAGCTTGCGCAAGGCCGCCCAGGCGGTCAGCCCAGACACCGGCAGGGTCGCGGCCTGGGCCGCGCTGAGGAAGGCCGGCGCCGGCAGCACCGCCGTGGCCGGCAGCACGATCGAGCGCGCCAGCCAGCCGTCGCGCGGGCCGCCGAGCTTGCTGGCGTGGTTCTCGGAGCGGAAGCCGCCGTCCAGCCAGGCGGTGGTGTAGTGGCCGAGCACGCGCTGGCCCAGCCGCAGGCCGCTCACGCCCTCGCCCAGGGCCTCGATCCGGCCGACGCCATCGGACAGCGGCACGAAGGGGCGCGCCAGCTCGGGCTGGTAGAGGCCGCTGGCCAGGGCGTAGTCGCGGTAGTTGATCGAGGCGGCTTCGGTGCGGATGCGCACCTCGCCGGGGCCCGGCGCGCGCTCGGGCAGATCCACGCGGCGCAGGCTGTCCAGGCGGTGGCCCTGCAATTGATAGGCATCCATGGGGTATCTCCGGATCGGGAGACCCAGGCTATTGTTGAAACCGGCATGGATATAGGATCAGGCCATCAACTCATCATTGAGCCAGGATCAATAATGCTGGGCGGCCTGTACTCCGAGCTCGAAGCCTTCGAGGCCATCCTCACCCAGGGCAGCTTCACCGCCGCCGCTCGCCAGCTCGGCGTGACCACGGGCGCGATCACCCGCCGCCTGCACGCCCTGGAGAGCCGGCTGGGCGCCAAGCTGCTCAATCGTTCGACCCGCCGCCTCAGCCTGACCGAACCCGGCCGCGACTATTACGCGCAGATCGCGCCCGCCCTGGCCCAGATCGCCTCGGCGGCCGAGCGCGTGCACGACCTGGCCGGCGAGCCGCGCGGCGAGCTGCGGGTGTCGCTGCCGATGAACTTCGGCCGCCTGTACGTGATGCCGCGCCTGCCGGCGTTCCTGCAGCGCTGGCCCGGCATCGCCCTGGACGCGCAGTTCGACGACCGCTACGTCGACCTGATCGGCGAGGGCTACGACCTGGCGATCCGCATCGGTGCGCTCGACGACTCGCGCCTGGTCGCGCGCCGGCTGGCCGACACCCGCCGCATCCTCGTCGCCTCGCCCGACTACCTGCGCCGCCGCGGCGCGCCGCGCGCGCCCGGCGAACTGGTCGGCCACGACTGCCTGCACTACACCCTGTTCCGCGACGTCGCGACCTGGGAATTCCACCGCGGCCGCGAAACCCTGCGGGTGCCGGTGCGCGGCCGCCTGCGCTCGAACTACGGCGCGCCCCTGGTCGACGCCGCGCTGAGCGGCGGCGGCATCCTGCAGACGGCGACCTTCGCCGTCGCCCAGGAACTCGCCGACGGCCGCCTGTGCGAGGTGCTGCCGGACTGGAGCCTGGTCCCGATCGGCATCTACGCCGTCTACCCGGGCCGCGAGTACCGGCCGCGCAAGGTCGAGGTCTTCATCGACTTCCTGGAGGAGGCGATCGGCCGGCCCGCGCACTGGCAGCGCCTGCTCGCCGGCGCCGCCGGCGGTTGAGCGGAACACTGCGTGGCGAGGTCCACGGTCGCCGCGCCCAGGGGCGGGCATTACACTGCGCCCCTCATGCCCGCCCCCTCGCCCGTCCGCCTGGTCTTCAGCAGCTGCCCCGATAACGCCAGCGCCGACGCGATCGCGCAGGCGCTGGTCGGCGAGCGGCTGGCGGCCTGCGTGAGCCGGTTGCCCGGCCTGCATTCGACCTACCGCTGGAAAGGCGCGGTCGAAAGCGCGGACGAGGTGCAATTGCTGATCAAGACCAGCGCCGACCGCCTCGACGCCCTGATCGAGCGGCTGCGCGCGCTGCATCCCTATGAACTGCCGGAGGCTGTCGCGGTCGAAGCCTGCGGCGGCCTGCCCCAGTACCTGCACTGGGTGGTCGAACAGACTCGTGACGATGACTGAACCGAACGTTTTGCTCCGGCGCGCGCGCGCCGGCTATGCCGCCGCTGCGCTCGCTCTCGGCCTGGCGCTGGCCGGCCCGGCCTCGGCCATCGACGAGTCCGACCTGCTGCCGGTCGACCAGGCCTTCGTGCTCGACGCCGACGCGGCCGCCGCCGACCGCATCGTGTTGCGCTGGAAGATCGCCGACGGCTATTACCTCTACAAGCACCGCATCTCGGTCAAGGCCGACCCCGCGTTCGCCGCGCAGGCGCTGCAACTGCCCAAGGGCGACAAGCACAAGGACGAGTTCTTCGGCGAGGTCGAGACCTACCGCAAGGCCCTGAGCGCGACCCTGCCCGGCCGCGCCGGCGCCGGCCGCGTCACCCTGCAGATCAAGTACCAGGGCTGCGCCGACGCCGGCATCTGCTATCCGCCGCAGACGCGCAGCCTCAGCCTGAACCTGCCCGGCGCCGCCGGCGCCGCCGCCGATGCGGGCGCGGACGAGCCGCTGGTCGCGTTCGGCAACGCCGGCAATCGCAGCGCGCCGCCCTTGGGCGGCGGCCTGCTCGGCAGCGCGCCCAGCGCCGCCGCCGGCGCCGACGCGCTGCCGCTGCCGCCCGAACAGGCCTTCGGTTTCGAGGCCATCCCCGGCGACGGCAACACTTTGCTGCTGCGCTTCACCCCGGCGCGCGGTTATTACCTGTACCGCGACAAGACCTCGTTCAAGCTCGACGCCGCCGCGAACAAGGCCGGCATCGCCCTGGGCGCGCCGCAATGGCCGCGCGGCAGCGCGCACCGCGACGAACACTTCGGCCAGGTCACGGTGTTCTTCGATCAGATCGACGTGCCGCTGCCGCTGCTGCGCACGCGCGAGGACGCCGCCAGGTTCGTGCTGACCGCGAACTTCATGGGCTGCCAGACCGACGGCATCTGCTATCCGCCGATGACGCGCAAGGTGTCGATCGACCTGCCGCGCGGCACCATCACGCCGGTGGCCGCGACCGCCGTGGCGGAGATCGTCACGCCCGCAGCGGACGCGACCGCCGCCACTGCCGTCGACGCCAATGCCACGCCGCGGCCGGCCGGAACAGCGCCGGCGAGTGACGCGCCGGCCTCGACCGCCGCCGGCACCGCCGCGGCCCAAGCCTCCGCGGGCGCCGCGCCCGATCAGGCCGAAGACAGCCTGCTCGCCGCCGCCCTGTCCGGCCCCAACCGCTGGTTCACCCTGCTGGTGTTCCTGGCGATGGGCGTGGGCCTGTCGTTCACGCCCTGCGTGCTGCCGATGATCCCGATCCTGTCGGGCCTGATCGCCGGCCACGGCCCCGGCATCGGCGTGCGCCGCGCATTCTCGCTGTCGCTGGTGTACGTACTGGCCAACGCAGTGGTGTTCGCGATCGCCGGCGTGATCGCGGCCAGCGTCGGCGCCAATCTGCAGATCCTGTTCCAGACGCCGTGGGTGATCGCCGCCTTCTCGCTGCTGTTCGTGCTGTTGGCGCTGTCCAGCTTCGGCCTCTACGAACTGCAGATGCCGGCCGCGCTGCGCAATCGCCTGGGCACCCTCAGCGACCGCCAGCGCGGCGGCTCCTGGCTGGGCGTGGCGGCGATGGGCGCGCTGTCCTCGCTGATCGTCGGCCCCTGCGTGGCGCCGCCGCTGGCGGCGGCGATGCTCTACATCGGCCAGAGCGGCGACCAGTGGTTCGGCGGCGCGGCCTTGTTCCTGCTGGCCCTGGGCATGGGCGTGCCGCTGCTCGCCTTCGGCGTCGCCGCCGGCAAGGGCGTGCCGACCAGCGGGCCATGGATGGTCGGCGTGCAGCGCGCGTTCGGCTTCGTGTTCCTGGGCCTGGCGGTGTGGATGCTGTCGCGGATCCTGCCCGGCCCGTTCGTGCTGGCCTTGTGGGGCGCTCTGCTGTTCGGCTCGGCCGCCGCGATCGGCCTGGTCGCCAGCCGCGCCGGCGGCAACGGCGGCTTGCGCGCGCTGGGCTGGACGGCGGCGCTGCTGCTGGGCCTGACCGGCGCCGCGCAGATCGTCGGCGCCCTGGCCGGCAGCAGCGATCCGCTGCAGCCGCTGGCCGGTCTGCGCGGCGGCGGCGCCGCGCATCGCGAACTGCCGTTCCGCACCATCAAGTCGGTAGCCGACCTCGATCGCGAAATCGCCGCGGCCCAGGTCGCGGGCCAGCCGCTGATGCTGGATTTCTACGCCGACTGGTGCGTGTCCTGCAAAGAGATGGAGAAGTACACCTTCACCGAGCCCTCGGTGCACGAGGCGCTGGCCGGCTTCGTCCTGCTCAAGGCCGACGTGACCGCCAACGACGAACTCGACGCGGCGCTGATGAAGCGCCTGGGCATCCACGGCCCGCCGGCCACCCTGTATTACGCCGGCGGCGCCGAGCGGCGCGAGCTGCGTTTGTTCGGTTTCGAGGAAGCGCCCAAGTTCGTCGAACGCGTGCGGCGCGCGCGCTGATGGGTTCGACCGCGAAGGTGCTGCTGGTGGCCGGCATCGCCGGCGTGCTCGGCGCCGGGCTCGGGCTCTGGCTCAACGGCCCCGGCCCGCTGCTGCGCACCGAGACCGGTCAGCGCGTGCTGCAGGGCGTGATCGCCTCGACCGCGCCCAAGCCACCGCAGGACCTCGTCGTGGCCTCGCGCGGCGCGCCGGTGCCGGTGATCGAACTGCCCGCCCTGGACGGCAAACCGCTGCGCCTGCCCTCGGCGTTTCCGGGCCGGCCGGTGCTGATCAATCTCTGGGCCAGCTGGTGCGGGCCCTGCATCAAGGAGATGCCGGAACTGGACCGTTACGCCGCCAGCCAGGGCGCGTCGGGCACCCAGGTGGTCGGGATCGCCCTGGACGATGCCGATTCGGTGCGCGAGTTCCTGCGCCGGGTGCCGGTGCGTTATCCGATCCTGCTGGACCAGGCCGGCCCGCGCGACGCCGGCGTGCAGTTGGGCAACCCCAAGGGCGTGCTGCCCTACACCGCCCTGGTCTCGGCCCAGGGCCGGCTGCTGAAGCAGAAGATCGGGCCGTTCGAGCCCGGCGAACTCGAGGCCTGGGTCGGCTCGGCGCGCTGAGCGCCGCGGCGTCACAGGCCCGGGTACTTGCCTTCGCTGTCGACGTAGTAGACCTGGTCCAGATACCAGCGGCCGCGTTCGCGGCTGAGCCGGTACTCATAATCGTCTTCCATCAGCAGCCCGGCGACGCGCCGGCGGTGGCGGGTCTTGACCACCGAACGCTCGCCATCGGTATGCACCGACAGCACGGTCTCCACCGCCGGGTCGTGGTCGGCCTCGGAACCGAACGCGATCGGCTCGCCCTTGAAATCGGGGCGGCAATAGCGCGACAGCAGGCGGTCGTAGTCGGCCTGCACCGCGGCCATGCTGCGCTCCGTCGTCCCCTGCGCCCCGGTGCTCCGATAGGCGCGATCGTTCCAGTCCCGGTAATCGGCCATGAACGCGCGCACCAGGCCTTCCGGCGTCTCGGCCGGCGGCGGCGCGGCGCCGGCCGGCAGAGCCAGGCCCCAGCACAACAACAAACCCAGCCAGCGACGCATCGCAACCCTCCCCGATTGACAGGCACCCGCCCCTGGCACCACCGTGCCGGCATGCGCATCGCGCCGCCTGCCTGCGCCATCGTCGGCGATCGCGCCGGCAACGTGCAACGGGGCCGCCAAATTTAGAGTCGCCACTCAAACAACTGCTTAAATTGTAACAACTTCGCCGATTTGGCGGCGAACTTCTGGACATGGCACCGGCCTTCACGCACACTGCCGCCCTTTGAAGGCCACCGCTCCGGTTCCGATGGCGACGCTTCTGGTCCTGCACGGCCCCAACCTCAACCTGCTCGGCACGCGCGAGCCGGAGGTCTACGGCCGCACCACGCTGGCGCAGATCGACGCCGACCTGCGCGCGCGCACCGAGGCCGCCGGGCACCGCTACGACAGCCTGCAGTCCAACGCCGAGCACGTCCTGGTCGATCGCGTCCAGGCCGCGCGCGCCGACGGCACCGCCCTGATCCTGATCAACCCGGCCGCGTTCACCCACACCAGCGTGGCCCTGCGCGACGCCCTGGCCGCGGTGGCGATCCCCTTCATCGAGATCCACCTGTCCAACCCGCACAGCCGCGAAGACTTCCGCCGCACCAGCTATTTCAGCGACTTGGCGCTGGGCGTGATCTGCGGCTTCGGCGCGGACAGCTACCGCTACGCGCTGGACGCCGCGCTGCAGCGGCTCGCTCCCCAATCCTGAAACCACCGCCCCGCGACCCGGGGCATTACCTGAGGCCCGCCCATGGACCTGCGCAAAATCAAGAAACTCATCGACCTGCTCGAGGAATCCAACCTCGCCGAGATCGAGATCAAGGAGGGCGAAGAGTCGGTGCGCCTGGCGCGCACGCCCAAGGGCGGCTACGCCGTGGCCCAGCCGATGATGCAGGCCGCGCCGATGGCCGAGCGCCCGCCGCAGGCGATGCCGATGCACTCGCCCACCGAAGCCGCCACCGGCGGCAGCGCCAAGCCCAACGACCTGCCCGAGGGCCACGTGGTGCGCGCGCCGATGGTCGGCACCTTCTACACCTCGCCCTCGCCGGACAAGCCCGCCTTCGTCAGCGTCGGCCAGTCGGTCAAGGCTGGCGATACCCTGGGCATCATCGAGGCGATGAAGATGTTCAACCCGATCGAAGCCGACGTCTCCGGCACCGTGCTCAAGGTGATGGCCGAGAGCGGCCAGCCGATCGAGTTCGATCAGCCTCTGTTCGTGATCGGCTAAGGGGCCGGAAATCGGGAATGGGGAATAGGGAATCGTCAAAGCGGCCTCACGAGGGGCTGGAGGTCTGGCGCGATGCGATGGACCTCGTCGAAGCGATTTACCAGTTTTCCCGAACTTTTCCCGATTCCGAGCGCTTCGGTTTAACCGCTCAACTACGGCGTGCTGCAGTGAGCGTGCCGTCGAACATCGCCGAAGGCGCGGCTAGGCGCTCGACCCCGGAATACCTGCGGTTCCTGTCGATCGCCAGAGGCTCGCTTTCGGAACTGGATACGCAGCAACAAATCGCCGTTCGACTGGGATTCGCCGAGCATTCTCCTTCGATCGCAGGCCTCGTTGACCGGGTATTCGCAAAACTTACCGCTCTGATGAATGCGCTGGGCAAGCAAGGAACCGAGCCATGACGTATCCCGCTTTTAGCGATTCCCCATTCCCGATTCCCTATTCCCGGCACTCCTATGCTTGATAAAGTCGTCATCGCCAACCGCGGCGAAATCGCATTGCGGATCCTGCGCGCCTGCCACGCGCTGGGCATCCGCACGGTCGCGGTGCATTCCACCGTCGACCGCAACCTCAAGCACGTCGCCATGGCCGACGAGTCGGTCTGCATCGGCCCGGCGCCATCGACCGAGAGCTATCTCAACATGGCCTCGATCATCGCCGCGGCCGAAGTCACCGACGCCCAGGCGATCCACCCCGGCTACGGCTTCCTCAGCGAGAACGCCGACTTCGCCGAGCGCGTCGAGCAGTCCGGCTTCATCTTCATCGGGCCCAAGGCCGACACCATCCGCCTGATGGGCGACAAGGTCGAGGCGATCCGCGCCATGAAGGACGCCGGCGTGCCCTGCGTGCCCGGCAGCGGCGGCCCGCTCGGCGACGACAACGCCGCCAACATCAAGATCGCGCGCGAGATCGGCTACCCGATCATCGTCAAGGCCGCCGGCGGCGGCGGCGGCCGCGGCATGCGCGTGGTCCACACCGAAGCCCACCTCAACGCGGCGATCCAGACCACCAAGTCCGAGGCCAAGGCCGCGTTCGGCAACGACATGGTCTACATGGAGAAGTTCCTGGAGAACCCGCGCCATGTCGAGATCCAGGTGCTGGCCGACGGCCAGGGCAACGCGATCCACCTGGGCGAACGCGACTGCTCGATGCAGCGCCGCCACCAGAAGGTGGTCGAGGAAGCGCCGGCGCCGGGCATCAGCCTCGAGCAGCGCGCCGAGATCGGCAAGGTCTGCGTCGAGGCCTGCATCCGCATCGGCTACCGCGGCGCGGGCACCTTCGAGTTCCTGTACGAGAACGGCCGCTTCTACTTCATCGAAATGAACACCCGCATCCAGGTCGAACACCCGGTCACCGAGCTGGTCACCGGCATCGACCTGGTGCGCGAGCAGCTGATGATCGCCGCCGGCCACAAGCTGTCGATCAAGCAAAGCGACGTGGTCCTGTCCGGTCACGCGATCGAATGCCGCATCAACGCCGAGGACCCGGACAGCTTCCTGCCCAGCCCCGGCCTGATCCAGCACTTCCACGCACCGGGCGGCCCGGGCGTGCGCGTGGACAGCCACATCTACGAGGGCTACCGCGTCCCGGCCAACTACGACTCGATGATCGGCAAGCTGATCGTGCACGGCCCCGACCGCGAGACCGCGATCGCGCGCATGCGCGTGGCCCTGAGCGAGATGGTCGTGGACGGCATCAAGACCAACATCCCGCTGCAGCAGCGCATCCTGTCCGACGCCGGTTTCCAGCAGGGCGGCATGAACATCCATTACCTGGAAAAGCGGCTCAAGGAACAGAAGGAAAAGTCGATCTCGATCGTCTGATCGCGACGGCGGCACGGATCGAGGCGGCGCCGGGCAACCGGCGCCGCCTTTTTAGTGGGCGACATCGCCAGCAACGCGGCGCCCGCCGCTCGATCCGCCCAGCCCCGCGCCCGTCGCCAGCCGTGCCCTGGGCGCCGGGTTTTTGCGTAATCTTCACCGCGCCGCGCCACGCGCCCGGGCCACCGGCCCTGCGCGCCAGCGGTCCCCGACCCCAATCAGGTATGCCCCCGTATGAAACACGGAATTTTCGTACTGACCGCCGCAGCGTTCCTGTCGCTGAGCGCCTGCAAGAAAGCCGCCGACGAAGCCGCCCCCGCGGCCGAACCCGCTGCGACGGCCAGCAGCGCCGCCACGCCGGCCCCCGAAGCGGCGGCGCCTGCCACGCCCGCCGCCGCCCCGGCCGAGCCCAGCGCCGAGGACGCAGAGCGCGCCCAGGCCCAGGCCAAGCTCGACTTCGCGACCATGGAAGACGGCTACCTCAACGACCCCAAGGGCCAGTGGGCGAGCGCGGCCAAGGCCAGCACCTCCTACGGCTCGGCCAACGGCAAGGACTCGACCGCGAAGGAATCCTATTCGCCGTACCAGGCCACCGGCCCGGCCAACGACGAGTCCTGGAGCAACAACAGCCAGAGCGTCGGTTTCGACTGGATCGAACTCAGCTACGACAAGCCGGTCAGCGCCAGCGAAGTGCGGGTCGCGCTGGAAGGCGGCAACGGCGCCAAGGGCATCACCAAGATCGAACTGATCGACGCCGCCGGCCAGGCCCACACCGTCTGGAGCGGCCTGAGCGACAGCAAGCGCGACGAGCGCGGCGGCCGTACCTGGATCGTGCGCAAGTTCGAGCCCACGGCCTACCAGGCCAAGGGCGTCAAGCTGACCTTCGCCAACAACGTCGAGAACGGCTACAGCTACGTCGACGCGGTGCAGCTGGTCGGCGGCTGATGCGAAAGGGCCGCCTCGACGGCGGCCCTGCGGTTCATGCATCCCGGCGCGCGTGAGCGCCGGGGACGACGGCCGCCGCGGATCGACGGTCGATCCGCAGCGCGCCCCGGCGCCGCCGGGGCGATCCGTGCGCGTTCAATCCAGGTTGCGCGGCACCGTCACGTCGCCGACTTCGCCCAGGTCGCCGACCTTGCCCAGATCCGGCGCCGGCACCGCCACCCCGTCCTGCATCCGCGACTGCGTGCCCTGGATCGGCTGCGCGCCGGAAGTCGACGCCGGGCTGACGATCATCACGTACTCGCTGGACCCGTCGGGCCAGACCACCTTGAAGGTGCTGCCCGGCGGCAGCGACGAGAACGGCGTGCCGCTCTGCGCGCGATACATCGCCGCGATCTGCGCCGAACTCGCGCGCCGGGTCTGTTCCGGCGAGTGCACCGTGGTCACCGCGACCTGCGACAGCTCGCTGTAGTCGTCGGCGAGCACGTCGATCACGACCCCGGCCGCGCCCACCGAATAGGCGGCGAACAGCAGCACCCAGAACAGCAGCTTGGCCTTGTTTACAAAGCGCTTGTCTTTCATTTGGTTATCCTCGTTCCGTCGACAAGACCGTTGACCATGTCGTTCATCACTTCCGTTCCCTGGCGCGGCACCGCCGCGTCGAAAACGAAACTGCTGAAGTCCTGGTTAGGGTCCTGCGAGCAGATACCTCCGTTGGCGCAATAGGTCGTCATCAGCACGCTGTTGGGGCTGCAATCCAGTCCCAGTCTGCAAGCGGCCAGCTGCCAGGCCAGTTCCGAGAACTGGGTACCGGCAACCGGTCCGTAAAAATTGCGGCGGCCGCTGGAGGCGATGCCCATCTTCGGCGAGATCGCGAAGAAGGCCTCCGGATCCAGCGAGTTGCGCACCCGATCGATCAGGTCGCGCACATAGGCGTCGTCGTCCTGCAGCGGTTCGTCCATGCCCAGCAGCGAGGCTTCGGCCGGCAGGCTGCCGGCCTTGGCCGCGCGGATGCGGGTGCGCTGGATGGTGGCGTAGGACAGATCGTCGGCGGGCGTGAAGCGCGCGCAACGCTGGCCGACGCGATTGCGCGCCGCCACCATCGCCGCCGAGGTGCGCAGGTTCATCCCGGCGATGGCCTGGGTGTCGCGGCCGTAGTCCGCGGGCGAGGCCGCATAGCCGGCGCAATAGTCGAGCACCCGGCTGAACATCCAGGTCGCCTCGGGCTCGCCCGCGCGCACCGCCGGGCCCAGTTCCTGGGCGTAGCCGTAGAGATCGTCGCTGTGTTCGAAACGATCGCGCAGGCGCTGCGCCGGCGACCGCGCGCGCGTGCGCTGCGGCGCGTCGGCATCGAGATCGCCCTGGTTATGGAGCGCATCCACCGAGGAAACGGCGGCGGCGGTCGAGGCGGCGGCCGCCGAGGGCGCCGTCTCGGGCAGGATCTGGCCGCGCCGCGCATACAGGGCGCCGCCGGCCAGCAAGGCCAAGGCCGCCACCGCCCACATCGGCCGCCCGGAAGCGAACACGCCGGCCCGAGCCGCGGGCGGCGCCTGCTTCTCGATCCGGGATGTCAGCAAGTCGGACATTACGGTCCTGGTCTCCGCCGCATGCGGGCTTGGCGCCTGCGGCCTGGGTCGCACGGGCCCGCCCTTGCCCGCCGCGCAGCCTGCACGCGCCGGTCGGGTAGCGCCCTGATGGCATCCATAGTAAAGCAAGCCGCCAGCCGACGCCGACGCGGCCGGCGGACCGGCCGGCCCACCGGCGCCAACGGCGGCACGAACGGCTTGTGCGGCCGCCGCCGGGCCGAAATCACGCCGAGGGTGGGATAATGCGGCCCCGTTATCCCTTGCGACCGCGATGCCCTTCCTCGAACTGACCCTGCGCTGCCGCGAATCCGAGCAGCCGCGCTACGAGACCGCGCTGGACGATGTCGGCGCGCTGGCGGTGACCATGCTGGACGCCGACGCCGATACCGACGACGAGCACGCCATTCTCGAACCCGGCGTCGGCGAGACCCCGCTGTGGGATGAGATCGTGCTCAGCGCGCTGTTCCCGCACGACACCGACGCGCTGGTGCTGCTGGCCGCGCTGGAGTCCTTCGACGCCGGACTGGACTGGACCCAGGCGCGCTTCCGCGCGGTCGAGGACCAGGACTGGGAGCGCGCGTGGATGGACCAGTACGTGCCGCTGCACTTCGGCGCGCGGACCTGGATCGTGCCCTGGAACCATGAGCTGCCCGAAGGCGCCGACGCGCCCGACGCCGCCGTGATCCGGCTCGACCCGGGCCTGGCCTTCGGCTCCGGCACCCACCCGACCACCGCGCTGTGCCTGCAGTGGCTGGACGGCCTGGCCGGCGACGGCCGGTTGAGCGATGCGCGCGTGCTGGATTTCGGCTGCGGCTCGGGCATCCTCGCGCTGGCCGCGCTCAAGCTCGGCGCCGCCCACGCGGTCGGCGTCGACAACGACCCGCAGGCCCTGCTCGCGACCGCCGACAACGCCGAGCGCAACGGCGTCGCCGAACGCATGCAGGTCCACCTGCCGCAGGACGAGCCGGTCGCGACCTACCCGATCGTGGTCGCCAATATCCTCGCCTCGGCGCTGATCGCCCTGGCCGACACCCTGGCCGCGCGGGTCGCGCCGGGCGGCCGCATCGCGCTGTCGGGCATCCTCGCCGGGCAGGAGGACGAAGTGCTGGCGCGCTACGCCGACGCCTTCGAGGACCTGCGCGCGGACCGCCTCGAAGACTGGATGCGCGTCACGGGCACGCGTCGCCGCTGAGTCCGGGGGGCGGACAGCGGCGAAGCCGGCGTGCTTGAATACGCCGATGTTCGTCGCCTGCCCACATTGCGGATTCCTGGTCGCGCTGATCCTGCCTGCCGCCGGCAGCGGCGCGCGCGAAACGCCGCAGCGCTGCCCGCGTTGCGAGCGCCCCTTGCAAGCCGATGCGCCCGCCGACGGCGCCGCCGTCGCGGCGGAGTCCGGCGCCGACGCGGCCGCGCAGGACGCGCCGGTGGAACGCGCCGGCGGCGGGCCGGCCGCGGGCGCGGCCGAGTCGACCGCGCCGGAGCCGGAGCCGGACCGCGCCGACGCGGACCTGTCCGACCCGGCCACCGACGCCGACCGCGCCGATGCCGACGCCACCGCCGCCGCGGTGCCCTCGCTGGAAGAAGCGGTGGCCGCGTCGGCCTTGCCCGACACGCGCACCCGCCCGGCCCGCAACGCGCGCGCGGCGCGCGCCAAGCGCGACGCCCCCAGTTTCGTGCGCGGAACCCACGCCGCCGCGCCGCCGCGCCGCGACTGGCGCGCGCTCGCCGCGATCGCCGTATTGCTGCTCGCGTTGGCGCTGCAGCTGGTCCTGGCCCAACGCCAGGAACTCGCCGCCGACGCGCGCTGGCGCCCGCTGGTCGGCGCGCTGTGCGGCGTCCTGCGCTGCAGCCTGCCGCCCTGGCACGAGCCCACCGCTTACACCATGCTCGGCCGCAACGTCCGCCCCAGCCCCGGTGCGCCGGGCGTGCTGCGCGTCAACGCCAGCTTCCGCAACGACGCACGCTGGCCGCAGCGCTGGCCGACGCTGCTGTTGACCTTGTCCGATGTCGATGGCCGGGAGGTCGGCCAGCGCGCGTTCGCTCCCTCGGACTACCGTCGCGGCCACACCCCCACCGACGAGCTGGCCCCCGGCCAAAGCGCGACGGTGCAACTGGACGTGGTCGAACCGGCTCCCCGCATCGTCGCATTCACCTTCGACTTCCAATGAAATCTGCGACGGTCGCGTTGTCCGCCGCGACCGTCGCGCGCTAGACTCCCCCTCCCGCCCGTCCGCCGCGCTCAGCGCCTGGCACCCGCCCGGCGGGACGACACTGCATCAGGGGAACCGCTTGAACGCCGCAACCGATCGCAACGAAGCCACCCGCAGCGGACCGCGCGTCCCGTTGCGCGACCACGTGGCCACCTCGATCCGGCGCTACCTGGGCGACCTCAACGGCAGCGGCACCGAGAACCTCTACGAGATCGCCCTGCGCGAACTCGAAATCCCGCTGTTCGCCGAAGTCCTGCAACACTGCGACGGCAACCAAAGCCGCGCCGCCTCCATGCTGGGCATCCACCGCGCCACCCTGCGCAAGAAACTACGCGAATACGGCCTCGAGTGATCCCTTCCGCGCCGTAACGGCCGGAAACCCATGCCTCCTAACCCTCGGACCCGCGGAACGCCGCGCGCGTAAGGCTGTCTGCGGGAAGGCAACACTTCTTTTCTCTTCGCCGCAGCCGCGGCTGCGCCGTTGCCGTTGCCATTGCCGTTGCCATTGCCGTTGCCATTGCCATTGCCATTGCCATTGCCGTTGCCGTTGCCGTTGCCGTTGCCGTTGCCGTTGCCGTTGCCGTTGCCGCAGCATTGGAATCCATAGCCCCGCACCCACGCGAGCAACCGTAGACCCGAAGGGCGGCGCGCAGGACGCGCGCCGTTTT
>NZ_JBAHWA010000022.1:0-46713 GCF_036697405.1 Lysobacter sp. CCNWLW3
ACATCCTTGTCCATTCGAAAAACGGCGCGCGTCCTGCGCGCCGCCCTTCGGGTCTACGGCTGCTCGCACGGGTGCGGTGCTATGGATTTCAATGCAACGGCAACGGCAACGGCAACGGCAACGGCAACGGCAACCGCAACCGCAACCGCCTTAGACGGCGTCGCGTTCTTGGTTGCCGTCGCCAGCTCTCAGTCCCGTAACTCCGCCACCTGGCAGGGCAACTCCAGCTGCGCCAGCACCGCGGCGGTCACCTCGGCGGTGCTGGCGCCGCGGCCGCCGGGGGCCAGGTCGGCGCTGAGTACGCCGCGTTCCAGTACCGCCGCCACCGACTGCTCGACGCAGTCGGCTTCGTCGCTCAGGCCCAGCGAGTGGCGCAGCAGCATGGCCGCGCTGAGGATGGTGCCGCAGGGGTTGGCGATGCCGCGGCCGGCGATGTCGGGGGCGGAGCCGTGGATGGGTTCGTACAGGCCGACCTTGCCTTCGCCCAGCGATGCCGAGGGCAGCAGGCCCAGCGAGCCGGCCAGCATCGAGGCTTCGTCGGTGAGGATGTCGCCGAACATGTTCTCGGTCACGATCACGTCGAAGGCGCGCGGCTTGGCGATCAGGTGCATCGCCATCGAATCCACCAGCTGATGCTCCAGGGTCACATCGGGGAATTCGTCGCGGGCGATGCGGGTCGCGACTTCGCGCCACAGCCGAGAGGTCTCCAGCACATTGGCCTTGTCCACCGAGACCACATGCCCGCGGCGGCCACGCGCCAGCGCGCAGGCGCGGCGCACCACGCGCTCGATCTCGGCCACGCTGTACTCGCACAGGTCGCTGGCGCTGTCGGCGTTGCGTTGCTTCTGGCCGAAGTAGATGCCGCCGGTGAGCTCGCGCACCACCAGCAGGTCGACGCCGGCGAGCAGGTGCGGCTTGATCGGCGAGGCGCCCAGGGTCGCCGCATGCGGCTTGACCGGGCGCAGGTTGGCGTACAGGCCCAGGCCCTTGCGCAGCGCCAGCAGGCCCTGCTCGGGACGTACCGTGGCCTTCGGGTCCGACCACTTCGGCCCGCCGACCGCGCCCAGCAGCACCGCATCGGCGTTGCGGCAGGCGGTCAGGGTGGCCTCGGGCAGGGGTTCGCCGGTGGCGTCGATCGCGGCGCCGCCGATCAGGTGCTCGCGCAGGACGAAGCTGTGGCCGTAGCGGCGCCCGACCGTGCGCAGCACTTCGACCGCGGCGGCGGTCACTTCCGGGCCGATGCCGTCGCCCGGCAATACGACGATCTCAGCGTGCATGACGCAGTTCCTCATAACGTTGGATGGCAGGTTGTTGTTTGAGCAGGTAGCCCAACTGGTCCACGCCCTCGAGCAGGCAGGTCTGGGCGAAGGCGTCCAGCGGGAACTGCACGCGGGTGCCGCCGGGCAGGATCACGCTGCGGCTGGCCACGTCGACGCTCAGCTCGATGCCGGGACGTTCCAGCAGTTCGTCGACCACCTCGGTGTCGAGCACGATCGGCAGCAGGCCGTTCTTCAGCGCGTTGCTGCGGAAGATGTCGGCGATCTCGGTGCTGATGACCGCGCGCAGGCCGAGGTCGGTCAGCGCCCACGGCGCATGCTCGCGCGAGGAGCCGCAGCCGAAGTTGCGCCCCGCGACCAGGATCTGCGCGCCGGCGTTCTCGGGGCGGTTGAACGCGAACTCGGGATTGGGCGAGCCGTCGGCGAGGTAGCGCCAGTCGTTGAACGCGTAACGGCCCAGTCCCTGGCGCTCGGTGGTGGTCAGGAAGCGCGCCGGAATGATCTGGTCGGTGTCGATATTGCGTTCGCGCAGGACGACGGTGCGCGAGGTCAGGGTGGTGAAAGCGCTCATCAGGCGGCCTCCGTCGCTACGGTTTGCAGGTAAGCGCGCGGGTCGGTGACCTCGCCCGCGATCGCGCAGGCGGCCGCGGTCAGCGGCGAGGCCAGCAGCGTGCGCGCCCCTTTGCCCTGGCGGCCTTCGAAGTTGCGGTTGCTGGTGGAGACCGCGAGCTGGCCCGGGCCGACCAGGTCGCCGTTCATGGCGATGCACATCGAGCAGCCCGGCTCGCGCCATTCGGCGCCGGCCGCGCGCACGATGCGGTCGATGCCCTCGGCCTCGGCCTCGCGCTTGACCTGCTCGGAGCCGGGTACCACCAGCATGCGCACGCGCGGATGCACGCGCCGGCCCTGCAGCACCTGCGCGGCCTGGCGCAGATCGCTGAGGCGGGAGTTGGTGCAGCTGCCGACGAAGACCACGTCCACCGGCGCGCCGGCCAGGGCCGCGCCGCCGCTCAGGCCCATGTAGGCCAGGGCCTTGGCGGCGTCGGCGTCCTGCGCGACCGGCAGCGACGCATCGACCGCGGCGACCTGGCCCGGGTGCGTGCCCCAGGTCAGGGTCGGCTTGATCCGGCTGGCGTCGATATGCACTTCGCGATCGAAGCGCGCGCCTTCGTCGCCGACGAACCCGCTCCAATGCGCGACCGCGCGCTCGAAGTCCGCGCCCTTGGGCGCGCGCGGCGTCGCGGCCAGGTAGGCGTAGGTGACCTGGTCGGGCGCGATCAGGCCGGCGCGCGCGCCGGCCTCGATCGACATGTTGCAGACCGTCATGCGCTCGTCCATCGACAGTGCGCGCACGGTCGAGCCGCGGTATTCGATGACCTGGCCGGTGCCGCCGTTGACGCCGATCTCGCCGATCACGTGCAGGATCAGGTCCTTGGCGCCGACGCCGGGCGCCAACTCGCCCTCGATGTTGATCGCCAGCGTGCGCGGCTTGCGCTGCAGCAGGCATTGGGTCGCCAGCACGTGCCCGACCTCGCTGGTGCCGATGCCGAAGGCCAGCGCGCCGAACGCACCGTGGGTGGCGGTGTGGCTGTCGCCGCAGACGATGGTCATGCCGGGCTGGGTCAGGCCCAGCTCCGGGCCGATCACATGGACGATGCCGCGGTGCGGGCTGTCGTAGTCGAACAGCTCGATGCCGTGGCGCGCGCAGTTGCGGCGCAGGGTGTCGACCTGACGTTCGGCCTCGTCGGTGTAGTAGGGCAGGCGGCCGTCGGCGCCGCGCGGCAGGGTCGGGGTGGAATGATCGAGCGTGCCCTTGGTCAGATCGGGCCGGCGCGGCGAGAGCCCGCGGGCGTCGAGTTCGGCGAAGGCCTGCGGGGTGGTGACTTCGTGGATCAGGTGCAGGTCGACGTAGAGCACCGCCGGTACGGCCTCGGTCTCGGGCGTGACCAGATGGGCGTCCCACAGTTTGTCGAACAGGGTTCTGGGCGTGGTCATGGGTCTGCTTTGGCGTTATGGCTGTGGCGTGATGTATTCGGGATGGTTCAGGCGGTCGCGGCCAGGCGCTGCGGCGCCTGCTGGCGCGTACGCAGCACGCGATTGGCGATGTCCAGCCAGGCCAGCGCGCTGGCCTCGAGGATGTCGGTGCTGGTGCCCGAGCCGGTCAGTTCGATCCCGTCCACGCGCGTGGTCACGCTGGCCTGGCCCTGGGCGTCGTCGCCGGTGGTCACGCTGGAGACGTGGTAGCTGTCGATCTGCAACTGCACACCGGTCGCGCGCGCCAACGCGGCGAACAGCGCGTGCACCGGGCCGTCGCCGACCGCGGCTTCGCTGATCGCGGCGCCGTCGGGGTCGACCAGCTGCACGCTCGCGGTCGGCAGGCTGTCGCTGGCGATGCCGGTGCTGACATGGGCGCGGACCAGGCGATGGCCGCGCGCGGCGCGCGCATCGGCGCCCAGCACCAGCGCTTCCAGGTCGGCGTCGAAGACTTCGCGCTTCTTCTCGGCCAGGGCCTTGAAGCTGGCGAACACGGCGTTCAGTCGCGCCTCGTCGACCACGAAGCCCAGGGTCTGCAGGCGGTCGCTGAGCGCGGCGCGGCCGCTGTGGCGGCCCAGCACCATCTGCGACTGGGCCCAGCCCACGTCCTCGGGATTCATGATCTCGTAGGTGCCGCGGTGCTTGAGCATGCCGTGCTGGTGGATGCCGGACTCGTGCGCGAACGCGTTCTGGCCGACGATGGCCTTGTTGCGCTGCACCGCCATGCCGGTGATGCGCGACAGCAGGCGCGAGGTCGGCACCAGCCGGCGCGTGTCGATGCGGGTCTGGGCGTTGTAGTAGCCGCCGCGTACGCGCAGCGCCATCACCAGCTCTTCCATCGCGCAATTGCCGGCGCGCTCGCCGATGCCGTTGATGGTGCATTCGACCTGGCGCGCGCCGCCCTCGATCGCGGCCAGGCTGTTGGCCACCGCCAGGCCCAGGTCGTTGTGGCAGTGGGCGCTGAAGACCGCGCGTTCGGCGTCGCGCACGTTCGCGCGCAGGTATTCGAACAGGGCGCGGATCTCGCTGGGCGTGGTGTAGCCGACCGTGTCGGGGATGTTCAGGGTGCGCGCGCCGGCGGCCAGCGCGGCGCTGCAGACCTCGGCCAGGAATTCCGGCTCGGTGCGCAATGCGTCTTCGGCCGAGAACTCGACGTCGTCGACGTAGCGGCGCGCCAGCTCGACGCCCATCACCGCGCGTTCCAGCACCTGCTCGCGGCTCAGGCCCAGCTTGTGCTCGCGGTGCAGCGGGCTGGTGGAGATGAAAACATGGATACGCGGGTTGCCGGCGCCGTCCAGGGCCTGCGCGCAGGCCTCGATGTCGCCGACGTGGCAGCGCGCCAGGGTGGCCAGGGTCGAGCCGCGCACTTCGCGCGCGATCGCGCGCACCGCTTCGATCTCGGCGCCGGAGCTGGCGGGGAAACCGGCTTCGATCACGTCCACGCCCAGTTCGGCCAGGGCGTGGGCGAAGCGCAGCTTCTGGCTGGAGGTCATGCTGCAGCCGGGCGACTGCTCGCCGTCGCGCAGGCTGGTGTCGAAAATGGCGACGTGCTGGGGGGCGTGGTCTATGGGTACTACCGGTCCGGGCGACTCGTTCATGCGGGGACGTCCTCGATCAAAGGGGAATGCGGAGCAAGGGAGGGCGTGTGGGCCGTGCGCGCTTGTGGCGACGGCCCGGGTCTAAGTCGTGCCAGCCGATAGACGTCGTGGTTGGCGGCCGCGCTCTCGCCGGCGGCGGCCTCGCGCGGCGGCGCCTCGCGGCTGCGCCGGCGCGGACGCCGCGGTGCGCGCGGGCGCACCTCCGACAGCAGCTGCGCGAGCACGCCGGCATCGAGGTTGCCGCCGGAGACCACCGCGCATTTGCGCTTGCCGGCGATGCGGCGGCCGGCCGCGAGCGCGAGCGCGCCCGCGCCTTCGGCGATGATGTGTTCCTCCAGCGCCAGCCGGACCAGGGTCTCGCGCAGTTCCGCCTCGCGCACGATCACCACGTCGTCCAGCAATGCGCTGAGCACGCGCTCGGTCAGGCGGCCCGGGTCCTTGACCCGCACGCCGTCGGCCAGGGTCGCGGCCGGTTCGATCAGGCGGCGGTCGCCGCGCAGCGCGCGCGCCATCGAGTCCACGCCTTCGACCTGGGCGCCGATCACGCGCACCCGGCGCGCGGCCGCACTGCCGCTCAGCAGCTCGGACTTCAGCGCCAGGGCCACGCCGGCGGCCAAACCGCCGCCGCCGATCGGCACCAGCAGCACGTCGGGCGCGAACGCGGCCAGTTCCAATGCGACCGTGCCTTGGCCGGCGATCACGTCGGGGTCGTCGAAGGCCGACAGCAGGCGGTAGTCGTGCTGCTCGGCCAGCTCGATCGCGAAGGCCTTGGCCTCGTCGTAGCTGTCGCCGTGCAGGCGCACGGTGGCGCCCCAATGCGCGACCCCGGCGATCTTGGTCTGCGGCGCGCAGCGCGGCATCACCGTGATCGCGTTGACGCCCAGGCGATAGGCGGCCCAGGCCAGGCCCTGGGCATGGTTGCCGGCCGAGGCGGCGATCACGGTGCGGTGATCGCCGCGTTCGCGCGCGGCCAGCAGCGCGTTGAGCGCGCCGCGCACTTTGTACGAGCCGGTGCGCTGCAGGTTCTCCAGCTTCAGCCAGCAACCGAAACGCTCGGCATGGTGCAGCGGCGTGGGGTCCAGGTACCGCCGCAGCCGCGCCTGCGCCGCCAACAGGTCGGCGGCGCTCACGGATACCGCGCTGGCTACGTCGCCGTCCATGCGCTCAGACCGGCGTCAGCCACGCGCGGTAGCGCGGGTCTTCGCCGCGCACCACGCGCGAATACTGCGCCGACAGCTCGCGGGTGACCGGGTTGTCGCCGAACTCGCGGCGGTCCAGCACCGCGATCGGCGTGGCTTCGGCGGCGGTGCCGCAGACGAAGACCTCGTCGGCGTCCAGCAGTTCGTGCAGGGTCACTTCGCGCGACTGCGCACCGGACAGGGCGATCATGGTGTCGCGGGTGATGCCCGGCAGCGCGTCGCGGTGCTCGACCGAGGTGATCGCGCCGTTCTTGACCATGAACACATTGGCGCCGGTGCACTCGACCACGTAACCCTTGTCGTCGGTGAACAGCGCCTCGTCGAAACCGCGCTGCTTGGCTTCGCGCTTGGCCAGGATCGAATTGACGTAGGCGCCGCTGAGCTTCAGCGCCGGCAGCGAGGTCGCCGGGTTGCGCTTCCACGGCGACACCGTCAGGCGCGTGCGCGCCCCGCCCAGGTGCACGACCTTGGCCATGGTCGCGATCATCAGGTGCTGGCTCAACGGATCCACGTCCAGGCCGATCGTGCCGGTGCCCATCCAGGTCAGCGGGCGGATGTAGGCGTCGCGGTGGCCGTTGGCGCGCAACGTCTGCACGGTCGCGGCGCTGGCGCGCTCGACGTCGAAATCGATGCCGAACAGTTCGGCGCCCTTGCGCATGCGCTCCATGTGTTCGGGCAGACGGAACACCGCCGCGCCGCCGTCGGCGGTGGCGTAGCTGCGGATGCCCTCGAACACCGCGGTGCCGTAATGCATGGCATGGGTGGTCAGCGGCGCTTCCGGCGCGTCGGCGGCGACGAACTCGCCGTCGAACCAGATCAGCGGTTGGTTCGTGGGCTGCGGCACGCTGCTGCGTGCCGGCGCATAACTGCGCTCGCGTGTCGCGTAGGCCGCGTGTTGGGCTTCGGCTGCGGAGGGCGCGGCCAGGGTTTCGACGTTCAACTGCATGGGGACACCTCGACGGCAAGACAGTCGTAGAGCTTGGCGAGCTGGCTCTGCAGGGCGGTATCGGCACGTTCGCCTTCCACCGTCATGCGCAGATGCCAGCGATCGCCGTCGGGTTGCGCTTCGCCGTCCACGGACAGAGGACGGAAACCGCGCCGTTCGGCGGCACCCAATACGCGAGCCAGCGCGCCCTCGGCCTGGCGCAGGGTCAGTTCAAGCTGGTATCGCATGGGCATCCTCCTTGTCGGTGGCGGGGGTGGGAGCGGCGGCCTCCGCGATCGCGTCGGCCTCGGGGTCCAGCATTTCGGCGTTGCTGCGGTTGGGCGGCACCAGCGGCCAGACATTGGCTTCCTGGTCGATCGCCACGTGCAGCAGCGCCGGGCCTTCGCAGGCCAGCATCGCGGCCAGGGCGTCCTCGACCGCGTCGGCGCGCTCGACGTGGAACGCGGCCACGCCGAACGCAGCGGCGATCGCGCAGAAGTCCGGGTTGTCGGACAGGTCGATCTCGGAATAGCGGCGCTCGAAGAACAGCTCCTGCCACTGCCGCACCATGCCCAGGGCCTGGTTGTCGAGCAGCACGATCTTCACCGGCAGGCGATAGCGCGCGACGGTGGCCAGCTCCTGCACGTTCATCAGGAACGAGCCGTCGCCGCTGACGCAGATCACGCGCGCCGTCGGGTCCTGCATCTGCGCGCCGATCGCGGCCGGCAGGCCGAAACCCATCGCGCCCAGCGCGCCGCTGGTCAGGTGCTTGCGCGGATCGTCGAAGCGCCAATGCTGCGCCACCCACATCTGGTGCTGGCCGACGTCGCAGGTGACCACGGCCTCCGGCGCCAGATCCGACAGGCGCCGCAGCAGCGCCGGCGCATACACGGTCTCGCCGGGCGCGTCGTAGCGCGGCGCGCAATCGCGCTTGCGCTGCAGGCAGGTGTCGCGCCAGGCGCGGCGCGCACCGCCGTTGCGGCCTTGGGTCTGCGCGGTGCAGGCCGGGGTCAGCGCTTCCAGCGACCGGCGCAGGTCGCCGTTGACCGCGGCATCGGCGTGACGCAGCTTGCCGATCTCGGCCGCGTCCAGGTCCAGATGGACCACGCGCGCGTTCGGCGCGAACTCGGCCAGCTTGCCGGTGGCGCGGTCGTCGAAACGCGCGCCGACCACGATCAGCAGGTCGCATTCCTGCACCGACAGATTGGCGGCGCGGTTGCCGTGCATGCCCAGCATGCCCAGGTTCAGCAGGTGATCGGCCGGTAGCGCGCCCAGGCCCTTCAGCGTCAGCACGGCCGGGATCTGGCTGCCTTCGACGAAGTTGCGGAACGCGGCCACCGCATCGCCCAGGGCGATGCCGCCGCCGCCGTAGATCAGCGGCTTGCGCGCATGCGCGATCAGCGCCGCGGCCTCGTGGTAGGCCGCGTCCGGCGCCGCCGGCAGCGGATCGGTCGGCAGCGGCACGTGCGCGGCCAGGTGCGAGGCCTCGGCGTTCTGCACGTCCTTGGGCAGATCGATCAGGACCGGGCCGGGACGGCCGGAACGCGCCAGGCGGAAAGCCTCGCCGACCATGCGCGGCAGATCGTCGACGCTGCGCACCAGGAAGCTGTGCTTGACGATGGGCAGGGTCATGCCGAACACGTCCAGCTCCTGGAAGGCGTCGGTGCCCATCAGCGAGGTCGCGACCTGGCCGGTGATCGCGACCATGGGCACCGAATCCAGCATCGCGTCGGCGATGCCGGTGACCAGGTTGGATGCGCCGGGACCGGAAGTCGCCACGCATACGCCGACTCGCCCGCTGGCACGGGCATAGCCGTTGGCAGCGAAAGCGGCGCCCTGCTCGTGGCGGACCAGCACATGCTTGAGGTCCGATCCGTGCAAAGCGTCGTAGAAAGGCATGATGGTGCCGCCCGGATAACCGAACAGCGTGTCCACGCCTTCTGCGGCCAGCGCTTGCGCCAGCCAGCGGGCACCGTTCATCACGCAGCCTCTTCCTGTCGTTCGCCGCGCGTGGCGGCGGGGGCGGGAGCGGCCTGCTGCGCTTTCGGCGCGGTGTCCAGCCACTTCATGTTGGCGCGCAGCTTCTTGCCGACCGCCTCGATCGGGTGATCCAGGTCGGCCTGCTTGAGCGCCTTGTAGTGGGCGTTGCCCGAGGCGTACTCGGCGATCCACTGGCGCGCGAAGGTGCCGTCCTGGATTTCCTTGAGCACCCGGCGCATCTGCGCGCGGGTGTCCTCGTCGACCACATAGGGGCCGCGGGTCAGCGCGCCGTACTGCGCGGTCTCGCTGATGAACTCGTGCATGCGGGTCACGCCGCCTTCGTAGAACAGGTCGACGATCAGCTTCAGTTCGTGCAGGCACTCGTAGTAGGCGACTTCGGGCTGGTAACCGGCTTCCACCAGGGTTTCCCAGCCGGCCTGCACCAGCTTGGTCGCGCCGCCGCACAGCACGGCCTGTTCGCCGAACAGATCGGTTTCGGTCTCTTCCTTGAAGGTGGTCTTGATCGCGTTCTGGCGCGCGCCGCCGATACCGGCGCAGTAGGTCAGCGCGAACTCCTCGGCGCGGCCGCTGCTGTCCTGATGCACCGCGTAGACGCTGGGCACGCCGCGGCCGATCTCGTACTCGCGCCGCACCAGCGCGCCCGGGCCCTTGGGCGCGACGAGTACGACATCCAGATCCGCGCGCGGCGCGATCTGGGCGTAGTGGACGTTGAAGCCGTGCGCGAACAGCAGGCAGGCGCCCTGGGCGATGTTGGGTTCGATCACCTCGCGGTAGAGCTGGGCCTGGACCATGTCCGGGGTGAGCACGGCGACCAGCTCGGCACCGGCGACGGCTTCGGCGGGCGACTTCACGGTGAAGCCGTCGGCCTTGGCCTTGATCTCGGTCGGGCCGCCCGGGCGCAGACCGACGGTGACGTCGAAACCGGAGTCGCGCAGGTTCAGCGCGTGGGCGCGGCCCTGGCTGCCGTAGCCGACGATGGCGATCTTGGGGCGGAAGGTCGTAGCGGTCATGTCTGTGATCTCTGAGCGAGGAGTGAGCGGAGAGGAGTGAGGAGCGAGTGGGGTCAAGCGGTTTCGGTACTGGCGTGTTCGACTAGAGCGGCCGGAATCGTTCGCGGCGGCGGCGACTGCAACGGGCCGGGCGCGGTGACCGCGCCCTGCGAGGCCGAGCCGACCAGCAGCGCGTACTTGGCGAGCACGCCGGTGGTCACGCGCGGGGCGATGCGCGCCGGTTCGCGCGCGGCCAGATCGGCGGCGACGTTCAAGCGCCGCGTGCGCACGTCGATGCTCACGCGGTCGCCCTCGCGCAGGCGCGCGATCGGGCCGCCGTGCGCGGCTTCCGGCGAGATGTGGCCGACCATGAAGCCGTGGGTGGCGCCGCTGAAGCGGCCGTCGGTGATCAGGGCCACGTCGTTGCCCAGGCCCTGGCCGACCAGGGCCGCGGTCACCGCCAGCATTTCGCGCATGCCGGGGCCGCCGGCCGGGCCTTCGAAGCGGATCACCACCACGTCGCCGGCCTGGATGCGGCGCGACTGCACGGCGGCGAACGCGTCTTCCTCGGAGTCGAACACCCGCGCCGGGCCTTCGAAATGTTCGCGGCCGTGACCGGCCAGCTTGAGGATGCAGCCTTCCGGCGCGAGGTCGCCGTACAGCACCGAGTAGCCGCCGCGCGGCTTGATCGGGTCGGCGACCGGACGCACCACGTCCTGCTGGTCGGCCATGCAGGCATCGGCCAGCTCCTGGAAAAAGGAACGGCCGGTGACCGTCGGAATATCCTCGATCAAGCCGGCCGCCTTGAGTTCGCGCGCCACCAGTGCCGCTCCGCCGAATTGGTACATCTCCGCGGCGGTGTAGCGGCCGCCCGGTTTCAGGTCGGCGATCACCGGCGTGTGCGCGGCGGCTTCGAACTCTTCCAGATCGAAGGCGACGCCGGCTTCGTGCGCGATCGCCAGCAGGTGCAGGGCGGCGTTGGTGGAACCGGCGGTGGCCGAGACCGCGCGCGCGGCATTGCGCAGCGCGGCCGGGGAGAGGAGCGCGCGCGGCCTCGGTCCGCCCTTACGCAATTGCTGCATGACCAGCTCGCCGCAGCTGCGCGCGGCTTCGGGCTTGTCGGCGTGGATCGCGGGGATGTCGTTCAGGCCCAGCGGCGACAGGCCCAGGAAGGTCAGCACCATGGCCATGGTGTTGGCGGTGAACTGGCCGCCGCAGGCGCCGGCGCCGGGACAGGCGTGGGATTCGATGCGGTGCAGCTCGGCGTCGTCGATGCGCCCGGCCGAATGCGCGCCCACCGCCTCGAACACGTCCTGCACGGTCAGCGGCTTGTCGTCGGCCGCACCCTGCTTGGATGGGCAATGGCCCGGCATGATCGTGCCGCCGTAGAGGATCACGGTCGGGATATCCAGCCGCGCCGCCGCCATCGCCGCGGCCGGGATGGTCTTGTCGCAGCCGACCAGCAGCACCATCGCGTCCAGGCAATGCCCGGACACCGCCAGCTCGATCGAGTCGGCGATGGTTTCGCGCGAGGCCAGCGAGGCGCGCATGCCGTCGGTGCCCATGGCGATGCCGTCGGTGACGGCGATGGTGTTGAACTCGATCGGGGTGCCGCCGTTGTCGACCACGCCGCGGCGCACGTGCTGGGCCAGGTCGCGCAGGGTCATGTTGCACGGCGAGACGTCGGACCAGGTGTGGACCACGGCGACCAGCGGCCGGGCGATGGCCGCGTCGTCGAGACCGGTCGCGCGCAGCATCGCGCGTGCGGGGGCTCGGGCCGGGCCTTGCTTGATGGCGTTGCTTCTCACGAAAACGCGTTCCTGTGGTGGCTGATGCAGGAACCCCGTGCCGCAAAACGAAAAACCCCGCGCCTTTTGGGCGCGGGGTTCAGGTTCTTTCGACCTTAGGGGCTGTGTGTTTTTGCTACACGAACCCGATTCCCGCGCTGGTAAGCCCGGTAATAAGTACGAGGACGAGAATGGACGTGGCGATCGCCGGAGCGAGTCGGAGCGCAACGCGCGCGATGTCGTTCGAGGCCGTGGCGGCCTTGAGCGAAGTCGTCTGCGAGTGGTTGTTGCGCTGCGTCATGGTCCTGAGAAAAACATGCCGGCTCGCGGCTTGTCAACAGTTTCATGAAAAACTTTCATGACGAAACCGCATAAGCCGTGACGGCGGTCGCTTCCCGCGCCGGCGACGAAAGCGCGGCCGGTCCGGAGCTTGCGGTCCTCGCGCCGGGCCGGCGCCAAGCCGGCCCGGCGCGCCTGATTTCGGCGAGTGCGCGGCCGATGGAGGGGCCGCGCGTCGCCGCAGAACGATAGTGAAGCCGAGCAGCCGCCGTCGCGGCGCCGCTCAAGGCGCCTTGAAGCGGTAGACGTAGTAGGGAGGACGGCCGCGATCGGGCTGGCCGGTGAACGCGGACGTGAGGTGCAGCTGATTGGCCACCACATAGACCCAGCCGTCCGGACCCAGGCTGAGATTGTCCGGCCAGTTCAGATTCGCATCGCGCACCACGTCGCGCACTTGGCCATCGCTCGACAGGCGGCTGATCGCGTGGCGCTGCAGGTCGGTGTAGTAGTGATTGCCCTTGCGGTCGGTGGCCACGCCGTCGCTGATCGGTTTGGGGCCCGCGACTTCGATGGCCGCGGCGATCTCGGCATCGCTCTTGCCCTCGCGCAACAGGCGGGTGGGCAGGCGGTACCAGCGCGTGCCGTTCATCGCGCCGAAGTACAGCGTTTCGCGGTCGTCCGACAGGCTCAGCGGATTCACGCCCACTCGCGCGGGCTTGCCGGCGAAGTCGACGGTCTTGCCGTCGATGACCATGTCGATGTCCTCGCTCTGCAGCGAGGGATGGCCGCCGAAGCGGCGGGCCTGGCCGGTCTTGAGGTTCAGGGCAATCAGGCCGGGGTTGGCGATGTCGGCCAGGTAGATCCAACCGCGCCGCTCGTCCACGGCGAAGTCCTGCACGAAGCTGCCCTTGGGTGCGATCTCGGCCGACAGTTCGATGGTGGGCAGGGCGACGTTCTTGCGCAGATCGAACGACCATAGCCGGGTCTTGCCCAGATTCAGTCCCATGTCGATCACCCACAGCCGTTGCTGGCGGTCGACCTGCAGGCCCAGCGGGGTGTCGATGGTGGCGTCCGACGCCGCCGCGCCGTTCCTCTGCAGGCTCGAATCCGGATACGGCAGCGCGCGGCCGTTCTTGATTTCGGCCAGTTGCACCGGCGCATCGGAGAGCGCGTGATAGGTGATGAAGACGCGGCCGTCGGGCGCGACGGCCACGTTGCCCGGGCGCCGCGGCGAGGCCAGCACGACCTCCAACGGCGGACCGCTGCGGGCGAACGAATCGGCCGCGGTCGCGGCGTCGGACTGGGCGAGCGCGGCGCCGGGCAGCAGCAGCGCGGCGGCGAGAGAGATCGATGACAGAGGGTTCATGACGAGGCTCTTGGATGAGTGCGCGATCGGAGGCGCGGGTTGCGATGGGGTGTCGCGGCGTCGGGACGCAGCGGGCGGGCGTTTAGGACGGTGCCCAGATTCGGCTGTTGCTCTTGGGCGAAAAAGCGGCCATAAATGGTTTCAGTTTCAATAATGGTTTGAAAATGAAGGCGCTCGCCGACCTCCGCCTGTTCGTCCGCACCGCCGAGTTGGGCAGCCTGTCCGCCGCCGCTCGCCACCTGGACCTCAGCCCGGCCGTGGCCAGCGCCGCGCTCAAGCGCCTGGAGAACGAGTTGGACGCACAGTTGTTCGTGCGCTCCACCCGCAGCCTGCGTCTGACCGCCGAGGGCGAGCGCTTCCTGGCCCATGCGCGCGAGGCGCTGCGCAACCTGGACGAGGGCGCGCAGTCGCTGCGCGGCGACCGCGCCGAACTGCGCGGCGAATTGCGCATCTCCGCGCCGTCGGATCTGGGCCGGCATGCGCTGCTGCGCTGGCTGGACGCGTTTCAGCAGCTGCACCCGCGCCTGCAACTGCGGCTGCTGCTGTCGGACCGAGTGGCGGATATCTACCGCCAACCGGTGGATGTGGCGCTGCGCTACGGCGTGCCGCCGGATTCATCGCTGATCGCATTGCCGTTGTTGGCGGGCAATCGGCGGGTGCTGTGCGCCGCGCCGGCGTATCTGCAGCGTCACGGCGCGCCGCCGACGCCGCTGGAGTTGGGGGCGCACAACTGCCTGCGCTTCATGCTTTCGGACGAGCTGCATACGCATTGGCGCTTCACCGCGCCCGACGGCAAGCCCTGCGTGGTGGACGTGCGCGGCGACCGCATCAGCGACGACAGTGAGGCCGTGCGCCGCTGGGCGGTGGCCGGCCTGGGCATCGCCTACAAGTCGTGGCTGGACGTCGCCGACGACCTGCAGGCCGGGCGGTTGCTGGCGCTGTGCGGCGACTGGCGCGGCGAAGCCTCGCCCCTGCACCTGATCAGCCCGGACCGGCGCCTGCTCAGCCCGGCGGTGCAGCGGCTGCGCGAGTTCCTGAGCGCGCGCTGCGAGCAGGCCGTCGCGGCCGCGGGACGCTTCGCCCCCTGACCGCTGCCTCGCGTACCGGCCATGGCCGTGCGCGGCTTCGTTTCGCCGTCTCGCCGCGCCGCGAATCCTGAGGTTTCGTATCGCTGCGCCTGGGCATCGGACCAGGCGCAGCGGCACGACTTTCCGCCGACGTCCGCGGCGGGCACGCCCACTGCGATCCTGGCCTGCGCTCGCTGGGCCGTTGTCGCAGCGATGCGCGGCCATCGGCAGCCGGGTGTACGGCTGCGCCGAATCGGCGACAAGACGTCGCAAACCCGCGCATGGGCATTGACCTGCGCATCCCGGACCGGCAACGGTGCGGTTTGCCCGTTATGTTGCTTCTCAACTGTTTAATGAAAAGCCATCGTCAATTGCGACGGCCTTCGCAGTGCGCGGGGACATGAGCTACATGCGGCGTCAGGGCCCGCTTGGCGCCGGGCTAGACCGGTAGCGCGTAACTCTGCTTCACGATCTGGCTGGGCAGATCGGTCTTCACGTTCTGGATGCCGTTGGCGCGGGTCAGGTGCTGGGTCTGGAAGCGCCGGTAGTCGTCCAGGTCGGCCACCACCACGCGCAGCAGCGCGTCGCTCTCGCCGAGCATGATGTAGCACTCCACGATCTGCGGCAGCCGCCGCATCGCCTCGATGAAGTGATCGATCGTGTCCGCGTCCTGGGCGGTCAGCCAGACCCGGGTGAACAGGGTCATGCCGATGCCGACCTGGGCCGCGTCGAGCACGGCCACATAGCGATCGATCACGCCGGCTTCCTCCAGCAGGCGCACTCGCCGCAGACAGGGCGAAGGCGACAGCCCGACTTCCTGGGCCAGCTCGGTGTTCTGCAGCCGGCCGTCGCGTTGCAGGGCACGCAGGATACGGCGGTCGATCTCATCGAGCTTGATTGGCATGGAAGTATCTCAGGTTGGCGTGGATTGGTGCTTTATGCCAATTTATCAGGATGAAGCGCAATCATCGCAACCCGATTGCGGCCCGGACGGCATACGCTGTCCGCCATGGAATCGACCACCCTGCTGCTGTTCGCCGCCACCGTGCTGCCGCTGATCTGCACCCCGGGGCCGGACATGCTGTTCATCGCCTCCCAGTCCATCGGGGCCGGCGCGCCGGCCGGCCTGCGCGCCACCGCCGGGGTCTGCGCCGGCTACGTCGTGCATTCGGCGCTGGTGGCGCTGGGCCTGGCTGCGATCATCGCCGCCTCGCCGCCGCTGTTCGAAGCGCTGCGCTGGATCGGCGTCGGCTACCTCGTCTACCTGGCGCTGCGGTTGCTGCGTTCGGCGATGAAGGCCGGTTCGGCCGATCGCACCGACGGTGCGCGCGGCGCACCGTTCTGGCGCGGTTTCCTGACCGCCGTGCTCAACCCCAAGGGCATGCTGATCTATTTCGCGATCCTGCCGCAGTTCATGCATGCGCAGGCGTCCGCGGCGGCGCAGGCGATCGTGCTGTCCGCGCTGTTCATCGCGCTGTGCGCCCTGGTCTACGCCGGCTTGAGCCTGGTGTTGGGTTCCAGTGCGGGCAGGCGCCGCTCCTATAGCGATCGTCGACGCCGTTGGGTGGAAGGCGCCTGCGGCGGACTGATCGGCGTGGCCGCCGGCGCCTTGGCATCGGGCTAGGCGAAGCGGCTGACATCTTGGCCAATGCCACCGGCGTGCGCGAGGTACTCGCGATCCGAGTCCGCGTTCATCACGGCGCGATCGGCGATCGCCGTGCGTTGCCGCAACGATGCGCCTGCCTCGTCGGTCGGATGTGCACTTACACCGAATCGGCGACAAGACCTCGCAAACCCGTCCATGGGCATTGACCCACGCATCCAGAACCGGCGACTGTGCGGTTTGCACTATGTGCTGCTTCGGTTGCGTCGCATCGAAGCGCGTGTGCGAGCGGACGATCCGCACTCGACGCGCCGTACAATGGCGGCCGATCACTCGTTCAAGCCCGCGTTGCCAGGCGACCGGGTTGGAACCCAACGACTACGCAAGATGCCGCTGCTCTCAGTCCCCACCGAATCGCAACTCCAGCAAGCCATCGCTCTCATCGCCCAGGAGGGCCTTGGCGATGACGATATCGAGCAAAGGATGACCGCCTTGGCGACGGAACCCATGCTGGCCCGACGTCTGATCGACTGGCTGCCGGAGGCGTTCGGCCTAGTGCTGGTTTCGCATATGGACGGCGTCGAGCTGCCGACCCGCTTCAGCGCCAGCGATCGCGATGGCCGCTGGCACGAGTTCGGGTTCGCCGCCGAGCCCATCTTCGCCCCGGCCATGAACCTGGCCATGCAGATGTACCACGCCGGTCCCCGCCAGAGTTTCGCCCGCATCGCGCAACGCAGCTCCATCGTGGACGCCGTCAGTCGCGCGTTGGAGCAGTGCGGCAGCCTGGAGGGCACCCGGCTTTCGGGGCCGGCCCTGGTCGGAATACCGGCGGAGATCTATGCGTCGGCGCGCGGGTCCTGATCGCGGGCGGGACGGCTCAGGGGCTTATCCGGCGCCGCGCGGAGCTGCCCCTCTCCCGCTCACGGGGCTCGGATCGAGCGGGATCGGATTGGAGGTGTTGTGCACGGACAGATGAGTGTTTCCTGGAGCCGATACTGCTTGGCCATCGGCGCCCTGAACTGTGTTCCCCTGTTGCTGGCGATAGCCAACGGCGGCTTGGACTCCAATCTCGCCATCGTGTGGCTGGTGCTGCTTTCGGTGTGCGCCTTCATGGGGTTCGGCTGGGCTCGCCTGCGGCGCGAGCACGCCATCAGGCCCTTGACGATCATGGATATGGGCCGCGCACGGCGCCTGCTCATCGGGCCGCTGATTCCCGCCGTCGTGTGGTTCGCGTTGACGATGGTCGCGGCCATCGCATTGGCGATCGCTACCGCCTAGTAGGACTTCCCGCGGACGGCGTCACGCGGCGACGGCGTGGCGGAAGACCCGAAGTCGCGTTGAACGACTGCGCTCGTGGACAGGTCGAATCGCTTGCACCCTGCCTGCGGCGCGAGCGCTCCCACGGGCTTGGCCTTGCGGATACGGTCCGTGCACGGCGTGCTCGCGGCAGCTGACTCCCGCCCGCGCATGGTTCACACTGGCCGCGACGGTGCGGCGCTGAGCCCCTGGTCTGATTGGCGGACGAATGGCCCCCGATTCCGATCCAAGGAGACCGATGTATGAAGGCTTCTGGTCCGGCGTTGGTGGGTCTGCTGTCGCTCGGCGCCTTGCATGCCGCCGCGGCGTTCGCGCCGCCCTCCCTGCTGGGGCAATGGCGTCCCCAGGACGCCAACAAGGGCGAACACATCGTGAGCTTCTCCGCCGATCTGATCACGGTAACGGAACGAGGCGTGGATCATGCCGTTCCCTATAGCGTGGTCTCCGCCGATCCCTTGATCTTGCGGATGACGCCGCGTGACGGCGGCCCATCCGAAGACCCGGCGTTCTCGCTGAAGGACGGCGTGCTGTGCCTGAAGAAAGAAGGGAAGCTGGTCGATTGCCTGGTGCGCAAATAGGCCGGCGCCGGGCGCAGGCTGGCGACAGCGCGAGCGAAAAACCTGCGGCGCGTGGACGGCGTGGATCGCATGCTTCGTGTCCACGCGTGGCTTGTTCAACGCGGGCATGCATCGGCGACATTTCGCCGTGGCTTGCAACGTCGATGAGTCCGGCGGTCGCCGGCGCGCGACTAGGGCCCGCTTTCCAGTCGCCGCAGCTGCTGCGCCGCATGGGCGTTGTTCGGGTCCAGCGCCAGCGCACGTCGATACGCCTCGATCGCGCCTTGGCGATCGCCGTTGAGCGACAGCGCTTCGCCCAGGCTGTCGTGGGCGTTGCCGCTGTCGGGGTACAGGGCGACGATGCGTTCGAAGATCGCCTGGGCCTGCTTGGGACGGCCGGAGGCGAGCAGGCGGTAGCCCCAGTCGTTGAATTCGGCTTCGGGGAACGCCGCGTCCGGATGCTTCGTGCGTAGCTCGTGCAAGGCCGCTTCGACATGCTCGTAGCCGCCGTCGTCCAGGGCGATCCGCAGCGCCGGAATGCCGCTCAGAGGGAGCCCGGGCGCGTAGATCTTGGCGATGCCGTCGATGAAGTCTTCCGGATAGGCGCCGGACAGATTGGTGAGCACGACCACGCCGAGGTCGTCGTCCGGATACAGGAACACCGCCGAGCGTCCGCCGCCGGTCATGCCCACCATGCGGTGGTCGCCGCGCGCGAAGACCTGCCAACCCAGTCCCCATTGCCCCGGCTTGCCGTCGGCGAAGCGCACCGGCGTCCACAGCAGCTCGCGCGTGCGCGCGTCGATCAGCTTCGCGTCCAATACCGCCCGCGCCCAGCGCGCCATGTCCGCGGCGGTGCTGTTGATGCCGGAGGACGCCTGCCGATAGGCGGGGAAGCGCTCGTGGATAGGGCGCAGGGTCCGGGGCGTACCCGCTCCGGTGTCCCGATAGCGGTAGTTCGGGCCTTTGCCGGGAACCACGACGTCGGCGTCGCCATAGCCGGTGTCGCGCATGCCGGCGGCGGTAAATTGCGGCGTCGCCAAGGCCGCGTCCGTCGGGCGCTGCATCAGTCGGTTGATGATGCGCTGCAGCAGCGTGTAGTTGGTCTGGCAATAGTCGTAGCGTTCGCCGGGGGCGAAGCGGACCGGCTGCGCCAGGGTCCATGCCCACGCGGCGGCGGGGTCCTGCTCGACGGTCGGTGCGCGCAGCACGTCGGGCAGGCCGGACATGTGCGACATGATCTGTTCGACGGTGACGGTGCGCCAGGACTCCGGCAGGTCGTCGAGGTAACGCGACAGCGGGGCTTTGGGGTCCAGGCGCCCCTGCGCGATGACGGCGCCCGCGGCGATGCCCGAAAACGCCTTGGTGATGGAGTTCAGCGAGAACACCGAGCGGTCGGAGACCGGCACACCCAGCTCCACGCTGGCGAGGCCGTAGTTGCGCAGCAGCACGGTCCGGTCCTTGCGGACCACGGCGAGCTGCAGGCCCGGGATGCCCAGTTGCTGCATCCGCCTGTGCACCAGCGCATCGACGGCGCGGGTGTTCACATCCGTTGCAGTTGCCGCTGCCGGTGTCTGGCCGGCATGAGCGCCGCTGGCGATGGTGGCCGAGAGCGCTAGCGCCAGCAGTAAGCCTGATTTCATGAGCATGCGATGTCCGTGTTGGAGCGGGCGCCGTGGAACCTCCAGGCGCGCCTACGAATCAACGCGCGGCGGCTTCGTGGGATGACAGCAGGGTGGGGAGGATGTGGCCGCCGCGGGCCTGGCTAGAGCACGTCCCAATTCGCCCGGCCGCCGATCGTTTTCTTGCCCAGCGTGAGCGTGCCGACATCGCCACGGACCTCCAGCAGGAACGACGGCGGCTGACGCGGATCGCCAGGGTTGGTGTGGCGCACCGTAAGACGCTTATGCGCGCGATCCATGCGTACCACGTAAGCCTTGGGATTGGCTTCGTACTGGCCGCTGCCGGTCCAGGTGGTATGCGGGAAGCCCGGATCTTCGCGGCCGACCAGTTGGAAAGAGAAGAAGTCCGCGGGCGTGCTGCCGGCCGAGTAGCGGAACAAGGTGCCGGTGGCGAGGGCCGGCAGGCTGTAGATGGCCAGGGCCAGCAGCAGCGCCCAGGTGCGGGTGTGGCGGAAGCCGCGAACAGCGAAACGGATGCAGCCTTCCATTGCGAGAGCTCCGTGTTGGGCCCGTCGTCGGACGCACGAGCATTGTGAGTCGCCGTTCTGCGAAGGAGCAATCGGGGAAGTGCGTCCGCGTGTGGGCATGCGCCAGGCCGGTGAGCAACGCGCCGGAGCCCGAACCAGCTCGCCGGGCCAGCGCCATCGGGCGTTCGGCCGACGCCCGGGACCCTGCCTGGGGAGACCGGGCCGGTGGCATATCGAGCTTGCGTGCAGGACGACATGCAAGCGGCAGTCGGCGACGAGCGGCACGCAGCATTGCGCAAACGCTGCCTTTTCGATCGATACCGTCGCGGTAAGCTGATCGCGCCGCAGCTCGGTCATTCGGCGAGCATCGCGGTCCCCATTCCGCACTCGAGACCGCCCATGAATCGCACCCCTCTCTCACTTCTGGTAACCGCGGCACTGGCCGCCGCGACGCTTGCGGCTTGTTCCAAACCCCAGCCCGCGGCCAGCGACGCGCCGGCTCCGGCGGCGGCGCCCGTCGCGGCCACGGCCCCGGCAGCCGAGTCGGCGAATCCGGACGTGCTGCGCTTCAAGATCGGCGCGCTCGACGCCACGGCCCTGAAGGACGGCGACATCGACGCCGGCAACGACGGCAAGACCTTCGCCATCGGCCACCCGCCTGCGGACGTGGCCGCATTGCTGGCCGCGGCGGGCCAGCCGACGGATGTATTGCACCTGAGCATCCAGCCCCTGCTGGTGCGCAGCGGCGCCCGGGTCCTGCTGTTCGATACCGGTGCCGCCGACGCCTCCTTCGCGCGCGCCGGGCGCTTGCCCGCTTCGCTGCGCGCGGCCGGCGTCGAGCCTTCGCAGGTCACCGACATCTTCCTCTCGCACCAGCATCAGGACCATGTCGGCGGTTTGCTCACGGGCGAAGGCAAGCTCGCTTTTCCGAATGCCGCCCTCCATCTGTCGGCGCCCGAGTGGGACAGCCTGAAGCGCGACAAGGACGCCGCCGCGCTGGTCGCCGCGATGACGCCCAAGGTCGCCACCTTCCAGCCCGGCGCGGCCATCATCCCCGGCGTGGTCACCGCGGTGGCCGTGGACGGACACACGCCCGGCCACAGCGCCTACGAGATCGCCTCGGGCGACCAGCGCCTGCTCTACATCGGCGATACCGCGCACCACTACGTGATTTCGGTGCAGCGCCCGGAATGGACCATTCAGTACGACACCGATGCGCCGTTGGCCCAGACCAGCCGCCGCGCGCTGCTGCAACGCGCCGCCGACGGCAATCTGCGCGTGTACTCCGTGCATTTCCCGTTCCCGGGCCTGGGCCGCATCAAGGCCCAGGGCGAGAGCTTCGTGTGGGTGCCCGAGAGCTGAGCGCGCAGTAGCGGCCGCGTGACGCGCGTGCTCACGCGGCCGTGCGTGCGATCAGCGTGCGCCAGGGCCCGTCCCTGCCGTCCTGTTGCGCCTCCCAGACGACGCTGAGGCCGAGGCCCTGCAGGCGCTCGTCCATCGCGGCGGCGCTCCATAGCACCACGCGGTAGTCGCCCGAGGCTCCGTGGTCCCAGTGCTCGCCTTCGCCCAGCGGATACGACAACAGGATCGCGCCGCGGTCGGTCAGCGCATCGGCCATCTTGCGCAGCGCGCCATCCAGGTCGGCGCGCTCGAAGTGCTGCAGCACGTACTGCAGCAGGATGCCGTCGTAGCGAGCCGCGATCTCATCGGTGAGCAGATCCAGCGCGTCCACGCGTTGGCCGCGTTCGGCCTGGAAATCGCGGAAGGCGGCGGTCGCCTCGGTGCGGTGGACCCGCAGGCCCAGTCCTTCGAGGAAATCGGCATCCCATCCCGGCCCGGAGCCGATATCCAGCACGCGGCCGCCGGGAGGCAGCAGCTCGGCCAGACGCCGCATGGCCGAGGCGGCGGGCTCCGGCGGCTGCTGCGGCACCGAGGTCGCGTAGTCGCGCGCGCAGTTCTCGTAGCCGGCGACGGTGCGGCGATTGTGGGGATGCGAATCGGGCATGGCGATACTCCGCAGGATTGGGCCAAGGCTCTCGGAATCCGAGGGCGGGGTTGCGATCCGGCCGTAACGATAAACCCGCCGCAGCTGCGCAGGCACCGAACCGGGGGCGAGGCCGTTCGAGAGACGGCAAGGGGCGATGGACGCGCCCGGATGGGCCGTGCCAGGATGCCGCCGGGGAAAACCGGATAGGGGGAAGCCATGAGGCTCGCAGCCGCGCTGCTCGGTCTGTCGTTGTCTGTCGCCAGCGGAAATCTCCTGGCCCAGGTCCAGTCGCTGGGAGAACGTCCGTTCGTGGGCGGGGTGCAAGTGGGATGCCCGGGCACGACGACCTATGTAATGCCGATAAGCGATCTGGCCCAGGCCGTGCCGGGCGAGATCCGGCTGAGTCCTGCGTTCTTTTCGCAACCTGCGGTGCTGCAGGTCTTCGTGTATGCGCACGAGTGCGCCCATCAGATCTATGGCGGCGGCGCCGCCGGTGAAGCGGCCGCCGACTGCTGGGCGATCAAGCTGGGCCGCGATCAGGGCTGGCTGCCGCCGAACGCGACCTATCTGATCGCCCAGTCGGTGGCCGATACGGCGGGCGACTGGACCCATGCGCCGGGCCCGATCCGGATCCAGCAGATGGCGGCCTGCTACGACATGCCCTAACCGCCGAAGCTGCCGTTGAAGTAGCGCATGCGCAGCTCATCGCGGCGTTGCGAGTTGAGGCACTGCGCCGCTTCGTCCAGGTTGCAGCGAGCGATCGACGGGTCCTCGATCCAGATGCGGAAGCGGGTGTCGAGTACGAATTGCTCGCGTTGCCGCCGCAGCTGCGCGAGCTGGCCTTTCAAAAAGCGCATTCGCTCTTCCCGCTCCGGCGTGCTGGGCAGTTGCGCGAGCGCTCCGATCTGCTGCAGGACCTGGTCCTGCTGCGCCAGGGCGGCCTCGGTATCGGGGATGTCGGAGAACCGCACCGGCAGTTGCGCCCGGATGTCGTAGTCGTCGCGCGGCAGGTCGGCGGGGTAGACGCAATCGCGATCGTTGCCGATGCAGTCCTGCAGCGTCTGTTTGAGCCGGTTGCGCTGGGAGATCGCGGCATCCTGGAGCAGTTCGATCCGTCGCAGCGCGTGGTTGTCGTAGATGCCGTACGCGGCACGGTCCTGGCGCATGTCGTTCATCGCGCCGATCAGGTTCTCCAGCCGCAGGTGCTGGTCGGCGATCTGGCCGATGTCCGGATCGGTCGCGTTCTGGCTTTGCGGGAAGTTCGGCAGCTCGGAGTAATAGGTGATGCCGATCTCGACGGGGGCCGCGCCGTCGGTGGCCGTCCCCAGTTCGGTGACCAGCGTGCGCAGTTCGCCTTCGGTGGTGGCGATCTTGGTTCCCGCCCCGCCCAGTTGGGTGTAATGGATGGACAGGCGTCCTTCCTTGCCCATTTGGTCGATGATCTGTTTCGCCGACGCGGAGGCGCTGAACAGGCCGTAGGAGCCCGCCATCTTTCCCTTGATTTCATCGCGTTCCTTCTGGGTCCGCGTGCGGAACGAATAGACCCCCTGTATCCCGGACTGCCGGAAGATCGAGGACACGAAGGCGTCGCCGCAGCGCCGGCGGAACTCCATCGGGTTGCTCGCGGCCAGTTGCGCCAGCCCGCTGCGCAGCCGGATCGCGTTGCTTTGGTCCGGGCCCTCGTCTTTGGGCGCCAGATAACTGGCGCCCCGCGCGATGCGCACGTCCACGCTGATGTTCAGCGAGTTCATGTCCATGTTGTAGGTGCGCAACAGGGAGCCGCTGGCCGACCCCGACGCCCCGATGATCCAGCTGGCTTTGGCCTTCGCCGACATCGACAGCGAGGTCATGAAGGAGGCGGTGTCGGAGAACTCCTCGAAGCGTTGCGTGCGCTTCTCCGATCGGTCTTCGGTCTGGCTCGCCAGCACGCAGTTCTCGTTGGTCTTGGTCAGCCTGGTGGAATGCCAGCCCGTGCCCAATTGCACGCCGGCTTCCGGATACGGCGCCTTTTCGCTCGCGGCCGCGGTCAAGCCATGGCTGCTCAATCCGACCAGCAGACAGGCGAGCGCTCGGAAGTTCCCCATATACCCCTCCCCCCAGAGGACGATGAAAGGCCTAATGTATCGCACCCGGTCCGCGCCCCGCCGTGGCGGAGGCGGACGGAACGGGCGATGGCCGCTGCGGCCGCGTACCCGGACGCTGGCCTGTCCCGGCCTCGCCCGACGTTGGCCCCGGATGTCGAGCCAACGGAGGGCGGGTCATGATCGTCTCGGTGTTCAATCTCAGCCACGGCGCCATCAGCGACATTCAGATGCAGAAGGTGATCCGGGCGATCAACATCCAGATCGAGCGCGACTTCGAACCGTACTGGGGCTTCGGCGCGACGCTGCGACTGGAGGGGCACACGGCCCGCAAGGGGAAGCGACGCTTCGAATTCGATCCCTTGGACATGCGCGGCGACGGCGTGCTGTACGTGCTGGACAAGTTCAACAAGGACCTGGCCGGCGCGCACGAGACCGACTTCCGCGGCGTGCCGGCCGGCGTGGTCTACCTGGATCTGAGCAAGGGCCTGCAGGAGGACTGGACCGTCAGCCTCTCGCACGAAGCGCTGGAGATGATCGGCGACCCGCAGGTCAACCTGGTCGTGCAGGGGCCGCATCCGGAAGCCCGCGACCGCGACGTGTTCCATTGGTTCGAGATGTGCGACGCCGTGCAGGCCCAGTCCTATGCCATCGACGGCATCGGCGTCGCCGATTTCGTGCTGCCCCTGTACTTCACGCCTTCGTCGGAACCGGGCTCGCGCAACAACTTCATGGGCGCCGTGACCCGCGGCAAGAAGAGTTTCGATCTGCCTTCCTTCGGCGTCGCCCATGGCGGCTACATCGGTTACTTCGATCCGAAGAAGGCCGACAACCTGACCTACGAGCACGAAGGCGACGCCCTGGCCAGGAAGCGCCGCGCCCTGAAGCAGGGCCGCATCGGCCGTCGCGCGCAGCGCATGCTCAAGACGGCCAATTTCGCCAGGATCCCGAAAGCCTAGCCCGGCGCGAGCGTGGGGCCGCGGTCGGCTGCGGCGGCCGCCGCAGCGCCTACTTCATCGGCTGACGGATGATGGTTTTCCACTTGGCCGGGGCGGCGCGGCGTATGTCGCTCAGGTAGATCTCGTGGTGTTTGCCGGCCAGCGCGGAACGCGCCTGGATATAGTCGTGGACGCGCTGGATGGTCGGGCCTTCCTCGCTGAAGGGGCCGACATGCAGGATCTGGGCGCAGCCGCCTTCGGCGAAACGCTCCAGCCGCAATTCGTCCACCGCGGCCAGCGCCTTCTTGCGCCGCACTTCCGCGATGGCCGTCTGGATGAGCGCGGCCTCCACGAAATCCGGCTGCAGGATCATCATCGTCCACCGCCACTGCGAGCGATCGTCGGCGACGAAGGCGGACATGTCGTCGGACCACCACAGCCCTTCCAGCGGCATCACCGCGTAGTCGATCCCCGGCTTGCCCTTCTTCACCATGAACTTGGCGGTGTAGGACACCGAGAACAGGGCCTCCACCGCCGCGGCGTATGCCGGCGAGGTGTTGGGGTCGCCGGCGCCGTCGATCATGAGATAGCGCAGGCTCGGAACCTCGACCCGGACCACGTCCTTCGCGGAGGCCTGGTAGAGGTGTTTCAGTTCCTTCTTGAGATCGACCTTCTGCACGCAAGCTCCCGGGGGCGGCGGACGGCCGATCTTAACCGCGCGGGGCCGGGCCTCCATTGCGAGAGCGTGCGGCGTTGGGTAGGAAGCGGCCGTGTCGAACATCGGCCGCTTCGATTCCGCAGCGCCTGCCGGCGGATCGGGCCGACGCCCGGGCCATCCGACGCTGTTCACGCAGCGGCGATGAGCCCGGACACGGCGTCGACGTTGCCGATCGCGATGGCGGCCGGCGCCTGCGATGCCTCGGTTTGGATCGTGGCCTTGCCCAGATGTCGCGGCGCCGGGTTGGTCGCGTTCAAGGCCCAGAAGGAACCGTCGGCAACGGCCGCTCGGGCGTCGGCGGTCGGCGCATAGCGGCCGAGGGACGGCCTGGCGTTGTTTCGGGTGGATGGACGCGCTGCGCCGGCGCCCGCGTGTGCGGCGCATTCGAGACGGTCTGGGGAAGGGGCGATCGCGGCGGCGCGGCGCGCTGTCGAAGCGCTGGATCGCGGCCGGAGAAAAAAGCACGCTTGCGTCCCTATCAATATCTTAGCGCAGGGGGGGCTTGCGGCAAGCCCCCGCCCGTGGCGCCAAATCGCCAGCCTTGAAGCCGGACCCTCCGACGTTGGGAGCGAGGAAATGGGCGAGCGGTTATCGAAGCAGGGGCAGCACGCGCACGCGGTGGTGATCGCCGGCGGCGGCCCGACCGGGCTGATGCTGGCGGGCGAATTGGCCTTGGCCGGCGTGGACGTGGCCATCGTCGAGCGGCGCGCGAATCAGGAACTGGCGGGCTCGCGCGCAGGCGGCCTGCACGCGCGCACGATCGAGATCCTGGACCAGCGCGGTATCGCCGAGCGCTTCCTGGCGCAGGGGCAGGTGGCCCAGGTCGCGGGCTTCGGCGGCGCGAGACTGGATATCAGCGACTTCCCCACCCGCCATCCCTACGGCCTCGGGCTGTGGCAGAACCACATCGAGCGCATCCTGGCCGGCTGGGTCGATGAGTTGCCGGTGAACTTCCATCGCGGATGCGCGGTGACGGGCTTCGCGCAGGACGACCGCGGCGTCGACATCGCGCTGTCCGATGGGCGTTCGCTGAGGGCGCAGTACCTGATCGGTTGCGACGGCGGACGCAGCCTGGTGCGCAAGGCCGCCGGCATCGAGTTTCCCGGTTCGGATCCGACCACCAGCAGCCTGATCGCCGAAGTGGAGCTGAGCGGCCAGCCGGAACTGGGCATCCACCGCAACGCCTGGGGCGTGCATTCCTTCGGCAAGCTGGAATACGAAATCCGCGACGGCCAGGTGGTCTACAAGGACGGCGGGCCGACACGGGTGATGGTGACCGAGGCCCGGGTCGGAACCGCCGAGCCCAAGTTGCGCGATTTAAGCGAGGCGCTGATCGCCGTGTACGGCACCGACTACGGCGTGCACAGCCCGACCTGGATCTCGCGTTTCACCGATACCACGCGCCAGGCCGCCAGTTACCGCGCGGGACGGATCCTGCTGGCCGGCGACGCCGCCCACGTGCATAGCCCGATCGGCGGCCAGGGCCTCAACACCGGCGTGCAGGACGCGGTGAACCTGGGATGGAAGCTGGCCCAGGTGGTCCATCGCACGGCGCCGGACAGCCTACTGGACACCTACCACGCCGAGCGCCACCCGGTCGGCGCGCGCGTGTTGCGCAACACCATGGCGCAAGTGGTGCTGCATCGCAGCGACGATCGCAGCAAGGCCTTGAGCGAGGTGGTGTCGGAGCTGTTGAGCATGGACGAGCCGCGCAAACGCTACGCCGCGATGATGTCCGGCCTGGATATACGTTACGAGTTGGGCGAGGGGCATCCGCTGCTCGGGCGCCGCATGCCCGACCTGGAGCTGATCGGCGCCGAAGGGCCGCTTCGGCTCTATACCCTGCTGCACCGGGCGCGGCCGGTGTTGCTCAATCTCGGCGAGCCGGGCGCCATCGAGATCGCGGCCTGGGCGGATCGGGTCCGCTCGGTCGAGGCCCGCTACGCGGGCGCGTGGGAGCTGCCGGCGATCGGCGTGGTCGCCGCGCCCAGCGCCGTGTTGATCCGACCCGATGGCCATGTGGCCTGGGTGGGCGAGGGCACGGATGCGGGCTTGGCCGATGCCTTGAACGTCTGGTTCGGGCCGCCCGCGGCGATCTAGCCGCTGCCGCCCGGGCCTGTGAGCGTTCGGGTCGCGGGCCCGGTTCGACGCGGCGCGCTCATCGGCAGAGCGTAGGCTTCAGGCGCCGGCGCCCTCGACCGCGCGGTCGAGCTGGGCGATGTCGATCTTGCGCATCGTCATCATGGCCTTGAACGCGCGCTGCGCGGTCTGACCGCCTTGCGCCATCAGCTCGGTCAAACGCCGGGGCGTGATCTGCCAGGACAATCCGAAACGGTCCTCGCACCAACCGCACACGCTCTCCTTGCCGCCGTTGTCGACGATCGCGTTCCAGTAGCGATCGGTCTCGGCCTGATCGTCGGTGGCGATCTGGAAACTCACGGCCTCGTCGAACTTGAACTGCGGGCCGCCGTTGAGCAGCAGGAACGGCATGCCGAGGATCGTCATCTCCACGGTCAGGACGTCGCCCTGCTTGCCGTCGGGATAGTCGCCGGGCGCGCGCATGACGGCGCCGATGCGGCTGTCGGGGAAGGTATCGGCGTAGAAGCGCGCGGCCTCTTCCGCATCGTGGTCGTACCAAAGGCAGGGCTGGATCTTGGCGGTCATGCGGAACCTCCTGGGATCGTTCGAACGCCGGAGATTACTGCGACGCGGGCGAGCCCGGCGTGAATCCAGCAGCGTCGCCGATTCGATCGCATGGATGCGCATACGCTCGACGGCGCGCATTTCCGACCGAGCCGCGCTTCGCTTTCGACCGCCGCCTGCGGGCGGCCACGCGACCGTCGTCGGCTTGACCGGTGCAGTAGCATGAACGCATCACGCCAACCTGGGAGCCCGCCTTGTCTTCGTTCTCCGATCCCCAAGCGGTGGCGCATTACGCGCAAGGCCCTGTTCGGCAGGTGCCGGGTTTTCACGCGCTGCAGCAAATGACGAGTTTGCTGTTGGCCGAGACGGTCCCGCGACAGGGGCAGGTGTTGGTCCTGGGCGCGGGCGGCGGCTTGGAGTTGAAGGTCTTCGCCCAGGCGCATGCGGCTTGGCGCTTCGTCGGCGTGGATCCGTCGGCCGAGATGCTCAAGCTCGCCAGCGCCACGCTGGGCCCGCTCGCGTCGCGCGTCGAGCTCGTCGAGGGCTACATCGACACCGCGCCCGCGGGCCCCTACGACGGCGCCACCTGCCTGCTGACCCTGCACTTCCTCAGCGTCGAGGAGCGCCTGCATACGCTGCGCGAACTCAGGCGGCGCCTGAAGCCCGGCGCGCCCCTGATCGTGGCGCATCACAGCTTTCCATTGGACGGGGATAGGACGACGCGCTGGCTGAAACGCTACGCGGCGTTCGCGGCGGCGTCCGGTGTTCCCGCGGCGGATGCGGACAAGGCCATCGCCGCGATCGGCAGCCGACTGCCGCTGCTCGCACCCGAACAGGAGGTGGCCCTGCTGCAGCAGGCGGGGTTCGACAACATCGAATTGTTCTATGCCGCCTTCACCTTCAAAGGCTGGGTCGGGTACGCCTGAGCGCGGCAGACCCGGCCCGATCGGCCCGGAGCGGTGTTGGCCGGGGACGACAAGGCCGGCGCCCCCGACGAGGATGCCTTGACCACCGTGCCCAACGTGGCCCTGGCGCCGGGCGGCGCCCATGTCCTGAGCAACATCGTCTGTCGCGGCAATGGCGCCAGCGTCTACGCCTTGTTGTGGCGGCGACCGACACCGCGATCGTCTGCACCTGTACCAATGAGCGCAGGCGCGCCGATCTGTCCGTCACCAAGACCAATACGCCAGGCGTGAGCGGCGAGGTCGATCCGGCCATAGACGCGGTGATGGCCGGCGCCACGAGCTATGTGGTGACCGCGCGCAACGCTGGCCCGCACGCGGCCCACGGCGCGGTGGTGCGCGACCTGCCCGGGGCGAACCTGAGCGGGTGTGCCGCGACCGCGTGTACCGCCAGCGGCGGTGCGGTGGCCTTCACGGTGCGATACACGGTCCACTAGCGAGGCTTGGGCGTCGCGGTCAAAGATGCAGGGTTTGGCGCAGGCGCTGCAGCCAGCTTGGATCCCGGGCGATCGGCAGGCCGGCGTGCCAAAGGCGCAGATCGCCGGCGAACGTGAGCATGTCGGGATAGCCGGCCTGCGCGGCCATGGCCCTGGCGACGATGAGCGAGAGGTCGCCGCGAAGCATGCGGGCGAGGGCGCGGTTGTCGCCCAGGGCGCGGTGCTGGGCGATGCCGGCGGGGGCGTCGATGAGGGCATGGGCCATGCTCGCAGCTGCGCTGCCCGGGCCTGCGGGCAGCGGATTGCGGCCGCACAGCAGGCGGAATGCGACCGCGCCCAGGGCGCGCACGTCGGCACCGACGGCGATGCGGTCGTCGGCGCCATCGGCCGTCGCGTCGGTATCGGTTTGCTCCGTCGCGCCGGCACGGCCGAGGCTGGGCAGGCCGAAGCCGACCAGCTGCAGGCGCCCGGTTTCGTCGACCAGCAGACTGCAGGTGGCCAGGTGGCGATGGCGCACGCCATGAGCGTGGGCATGTGCGAGCGCGTCGCAGGCGCGGATCAGCAGCTCGACCCGCTGCGCCAGGGACGATCGGCGGTCGTCGCACCAGGCATCGATGGATTGGCCTTCGACGGGGCGGGTGGCGAACCAGGGGCGGCCGTCGCCGTCGATGCCGCCATCCAGGACGGTGGCGATGGCGGGATGGCGCAGGGCGACCAGGCGCCGCCGCTCGGACAGGAAGCTGCCGACCGCGTAGGGATCTCGCAGCTCGGGATTCAGGCAATCGAGCACGACCTGCTGGCGGTAGCGGCCGTCGTCGCGGTAGGCGAGGTAGCGGCGGCCGCCGCAGATATCGCCGATAGCATGGTCGATGCGCCATGGGCCCAGACGGGCGCCGATGCGGGGATCGCCTAGGGCGGCCTGCTCGGGCGAGGCCAGCAGCGCCAGACGAGCGACCAGGCCGCTGGGCAGTTCCTCGTCCAGCGCATGGTGGCAGCGGTCGGCCTGCAGCAGGTCGGACAGCGCGCCGTGCAGTCGCGGGTTGGCGTCGCGCAGCGACAGCAACCATTGGGCACGTTGCGCGGCCGGAAGATCGACGTAGTCGTCGAACAGGTCCAAGGCGCGAAGCTTGAGTTCGTCCATGGGAAGCGGCGGGGCCGGCGGTGGGCGCGGATGCGCTCGACACAGCAGATATCGCGAAGGCGGGCGGTAGCAGGGCATGTCCAGGGCGTCATTCGTCGTTCGAACGACGAATCTGCGACCTGGTTAGCGTTTCGCTCCGCCGCTGCCTGGCTGCGGGTCGTCTCTGCCTATGGCCGCGGACAGATTCTGAGTGGAATAGGAGCGCTCTGAATACGTAGTCTGTCCGCAGTTCTGCATGCGCCTGGCCGCGGTCGCATCGAGTTCGTACTGCGGTATCGCCTGCGCGCGCCGCGCCTGCAGCATGGAGCGGTTGCGCAGCGCGACCAGGTAGGCGCGCGATTCCTGGGTCGAATAGGCATCCGGGCCCTGGCGGCGCAGATCCAGTGCGTTGGCCCTTTCCAACAGCGCATAGGCGTCGCGGTCGCGGCAGGTTTCGTAGGCGTACAAGGCCCGATAGAGGAAGCTTTCGTGTTCGCCGGCACCGGCCAGGTCGCTGGAGTCGTCGCGGTCGGCGGCGAGCAGACGCGCGAAATCGGCGTCGGCTTCGGCGCGCCGCCCGAGCAGATAGCCCAGGGAGGTGCGGGTTTGCGCGACCAGCTTGCTGAACAGGTCGTCGGGGGCGTGATAGCGGTCGATGTCGGCCCGGGTCTGGTCCAGCAAGGCCGCCGCGCGCGGTAGGTCGGACCGGCTGCCGTTGAGCATCAGCGCGCGCGCCAGGATATGCGTTTCCCGCGCGGTGGGCAGGCCGGCCTCGCGCTTGAACTCCAGGTTCTGGGTGGCCAGGGCCAACAGCGAGGCGGCATCGCCGGCTTGTTGCGCACGCGGCGGCAGGTTCATCAGCCGGATCGACAAGGCGTTGCGCGCGCGCATGGTGATCTCGTGGCGCGGCCCCATGGTCGTGACGCAGATCCTGAGCACCTCGCGCAACTCGTTCACGCTGTCGCGGCTGTCGCCGGGCGCGGTGTAGGCCAGGAACATCAAGGCCTGCGCATACTCGGGGTGCTCGCGGCCGTAGGCGGCCTCGATCATGTCCAGGCCCGCGCGCAGCTTCTGGCGCGCCACCACCTTGCTGCCCGAATAGTATTGGGTGAAGCCCAGCAGGATCCAGGCGCGCCCGGTCTTGGGATGACGTTCGCCCAGGGTGCTGCGGCGGCTCGCCAGCAGGCGCTCGGCGAGCGCGGGCGCGACGCGCTGGCTTTTGCACAGCAGCATGAACAATTCCTCTTCGCGGCCGTCGTCGGCGAGCACGGTGTTGTGCGGCCGCGCCAGCGCGATCGCCGACAACAGGTCGGCATGGGCTTCCTTGAAGCGCGACATGCGCGACAGGTAGCTGCCGCGCCGGATCAGCACCTGCGCCTGCAGTTCCTCGTGGCCCGGTCCCAGCGCACGCGCCTGCGCCAGGGCCTCGTCCAGGGTGCGCAGCGCCGCCGACGGACGCGCCTGGCCCCACTGCGCCTGCGCGAGTTCGGCGCTGAAGTTGATCTTCTCCTGCCGCGCCGACGCGTCGGCGCGATCCGCCAATTCGCTCAGGCGGATCGTGGCCAGGCGGGTGGCCTCGTCGAAGTCGGTGCGCGCGTTGAGCATCGACACCTGGGTGGCCGACACGTAGCCGTCCTCGTCGCCGCTGTCGCCCAGGGCGCGCATCGCTTCCGCGGCCAGGCTTTCGGCATGCTTGTAATCCCCGATCACCGCATTGCCGCGGGCCAGCGTCGCCAGGCTGTGTGCCAGCAGTTCCGGATGCTCGCCCAGCGACATCTGGCGCAACTGCGCCTCGGTCTTGTTCAACAAGGCGCTGGAGGAGAACGGCGCGCTGCCCAGGCCGGACAGGGTGGCGGTGCCGAGCGTGGACGCGAACAGCTGGACCACCGCGAGGGTGGCGCGGGCCTCGCGCGCGGCGCGTTGGCTTTGCCAGGCGGTGATGGCGGTGCCGGCCGCCAGAACCAGCAGCAGCGAGGCGGCCAGGGCGGTCGCCGCGCGGTTGCGGCGCATCAGCTTGCCCAGGCGGGCGAGGCGGCCGAGCGGACGCGCCAGCACCGGCCGGTCCTCGCGCCAGCGCTGCAGGTCGGCGCCGAATTCCGCGGCGCTGGCGTAGCGGTCCTGCGGCGCGTCGGCGACCGCCTTGAGCGCGATCGCGCTGAGGTCGCCGGCCAATTGGTCCGCCAGCGCCGCCGCGCTGCGCGCGCCACGCTGCTGGGCAAGCGATGCCGGGTCGGCGCACGTCCGCAGCAAACGCTCCATCGGTTCGGCCGCCGCGGCGCTCCAGGACGGCATCAGTTCGTGCAGGCCGTGCCGCGGCGTGGGCCAGTGCGCGCACAGCAGGCGATAGGCGAGCACGCCCAGCGAGTAGATGTCGACCGCGGGACCGCGACTGCCGTATCGCAGCAGCTCCGGCGCGCTGTAGTCGAGCGTGGCCGCGAGTTGCCGTTGCGGGGACGCGGCGGCGGTGAGGATGGAGGAGATGCCGAAGTCGACCACGTGCAGATGGCCGTCCGGCGTGACCAGCAGGTTGCCGGGTTTGATGTCGCCGTGCAGCACGCCTTGCGCATGCGCATGCGCGAACGCTTCGCAGGCCTGGATCAGCAGGCCCACGCGGGTGCGCACATCGGCCTTGCGCGCATCGCACCACTGATCGACGGGCATGCCGTCGACGTAGCGCATCGCGAACCAGGGGCGGCCTTCGCCGTCGATGCCGCCGTCGACCAGGCTGGCGATGCCGGCGTGGTCCAGGCGCGCGAGGTGATGGCGTTCGTCGAGAAAGGCGGCCACCAGTTCGGGCGAGACCAGCTCGTTGCGGATGCATTTGAGCGCGACGCGCTGCTGGTAATGGCCGTCGTCGCGGTGGGCCTCGTAGACCGCGCCCATGCCGCCGCGCGCGATCAGGCGCTGCAGGCGCCACGGCCCCAGGCGCTCGCCAACACGGGACTGGTCTGCGCAACGGCTGTCGTCGTCGGGCGCTTCCGTGGAATTCGCGGACTGCCTTCCGGCCAGGAAATCCACGGCCGAGCGCTGCAGGAAGTCGTCGTCCTGGGCGTCGGCATCCAGCAGCGAGCGCAGGATCGCGTGCAGCGGCGCGTCGCACCGCGCCAACGTCTCCAGGGCGCGCGCGCGTTCGGGCGCGGGCATGGCGACGTACTCGTCGAACAATGTCAACGCACGCGCGGACAAAGAAGTCATGACGATGCGGCCAGGTGGAGCGTCCTGCGTTCGGGGCCCTAGGTCGAGTCGTCGTCCGTGCTGCTCGGGTCCAAGGATGCGGCGAGGAAGGCGCGCGCCTTGCGCCAGTCGCGCCGCACCGTGCGTTCGGTGATGCCCAGTACTTGTGCGATTTCCCCTTCGCTCATGCCGGCGAAATACCGCATTTCCACGACTTGGCCCAGGCGCGGATCGACCGCGGACAGATCGGTGAGCGCGCGGTCTATCGCGATCAGCTGATCCAGTTCGGGGTCGTAGGAGGGTTCCTGGATATTGTCGATTTCGCCGGGGTGGTAGTGCTCGGCGCGTTTGCTGGCCTGCAGGCGCCGCACCTCGTCCAGCACCGCGTAGCGCATCGCCCGCGACAGCACCGACAACAGGTGCTGGCGGTTGTTGAGGGTGACCTCGTCCTGGTTCAGACGCAGCCAGGTGCGGTTGATCAGCGAGGTCGGCGAACGCTCGCCGCCGCGCCAGCGCCGGCGCAGGTGCAGGCCCGCGACCTTGTGCAATTCCTGATAAAGCAGGGTGTAGACGCGGTCCCAGGCACCGGCCTGGCCGTTCTGCGCGGCCAGGATGAGCTGAGTAACGGAGTCCATGGTGTCGCAGCCGAATTCGAACCCGGACGGATTGGCGTCCGGGCTGCCCTGTGCCGCTTCCTGGGCCTCGTGGGTCATGTTCTCGGGCGTTTCCGAATGAGAAAGATGTGTCCTTGAGAACGATAAATACGCCAAAGGCGGTCCAGTGTCGATTGTTGCGAACGCAACGTACGGCTGCTGGTCAGGTTTCGCTAACAAGGGCTTCGCGACGCAGGGGAAAACCCCCAGATTTTGTTAGCGATTCGCAGCCGATGGAGCTCACGGGAATGGCACGTTTTTATCTTCAACTAGGCACATGCGCGAAGGCTGCAGGACCGCTTCCTCGTTCTGATCGGCGGACGGTCGCTTCGCCCGCGAACGATGCCGCCGCGAACGAGGTCGGTGCCCGCGGCCACGTCGCATCGCGACCGAACGTCGGCTTGCCGGGCCCTACGTTCTAAGGGGCCAGGCTCAGCAGCCGCTCGCGCAGAGCCGGGTAGTCGGCGCGCAAGGGCTCGGCCGATGCCGGGCGCGCCAAGGCCTCGGCCAGGGCCTGCGGCGGCGGCACCGGATGCCCGACCAGGGGCTCGACGATGCTGTCGAACTTGGCCGGATGCGCGGTCGCGACCACCGCCCAAGGCCGATCGTCGCCTTGCGCGCGCAGGCCTTCGAGCACATGCAGGCCGGTCGCGGTGTGCGGACAGGGAACGATGCCGTGCCGCTGCGGCGCATGCCGGATGGTGTTGGTGATGGTGGCGTCGTCGACGGAGTCGGCGGCGATCGCGGCGCGCAGTGCGGCGTCGCTGGCGAACCAATGGCGCAGGCGCTCGTAGTTGCTGGGCGCGCCCACGTCCATGGCGTTGGCGAGAGTGGCGCGGGTCGGCTGCGCGGCGTAGTCGGCGCCTGCGAAGTAGCGCGGCAGGGTGTCGTTGGCGTTGGTGGCCAGGCGGATCTCGCCGATCGGCAGGCCCATGCGCTGGGCGACCAGCGCCGCGCAGGCATTGCCGAGATTGCCGGTGGGCACGATGAAGTTGAGGGCGGTGCCGCTGCGCGCATGGTGTCGCGCGGCGGCGTGGGCGTAGTAGGCGGCTTGCGGCAGCAGTCGGCCCAGGCTGATGCTGTTGGCCGAGCTAAGCGGCAGGGTGTCGCGCAGCGCCTGATCGGACAGGGCCTGCTTGGCCAGGCGCTGGCAGGCGTCGAAGTCGCCGTCGACCCGATAGGCCTGGACGTTGTCGCCCCAGCAGCCCAGGCCGTGGGCCTGGCGCGGCGAGACGCGGCCGTCGGGGTAGAGGATCAGCACCCGGAAACCGGGCCGGCGATGGAAGGCGGCCGCCACCGCGGCGCCGGTGTCGCCCGAGGTCGCGACCACGATGGTGGTCGGCGGCGCGTCCGCTGTGCGCAGCGCCGACAGCGCCTCGGCGAGGAAGCGCGCGGCGTAGTCCTTGAACGCGGCGGTGGGGCCGTGGAACAGCTCCAGCAACAGGTCGTCGGGCCGCGACAGCGCGCGCAGCGGCGCCGGGAAGTCGTAGGCGCTGTTGCACAGTTCAGGCAGGCGGTAGCGCAGCGCGGAGCCGGCGAAGTACGGCGCGAGCAGTGCCTGTGCGGTGTCGGCAAGCGCGTCGCGGGGGGGCTGCGGCGGCAGTATCGGCACGCGCTCGGGCACGTAGAGACCGCCGTCGGGGGCGAGACCGGCCGACAGCGCATCGTCGATCGCGGTCGCTGGCGTCTGGCCGCGGGTGCTGAAGAAGTTCATGGGCGGTCTCGGTGCGATGCGGTTTGGCGGGTGGTGGCGAAAGAGCAAATCCCCGTCGGTCCCCTTTTTTCAAAGGGGGAAGACCGGCGGGCTTTCGCAAAACGGGAATGCCGGCGGGCCTTGGCGGGCAGGGAATGCAGTGGCGGGCTCGTCGAGCTCGCAGGCGTGTCCGGCACCGACGAGGAACCGCGACGGCGCCCCGCTGCTCTCGCCTTTGGAAAAGGGGGGCACGGGGAATTCGCTTCTGCCTGCGCGCCTGCGACGTCGCCCGCCTCACTCCACACCGATCACCTCCGCGCGCGGCCCCGCCACCGGAGTGACGTAGGCGCGCGAATCGAAGCCGGCGTCGGCGAAGGCCTGGCGCATCGACGCCGCCGCGGCCTGCGCCTGCGCCTTGGATTCGAACCAGGCGAAACAGCTGGGGCCGGCGCCGGAGATGCTCGCGCCCAGCGCGCCGTGATCGAGCGCGGCGGCCTTGACCGCGGCGAAGCCCGGGATCAGCGGCGCGCGGCGCGGCTCGACCAGCAGATCGACCAGGCCTTCGCGCAGCAGGCCGGCGTCGCCGCGCTGCAGGCCGGTCAGGAACAGCGCCAGGTGCGCGCTCTGTTCGACCACGGTGTGCAGCGGATACGGCTCGGCCAGCACCGCGCGCGCGCGCCGCGTTTCCAGTACCTGGTCGGGATGCACCACCACCGCATGCAGCCAGTCCGGCACGGACAGCGGAATCATCCGCGTCGCGGTGGCCATGACCACGCCGCCGAGCAGCATCGGCGCGACGTTGTCGCCGTGGCGGCTGCCGCTGGAGACCGACTCGCCGTCCAGAGCGAATTCGTACAGCGCCTCGCGCGCCAGCGGTGCGTCGAGCAGGGCGTTGGCGGCGACCACCGCGGCCACGCAGGACGCGGCCGAGCCGCCCAGGCCGGACCCCAGCGGGATGCCTTTCTCCAATTCCAGTTCGAAGCCGTGGTCCAGGCCGAGTTTCTCGCGCAGCGCGATCAGGGCCTGGCCGGCGGTGTTGCGCGCGGCCTCCAGCGGCAGGCTGTCGGCGCCGACGCTGTCGCCGCGGATCGCGGCGATGCGCACCTCGCGCTCGCCGATGCGGCGCACCACGGCGATGTCGCGCGGGCCGTCGATGGAATGGCCGAGCAGGTCGAAGCCGACCCCGATGTTGCCGACGCTGCCGGGCGCGAAGGCGCGGACGCGGGAAGGGGGAACGGGTACGGCAGCGCTCATGCGCGGGCTCCGAGGGTTTGCGCGATGGAAAGGATGTCGCCGAACACGCCGGCCGCGGTGACGTCCGGCCCCGCGCCGGGCCCTTGCACCACCAGCGGATTATCCGCGTAACGGCGGGTGCGGAACTGGATCAGGTTGTCGGTGAGCGCGCCATGCAGGGCGGCGTGGCCCGGCGGCGGCGAGACCACGCCGACGCTGGCGCGGCCGTCGCGGTCCAGGCGTGCGAGGTAGCGCAGGCCCAGGCCGGCCGCGCGCGCCTGGTCGAAGCGCTGTTTGAGCGGCGCGTCGAGCTCGGACAGGCGCGCCATGAACTCGTCCTTGGACACCGCGCGCAGCGCCTCGGGCACCAGGCTTTCGACCTCGACCTGTTCCAGCGACAAGGCGCGGCCGGCTTCGCGCGCCAGGATCACCAGCTTGCGGGCGACGTCGGTGCCGGACAGGTCGTCGCGCGGATCGGGTTCGGTGTAGCCCAGGCGATGGGCTTCGCGGACCAGCTCGGAGAACGTCGTGCTGCCGTCGTAGCGGTTGAACAGCCAGGCCAGGGTGCCGGACAGGATGCCCTCGACCTCGGTGAGCTCGTCGCCGGTGTCGAGCAGGCTGCGCAGGGTCTGGATCACCGGCAGGCCGGCGCCGACCGTGGCCTCGTAGCGGAACTTGCCGCCGCCGTTGCGGCTGGCGGCGCGGATCGCTTCGTAGCGCGGCAGGGGGCCGGCGCCGGCCTGCTTGTTCGGCGTGACCACGTGGATGCCGGCGGCCAGCCATTGCGGGTAGTAGGCGGCGACCGCGTCGCTGCCGCTGCAGTCGACGATCAGCGCATGCGGCAGGTGCTCGGCGCGCACGTGCGCGGCGAAGCGGTCCAAGTCCAGCGTTTCGCCTTCGCTCAAGGCATCGATCGCGCCTTGCGGCGGCATGGCCTTGGCCGAGAGCAGCATGCGCCGGCTGTCGGCGATCGCGCGCAGGCGCAGTTCCAGTTTGGAATCGGGCTGCTGTTCGCCGCTCAAGCGCGGCTGCGCGGCGGCCAGTTGCGCGAGCAGGGCGCGGCCGACCTTGCCGGGGCCGATCAAGCCCACCGACACGCATTGCGGCGATAGCCAGAACGCGGAGTGGGCGGCGCGCAGCGCGCGGGTGGCGTCGCGCGCGCCGATCGCGACCGAGATGTTGCGCTCGCCCGCGCCCTGGGCGATCGCGCGCACGTTCACGCGCGCTTGCGCCAGGCCGCCGAGCAGGCGCGCGGCGACGCCGGGCGTGCCGACCATGCCGTCGCCGACCGCCGCCAGCACGCACACGTCCGGGGTGACGCTGACTTCCTGGGCCTGGCCGTCGGCCATGGCGTCGGCGAAGGCGGCGACGATGGCTTCGCGTCCACGCTGGGCCTGGTCGGCGCGCACCACGCAGCAGATCGAATGCTCGGACGAGCCCTGCGAAATCATGGTCACCGACACCCCGGCGCCGCGCAGCGCGCCGAACAGGCGCTCGGCGGTGCCGGGCACGCCGACCATGCCGTTGCCGATCAGTTCCAGCACCGCCAGGTCGTGGACCAGGCTCAGGCCCTTGACCGGGGCGCCGTCCACCGAGGGTTGCGGGGTGATCAGGGTGCCGGGCGCGTCCGGATGGCGTGCGTTGCGGATGCGCAGCGGAATGCCGCGTTGCTGCACCGGCGCCAGGGTCTGCGGGTGCAGCACCTTGGCGCCGAAGTAGGCCAGCTCGCAGGCCTCGGCATAGGACATCGCCGGCAGGCAGACCGCATCCGGGACCAGGCGCGGGTCGGCCGAGAGCACGCCGTCGACGTCGGTCCAGATGGTCAGCGCGTCGGCGTCGAACAGGTGGGCGAAGATCGCCGCGGAGTAGTCGCTGCCGTTGCGGCCCAGGGTGGTCGCATCGCCCTGCGCATCGCGGGCGACGAAGCCGGTGATCACGATGCGCTCGCCGGGGTGGCGGGCGCGCCAGTCGGCCAGGCGCGCGCGGCTGGCGTCCCAATCCACGCCCACGCCCATCTCGCCCGGATGTACGACCAGCACCTCGCGCGCATCCAGGCGCAGCCAGCCGGCGGCATCGCCGCCGAGGGCGGCGTGCAGCAGATGCGAGGACAGCACCTCGCCCAGCCCGGGCAAGGCGGCGGCGATGCGTTCGGCCTGTTCGTCGTTCCAGTGCCCGGCAGCGAGTCGTTCGAGCTGCGCCTTGAGGCCGGCGAGCTCGTGGCGCAGCGCCGGCGCCAGACCGTGGCGGCCGCTGGGATCGAGTTCGGCGGCGACGTCGAGATGGCGTTGGCTCAGCGTGGACAGCGCCGGTTCCAGCGCCTCGCGTTTGCATGCGGCCGCGGCCAGTGCGACCAGGGCGTCGGTCACGCCCTGCATGGCCGAGACCACGACCATGCGCGCCTGCGCGCCGTCGTCGATCAGCGGCGGAACCGCGCGGTAGCGGATGGCGTCGGCGACGCTGCTGCCGCCGAACTTGTGCACGTGGCGAACGGGTGGTGCGGCGGGCGAGGGTGGCGCGGACGACATGGCGAGAGCTCCGTTTGGGGCTCCGCGTCGCGATTCGGGCGTGGCCGACAGGCCGCACCCGGATCGGGTGCGGAGCGGCGTGTTTGGATCAGATGGACACGCCCGTCCGCACCACTGGGGTAGTGGTGGTACCGGTGGTGGTAATCGACAGCGCCCGCGCGGCCGGGCCCCGGCCTTGCGGCAGGGCGGCGGTGCGGGCGATGGCGAAGGCGGGGTGCATGGGCGACAGCAATAACCGACGTTTGTGCGGTGCGTCAAGCGGCGTCGATGGCCGTCACCATCCGCATGCGTCCGCCCGCTGCGCGTGGGGATGGCGCGAATGCGCGATTGCGCGGCTCAGCGCGGCTTCTTCGCCCGCGGCGCGCGTTTGGCTGCCTTGGCCGGCGCCGGCGGCGGATCGCTGGCGCCCCAGGGCGGCGGCGGAGTGGCCAGCGGCCGGGTCAGGTCGAACTCGACCCGGAACAGCCGTCCCGGCCTGGCCAGCTTGTAGACGAAGCGCCGGCCGCTATCGAGTTCGATGGTCCAGACGTTCTGCGCCGCCTCCGGCCGGCCCAGGCGCCGGAACAACGAGCGCGAGTCGGCGTCGGCCGGGAATTCGGCCTCGGCGCTGTCGGCGGAAATCAGGATCCGCGAGCTGTCGCCGCCGTAGTGCGACAGCGGATCGGCGGCGCCGTCGGAATGGCGATGGTCGTGCTTGAGCCGCAGTCGGTGCCCGTGCGGGCTCAGCACCCAGGTGCGCGAGCGGTCGCTGCCGACGTGGAAAGGGATGCGGATCTCCTGCTTGTTGCACTCGCGCACGTGCATCACCAGGGCGCGGCCGGAGTAGGGATCGGCCGCGTTTTCCGGGATATCGGCGACCACCCGCCCGAGATAGGCCTTGCCGCACAGGCCGGACAGGCGCGCGAACAGCGCATGCGCATCGTCGGCGACCGGTGCCGGCTCCTCGTCGCCGCGGAACGGCCACATGGCGCAGGCGCTGGTGGCCAGCACGACGCAGAACAGGGCGATCAGGCGCGGCGAAAGTGGGTTCATGCGGCCGGAGCGTGCATCGTGGTGATGTCGCCATCGTGGCACGCGGTGCGACCGTGCCGATAGGTGCAACCAGTGCAGTTCTAACGCACATCGAAGCCGCGCGATGTGAATACGAAAGCGGGTCTGCGCCTGGTTCTGGTCCGCCGGCGCGACCGTGCCGGCGGCGCGGGATGGCTCATGTCGAAATGGAATAACAAAATTGGAGAATTGGTCTCATTTGAAACTAAATGAGCGGGCCTGCGTCTCACGACAGCGCCGCCCGCGGGCGCCAGAGTTTTTTTGCCGGGCGTTCTCAAGGGCGACGGATGCCGGCGCAGTGGCGGGACGTTTGGCCGGACGTTACGGCCCGGCGCCGGGCCCGACGGTTAGGGCAGGCGCATGCAATTCGCCCATTCACCTATCAAGGAGCAAGACAATGAAGGAGACGACCAAGGCAAGAATGGTGCTGCTGGCGTGTTGCGTGGCGCTGGCGATCGGCGGGACCGCCACGGCGGCGGAACCGGCCGCGAACGCGGACGGGCTGAGCGGGCGGGACCTGATCTACGGCTACGACGAGATGTTCGATTTCGACATCGACGCCTACCTGGCCAAGCGCGCCCCGCACCTGTCGCCTTACGGCGAGACGATCTCGCACTGGGCCGGGTACAGCGGCATCAGCCCGAAGGTGTTGATCGCGCTGATGGAGCAGCAAAGCGGCGTGGTCACGCGCCGGCGCGCGGCCGCCGACGGCATGAGCCGGCCGTTCGGCAAGCTCGCCCGGAGCCGCGGCTTCGGCGCGCAAACCCGCGAGGTCGCGGTGGCGCTGCGCGAGGCGCTGTACGCGCGCGACGCCGCCGACGCCAAGGGGCCGGTGCCGCTGGCACGCACCAACCCGCTGCAGGCCTTGTTCGCGCGCGCCGGCGCCAGCGAGGCCAGCGCCGCGCTGAGCGGCGACGGCGAGTTCCAACTGGTCTACGCCGGCTTGTTCAACGAGCCGCGCAAGGCGACGACGCCGTCGCCGCGTTTCGCCGCCCAGGCCGGCCCGGACGCGGGCGCGCTGGCGGGGCCGGCGAACGGCTTCCTGCAGTTCCCGTATCCGCGCGGGCAGCGCTGGCACGTGGGCGGCGCGCATACCAACACCGGCTCGGGCAGCTATCCGATGTCGTCGCTGGACATGTCCCTGGGCGGCGGCTGGGGCAGCAACCAGAGCGGCACCTGGGTGTCCTCGTCGGCGGCCGGTTCGTTCAAGCGCCACTCGTCGTGCTTCGCCGAAGTGGTGCACAGCGGCGGTTGGTCGACCACCTACTACCACTTGATGAACATCCAGTACGGCACCGGCGCCAGCGTCGCGGCCAACACCCGCATCGCCAATCCGGCCAACACCCGGACCCAGGCGCTGTGCAACGGCGGCAGTTCCACCGGCCCGCACGAGCATTGGTCTCTCAAGTCCAACGGCAGCCACTACCACCTCAATGGCGTGTACCTGTCGGGCTTCCAGATCACCGCCATCGGCACCAGCTACGACACCAACTGCAGCCGCTTCTATTTGACCAAGAACGGCACGCGCTACTGCTCGGGTTGGTTCACCAACCCGTGATGCAAGCGCGGATGCGCCGAGGCGCTCGGCGCATCCGCATGGCACGCTCGGCTGGAAGTTCCGGCCGGGCGTCGCCGGCGATGGCGATGCGACCGCGCGCTGGCGCCTGACAAGGCTTGCCCGAAGCGACGAATCCGCCGATACCTGAGCGCGCTCAGCCGCCCCACGGCGGCGGAGGCGGCGCGACCGGTCGGCTCAGGTCGAACTCCACGCGGAACAACCGGCCCGTGCGCGCGAGTTCGTAGACGAAGCGTCGTTCGTCGATCTCGATCGCCCACACGTTGGACACCGAGACTTCACGGCCCTGGGCGCGGAACAAGACCTGGCTGTAAGCGTCGGCCGGGAATTCCAAGCGCGGGCCCCGCGCGTAGCGGCGCTGGTCGCCGCCGTACATCGTCAACTTGTCGGGGCTGCCGTCTTCGTGGCGATGGTCGTGCTTGAGGCGCAGCTCGCCGTCGTGCGCGCTGAACACCCAGGTGCGCGAGCGATCGTCGCCGACATGGAAGGGCACCCGGATCTCGAGCGGGCCGCATTCGCGCACGTGCATGATCAGGGGCTTGCCGGCGAAGGGATCGTCGGCGCTCTTGGGCGTATCGACCACGACCCGGCCGGCATAGGCCTTGCCGCAGAGCCGGCGCAGGCCCTGGAGGGGGTCGGGCGCGGCGGTCGCGGCCGCCATCGCGGCGTCGGCGGCGTTGGGCGCGGCCGCCGCCGGCTTGGTCGCGGGCGCGCTGCAGGCCGACAGGACGAGGGCGAGCGCGGTCAGGCCAAGGCGGCGTGCGGCGGTGAGGGGCGGGCGATGTGGGCGGGCGTGGATAGGCATGGCCCCACGCTAGCCTGCGCAGTCGCGTCCGGCAATGCGCGGGCGCCGGGCCGTTTCGGCGCGGCCCGGGCGGGCGCGCCGGCGCTGGAATCGGGCCGCACCGGCCGCGGCGCGGATTGGCGCCGGCCTGGTTTTCCATGTCTAATGCGCACTGAAGCGGGGGTACCGCGGCGGTTCCAGGCCGGCGGTTGAGACAGTCCCTTCGAACCTGATGCGGTTGAGACCGCCGTAGGGAAGCTTCGCCGGCCGCGCTGTCGCGGCCGCGCGCCGCCCGCTTTGTGCGAGTCCCTCGCATGCGCCCGCACGTTTCGTGCGGATGTCCCCATCAAAAGCGGATCCGATCCCATGAATGCGGTGCCCTCCGAACTGCTGCAGCAGGCCGAACGTCTTTCGGCCGACGTCGTGCGTCCGATTCCCGGTTCGCGCAAGATCCATGTCGAAGGTTCGCGTCCGGACCTGCTGGTGCCGATGCGCGAGATCGCGCTGGCGCGCACCCCGACCATCTTCGGCGGCGAGGACAACGCCGCGCTCGCGGTCTACGACACCTCCGGCCCCTACACCGATCACGAGGCCGACATCGATCTGGCGGCCGGCCTGAAGCCGCTGCGCGCGACCTGGATCGCCGAGCGCGGCGATACCGAGGTACTGAGCGGGCTGTCTTCGGAGTTCGGTCGCAAGCGCGAGCACGACCCCAAGCTGGCGCACGTGCGCTTCGGCAACCGGCCGCTGCCGCGCCGCGCCGTCGCCGGCGCCAACGTCACCCAGATGCACTACGCGCGCCGCGGCATCGTCACCCCGGAAATGGAATACATCGCGATCCGCGAGAACCAGCGCCTAGACGCGATCCGCGAAGCGCACCTGCTCAACCAACACCCGGGCCACAGCTTCGGCGCCAACATCCAGAAGCTCATCACGCCCGAATTCGTCCGCGACGAAGTCGCGCGCGGCCGCGCGATCATCCCCAACAACATCAACCACCCGGAAAGCGAGCCGATGATCATCGGCCGCAACTTCCTGACCAAGGTCAACGCCAACATCGGCAACTCCGCGGTGTCCTCGGGCATCGCCGAGGAGGTCGAGAAGCTGGTGTGGTCGATGCGCTGGGGCGCCGACACGGTCATGGACCTGTCCACCGGCAAGCACATTCACGAAACCCGCGAGTGGATCATCCGCAATTCGCCGGTGCCGATCGGCACGGTGCCGATCTACCAGGCGCTGGAGAAGGTCGACGGCCGCGCCGAGGAGCTCAACTGGGAGATCTTCCGCGACACCCTGATCGAGCAGGCCGAGCAGGGCGTGGACTACTTCACCATCCATGCCGGCGTGCTGCTGCGCTACGTGCCGCTGACCGCCAAGCGCGTGACCGGCATCGTCTCGCGCGGCGGTTCGATCCTGGCCAAGTGGTGCCTGGCCCACCACAAGGAGAATTTCCTCTACACCCACTTCGAGGAAATCTGCGAAATCATGAAGGCCTACGACGTGGCCTTCTCGCTCGGCGATGGCCTGCGTCCGGGCTCGATCGCCGACGCCAACGACGCGGCCCAGTTCGGCGAGCTGGAAACCCTGGGCGAGCTGACCAAGATCGCTTGGAAGCACGACGTGCAGACCATGATCGAAGGCCCCGGCCACGTGCCGATGCAGTTGATCAAGGAGAACATGGACAAGCAGCTCGAGGTCTGCGGCGAAGCGCCGTTCTACACCCTCGGCCCGCTGACCACCGACATCGCGCCGGGCTACGACCACATCACCTCCGCCATCGGCGCGGCCATGATCGGCTGGTTCGGCACCGCGATGCTGTGCTACGTGACGCCCAAGGAACACCTGGGCCTGCCCAACAAGCAGGACGTGCGCGAAGGCCTGATGGCCTACAAGATCGCCGCGCACGCGGCCGACCTGGCCAAGGGCCACCCGGGCGCGCAGGCGCGCGACAACGCGATGAGCAAGGCGCGTTTCGAGTTCCGCTGGGAGGACCAGTTCAACCTGGGCCTGGATCCGGAGCGCGCGCGCGAGTACCACGACGAGACGCTGCCCAAGGACGCGCACAAGGTCGCGCACTTCTGTTCGATGTGCGGTCCGCACTTCTGCTCGATGAAGATCACCCAGGACGTGCGCGACTACGCCAAGGAACATGGGGTGGAGGAGACGGTCGCGTTGAGCGAAGGCATGGCGGAAAAGTCGGCGGAATTCCTGGCGCAGGGCGCCGAGGTTTATCGGCGCGCGTGAGTCCGCATCGGTGCCGGTGCGATTCGTGCCGGCGCCGCGGCCGACGCTGGTGCCGCTCCCCTTTTGTAGGAGCGGCGCGAGCCGCGACCGCGAATTCCGGCTGCTGTGCCGGCTGGGGTGTGCCGAGATCCGCTGGCATCGGACTTTGCTTTGGATCAAGGGCTTCCGCCCGCTGCGCGTGCGGGTCACTTTCTCTGGCCTGGGCTTTGGGTAGGAGCGGCGCGAGCCGCGACCGCGAACTCCGGTTGCTGCGTCGGCTGGTGTCTTATTGAGATCCGCTGACGCCGGATTTTGCTTTGGATCAACGGCTTCCGCCCGCTGCGCGTGCGGGCCACTTTCTCTGGCCTGGGCTTTGGGTAGGAGCGGCGTGAGCCGCGATCGCGAACTGCGGCTACGGCGGTGGCCGGGCGCGTCGGGAGATTCGTTGTGGCTCTCGCTCTGCATGTCTGGCACGAAGGTCAACGGCTTCCGCCCGCCGCGCGTGCGGGTCAATTCTCTCGCCCAAGCTCCCTGTAGGAGCGGCGCAAGCCGCGACCGCGAACTCGGGCTGCGCCGTTGGTTTCGGGTGAGCTGGCTTTCTGTGGGAGCGGCGTGAGCCGCGATCGCGAACTCCGGTTACTGCGGTGGTCTGGCGCGCTGGGAGTTTGCTGTTGCTCTCGCTCTGCATGTTTGCCACGAAGGTCAACGGCTTCCGCCCGCTGCGCGTGCGGGTCACTTTCTCTTGCTGGCCCAAGAGAAAGTAACCAAAGA
>NZ_JBAHWA010000023.1:0-45414 GCF_036697405.1 Lysobacter sp. CCNWLW3
ATTTTTCGAATGGACATCCTTGTCCATTCGAAAAACGGCGCGCGTCCTGCGCGCCGCCCTTCGGGTCTACGGTTGATGGGCGAGTGCGGTGCTATGGATTCCAATGCCGCAGCAACGGCAAGCGGCAAGCGGCAACGGCAACGGCAAGCGGCAGCGGCAGCGGCAGCGGCAGACGGCAGACGGCAGACGGCAGGCGGCAGGCGGCAGGCGGCAGGCGGCAGGCGGCAGGCGGCAGGCGGCAGGCGGCAGGCGGCGCGCCGATGTGCGAATGGCAATTGCAAGTAGCTGACTGCGCCGGCCGGGGTCGTCCCCCAAGCCCGCCGACGAACGGCGCTTGACTTCGCACGTCATTGATTTAGCATTTTAGTTAAATAAGCAAATGACTAAACCATAGAGGTACACCGCCATGATCGATGAAGCCCTAGTCACCCAGGTCGGCCTGCTCGCTTACCTGGCCATTTCCGTCGCCATGACGATCTGGGTGGCCCGCACCCTGTCGCGCAACGGCGAGGTGTTCCTGGTGATGTGCTTCGGCCAGAACGAGGTCCTGGCCAAGTCCACCAACCATCTGCTCGTGGTCGGCTTCTACCTGATCAACATCGGTGTGATCGCGATCCGCCTGGACGGCTGGAACGCCGACGCCCTGCTCAGCAACCCGATCGCCCACATCGGCAGCAAGATCGGCGTGTCGGTGCTGATGCTCGGCGCCATGCACTTCTTCAACATGATGATGATTTCGCGCTACGGCCGGGTCGTGTCGGGCTGGATGAACGAGCAGCGCTACGAAGAGCGGGTCGCCGAAGCGGCCGCGCGCGGCGCGCCGCCGCCGCTGCCGGGCCGCAACTGAGGCCGGCTTGCGACGCCGCACGCCGCCGACAGCTTGGGCCGCGACGGGTTCCCGCAACCCGCCGCGGCTTGCGCGTGCGCGGCTTGCGGCCGGCGCGCGCGGGCGGTTTCGCCCGCGCTCATACCGGCGCGGCGCGGAAGGCTATGATGTTCCTGCGCGGCTCGCCCGCGCGTCCCGGCGCCCACCCGCCGTCACCGTTGCAACCATGAAAGCTCAGCCATGAAACAGGACAAGATCTTCGAAGCGCTGGCGTCCACGCCGCGGCGGCAGATTCTGGCCTACCTGTCCGAGCAGGAACTGCCGGCCGGCGACATCGCCGCGCGTTTCAACATGAGCGCGCCGGCGGTGTCGCGCCATCTGTCGGTGTTGGTCAACGCCGGCCTGATCTCCAGCGAGCGGCGCGGACAGTTCGTGGTCTACAAGCTGGTGCCCGACAACCTGGTCAACACCCTGACCCAGTTCGCGTTCGAGATCTGCCCGGTCGGCGGCCCGCTCAAGCGCGAGAGCCGGCGCGCGAAAAAAGCGGCCGGTTGAGCCGGCCGCTGGGGGAGTCGCGCTGCTGCCGCGGCGCCTTGTCGCAGGCGATTCCGGCCGGCGCGATCACGGGCCCGGCGCGCGTCAGTCGCGCTCGAAGCGCGCGATCTCTTCGGCGATCGCCAGGGCGCGGCGCAGGCTGCGGCCGGTCACGCTGTCCTCCATCGCCTTGGCCAGGCGCGGCCGACTAGGGTGGCGCGACCAATGATGGAACCACCAGGTCGCGAGCAGGCCGACGATGCCGATCGCGCCGCCGATCACGAACACCGACGGCGCGTTGACGTACATGTCGGCGCCGAACAGGGTCATGAGTACGGCCGCCATGAACGGCATCCAGAACAGCCACCAAGCCAGGCCCACGAACATGCCGGTACGCACATAGAACATACGTAGCCGCGCCAGCTGTTTCTGGATGTCCAGCACCGGCGCCGAGTAATCCACCGCTGCGATCATGCCCTGGACCATGCCGCCGCAGGCGATCAGGGCGACGCCGTAGACGTGCACGATCAGTCCGAACGCGAACAGGTGCGGCACCCGGCTGTGCTCGGTCCAGACATCCACGCCCAGCAGCAGCACCGCGACGCCGATCAGCATCTGCAGGGCCTGGCCCCGGACCAGCGGCCGCAGGCCGGATTTCAGGCGCCGGCCGCGTTCGTCGCGGAAGCGCAGCAGGTCCATGGCGTGCTGGCGGTCGAGCTTGCGATCGAGTTCCTGCCAGGCCTGTTTGAGATCGTCGAGTTCCATCGTCAGTGCGCCCATCGTGTCGTGTGCCGCGTGGTGGAGAAGGGGTTGCGCGCGCCGGGGTCAGCCCGGCATTTCACTGCGTATGCGCTGTTTGAGCCGGCCGATCTTGGTGGCCACATTGGTTTCGCTGATGCCGAGCACGTCGGCGATCTCGCGGTAGCTGCGGTCTTCGAGATAGAGCAGCAGCAGCGCGCGGTTCAGCGGTTCCAACTGACCGATGAAGCGGTGCAGCTCGCGCGCGCGATGCGCGCTTTCCTGGTCGCCGGCGGACTCGTCGGCGAACTCGTGCAGGTCTGGGTCCAGCGGCACCGCATTGCGTTGGCGCGGGCCGTCGGCGCGCACGAACGAGATCGCCACGTTCAGCGCGATCCGGTACATCCAGGTCGAGAACGGCCGCTGCGGGTCGTAGCCCGGATACGCGCGCCACAGCTGGGTCGCGATCTCCTGGGCCAGGTCGGCGCGGTCGTCGGGGTGCCGGCAATAGGTGTTGCCGACCTTGAAGACGATCTTGCGATGCGCCTCCAGCAGCTCGCCGAAGCGCTGCCGCGCGTTGTCCATGCCGATCGCCCCCTGCAACCCCTTCATGCCGATGCCGCCGCTGCTGCCCTAGTCGAACACATGATTCGCGGGGCAGGGGCGAAACATCACAGCCGGGCCCGGCCGCCGGGGTGGGGGCGGCGCGGTCAGCCGGCCGGCGGCGTCCCGGCCGGACGGTGGCCGGCCTCGGCGCGGCGCCGGTAGAACGACAGCAGGGTCTCGCTCTGGCCGGCCAGCAACCAGCGCCCCAGCGGCGCGGCGTACCAGTCGAAAGCGGTGCTGACGCGGTAGTCCAAGCTCATCGCCAGTTCGGTGCCGCCGTCGCGCGGGGTCAGGGTGTAGGCGGTGCCGAGCAAGTCGAAGTACTCGCCGCCGATGCGCACGTGGTCGTCGAGGGCGCCGGCAGGTACCGAATCGGCGTCGAAGAGGTAGCGCCAGTTCACGTAACGCTGCGGCTGCCAGTCGCTCGACACCTGCTGGAAATGGATGCCCTTGCCCATGCGTACGTCGCGTACCAGACCGGTCGGCGTCTCGCGCACGATGCCGGCCAGCGGCTTGGGTACGCCGATGCGGTAGGTCCAGGCCGCATCGACCTCGTCCGGACGGATCGCGTCGGCGGTCATCAGCTGGCGCCAGACTTCCTCGGCCGGGGCGGCGATGAAGACCTGCCGTTCGATGCGTTCCAAGCGGCCTTGCGGATGCGGATCCTCCACCGCGCCCAGCAGCAGCGGCAGCAGCGCGATGCCGTACAGCGTCGAGCGCGGACGCTTGAGGTAGCGCAGGATCAGGCCCATGAGCACGCCGCCGATGCCGCCGAGGATGGCGAAAAGCGGGGAGACGAAAATGGCGCAGATGGCGCCTTCCAGGCCCATCACCAAGGTGCCTGCCAGGTAGAACACATTGACCAGCACCCCCATGCCGAAGTGATAGCCCGCATGTTTGCGCTCCTGGCGTTCGACCACGTAGACGGCGACCATGCCGACGATCAGCGGGGTCAGCAGCAGGAACGAGGCCAGCATGGTCGCGTAGGGCTCGCCGGCCTTGGCGCTGAACACCAGTCGCATTCCCAGGCCCACCATCACGCCGCACAGCAGCGGCCACAGCCAATTGCCGTACAGCCAGCGGACTTTCCTGATCGGCGGCGGCGCACTCACGATAGCACCCGCGCGCGCAGGCCCTGGCAGAACGCGCAGGGCGCCGGCTCCGGCAGGCGTCGCAATTCCGGCCGCGGCGGCAGGTCCGCGGGTACGCGCAATCGGCTGGCCAGGCCGATCCGCTCCAGAGCACGCAGGGTCCACCAACCCGGATCCCATTCGCCCGCATACAGCCCCAGCCGCGCCGAACCCGGAAACGCATGGTGGTTGTTGTGCCAGCTCTCGCCCATGGTCAGCAGCGAGGCGAAGCGCACGTTGCGGCCCTGCACCGCGGCGCCGCGCACTTCGTGGTGCATACCGCCGTGGTTATGGGCGAAATAGCCGATCAGCCAGTGCCCGCATACGCCCGCGGTCACGCGTGCGCACACGCCCCAGAACACCCAGCCCCAGCCGTCGATCGCGAACAACAGCAGCGCCCAGGGCAGGTGCTGGGCCATCCAGCTGCGCTGCAGGAAACGGTAGAACGGATCGTCGGCGATACGCGCCTCGATCGCGATCGGCGGCGGGTTCGCCAGCCGCAGTTCGCAGTGCAACTGCCACCAGGCGTCGACCAGGAACGGCCGGCGATGGGCGAGATAGTCGTGGCAGTCGGGCAGGCGCTGGGCGTAGTCGCGCAGGTCGTGAGTGCGGACCAGGCCGAGCGGGCCGGCCAGGCCGACCTGCACGCCGCAGTAGACCAGCAGGTATTCCAGCCACTTGGGGCAGTCGTAGCTGTCGTGGATCAGTTTGCGGTGCATGCCCAGCGAGTGGCCCAGCAGCAGGACGGTGGCGGTGGCGACGGCGAACAGCGCCAGCGCGCCCCAACTGAAGGTCAGCGCGCCGCCCACGATCGCGCCGGCGGCCATGCCGCTCAGCCACAGCGAGCGCACCGGTTCCCAGGCCACCTGGCCCTCGCTGACCGCGCGCACCGCGGCGGCGGTATCGGACTGGGCGCGCACGCGGTGCGAGCTCAGGCTGTCGGGCAGTGCGTGCATGGCGGACTCCGGCTAAGCCTTCGGCGGGTCGCGCCGGGGCTCGGCGCGGACTTAATTTCATGATTTAACTAATTTGCTAAATATTTATTTCCAGGCGCCGCCGTTGTCAAGCCGCCGCCGACGAGCGGCGGCGCGGCGGCCGGTCCGGGCGTTTGAGCGTCAGGCCCGCTGCGGGCGCTCGGCGCGTTCCGAGGCCAGGTCCGGCGCGACCCAGGCGTCCACGCCCCAGGACCGGGCCAGCGAGGCGCGACAGGCGGCCGCCAGTTCCAGCGCGCGCTGGCGCAGTTCCGAGCGGTCCTCGGGCATGTATTCCAGCGCCTGCCCGAACCGCACCATCTTGGCTTCGACCTGGCGGTTCTCCACCAGCGCCAGCTCGCCCCAGTACAGCTCCCAGAAGCGCGCGACCGCGTCGGTGCCGCCATGCCCGGAGGCGATGCGCGCGCAGACCCGCGCGGCTTCCGCGTACAGCTCGAGCTGCTTCTCCAGGAAGGGCCGGGTCGCTTCGATGCGGCGGGCTTCCGACAGGCGTTCGCCTTCGCGCTGCTGCGCCTGCCATTGGTCGCGGCGTGCGCTCCGCCAGGTCCAGACGCCCCAGCAGAACGAGACGCTGGCGCCTACGACCGCGATCAGGATCTTGAGGGTTTCCGCGTCCATGCGTTGTTGCGCTCCGGTCAGTCGACGAAGTCGTAAAGGCGATAGATCCAGGACAGTTCGTAGGCGATGCCGGCGATCACGAAGACCCGGTGGAACAGCTCCGAGCGCGTGCGCATCGCGATCAGGCACATCAGCACATAGGCGAGGTTGCGCAGCGGGTATTCGGCGCCGCGGCTTTCGAAGTACACGCTGCCCTTGATCGCGGTGTCGATGAAGTCGATCAGGTAGCTCAGCGCCATGATCCCGAAGAACCATTTGCGCCGCGATTGGAAATAGTCCTGCCAACCGCTGTAGTCGCCGATGTCGTCGGGGAACAGCAAGGTGCACAGCAGGAACAGCACCACCACGTAGACGATCAGGAAGGCGTAGGCGGTGATGGTCCAGGCGTGGACATGGATCAGGCGGAATTCCCACCACCAGAAATGGGTGAGCAGGATGAACATCGACACCGCCCAGCCCAGGTGCACCCAGTAGATGCGGTCGCGGCCGGGGTGCTGGACGAAGCGCGCCATGCCCTTGAGCAGGGTGGTGATCGCCAGGCCCAGGATGATGCCCAGCAGGACCCGGATATGGAGGAATTGCGGTTCCATGCGCGCGCTCCGTGTTGCGTCCGATCTGGCCGCGGAGGCCGCCCCGGGCCGTGCCTGCGCGGGCAGCATACGGCGCGGCGGGCCCGCGCGGCGAGGTTGGAGCGCAGGCTCGGGCCAATGCTGCGATCATGGCGCATGAGCCATAACGACGATTTCGCCTCCCTGCCGCTGTCGCCCGCCTTGTTGCAGGGCGTGGCCGCGCTCGGCTACGAGCGCATGACCCCCATCCAGGCCCAAGGCCTGCCGGCCCTGCTGGAGGGCCGCGACCTGATCGCGCAGGCGCCGACCGGCAGCGGCAAGACCGCGGCCTTCGGCCTGGGCCTGCTGCACCGCCTGGATCCGGCCGACGGCCGCACCCAGGCCCTGGTGCTGTGCCCGACTCGCGAACTGGCCGACCAGGTCGGCCGCCAGCTGCGCAAGCTCGCCTTCGCCATCCCCAACCTCAAGGTCTCGGTGCTCTGCGGCGGCATGCCGCTGGGGCCGCAGTTGGCCTCGCTGGAGCACGCCCCGCACGTCGTGGTCGGCACGCCCGGCCGCCTGCAGGAACTGGTGCGCAAGCAGGCCCTGCGCCTGGACGCGGTGTCGGTGCTGGTGCTGGACGAGGCCGACCGCATGCTCGACATGGGCTTCGAGGAGCCGATCCGCGAACTGGTCGGCAAGACCCCGCGCAAGCGCCAGACCCTGCTGTTCTCGGCCACCTTCCCGGATGCGATCCGCAGCCTGGCGGCGAAGATGATGCGCGAGCCGGTCGAGGTCACGGTCGAGGGCGCGGCCGGTCAGCCCGCGGTGGAACAGCATTTCTACGAGGTCGAACCGGCCCGGAAGACTCCGCTGCTGGCCGCGCTGCTGCTGGAGTTCCGCCCCGAATCCTGCGTGGTGTTCTGCAATATGCGCCGCGACACCGAGGAAGTGGTCGGCTCGCTCAGCCACTACGGCTTCACCGCGCTGGCCCTGCACGGCGACATGGAACAGCGCGATCGCGACGAAGTGCTGGTGCGCTTCGCCAACCGCAGCTGCAACGTGCTGGTCGCCAGCGACGTCGCCGCGCGAGGCCTGGACGTGCAGGACCTGGCCGCGGTGGTGAACTACGAATTGCCGACCGACCCGGATGTCTACATCCACCGCATCGGCCGCACCGGCCGCGCCGGTCGCGGCGGCGTGGCCCTGAGCCTGTGCAGTCCGCGCGAGATCGCGCGCGCGCAGCCGATCGAGGAACGCCAGGGCCGGCCGCTGCGCTGGGAACGCGCCGCGCCGCTGGCCGGCCGCGCCAGCAACGTGCCGGTCGCGCCGATGGCGACCCTGCGCATCGACGCCGGCCGCACCGACAAGCTGCGCCCCGGCGACGTGCTGGGCGCGCTCACCGGCGACGCCGGGCTCAAGGCCGACCAGGTCGGCAAGATCGACGTGTTCCCGACCCGTTCCTACGTGGCGGTCGCGCGCGCGCAGGCCGCGCAGGCCTTGGCGCGCCTGCGCGAGGGCAAGATCAAGGGGCGCAAGTTCCGCGTGCATAAGCTGTAGGAAACCGGTACGGCCCGCCGGGCCGCGCGCGTTTCACGCGCGCCGATCGGGCCCTGTGCGCGGACTAGCGCGCTGGATACAACACGATCTCGCAGATGCCGCGACGTAGGATGCGGTAAGCCGAAGGCGCACCGCATCGCGCGCGGCGGTTCGGAATGGCGACGATGCGGTTGTCACCGCATCCTACGGGTCGGGTTCGGCCGACTCGAGCCGGCGCCGGGTGGTCGCGTTCGAAGAGTGGGCCAGCGCCTACTTGCCGTTGGCGCTGAAGCTGCCGGGACCGAGCAGGGCCAGGGCCACGCCGGAGACCAGGAACATCGCCTGCAGCTCCAGGGCCCAGCCGCCCTGGTCGTTGAGACTGTTGAGCTGGCCCAGGTGGACCAGGAAGATCGCGAACAGCATGTTGATCGCGATCAGCGCGCCGCCCACGCGCGCATGCCAGCCGACGATCAGCAGGATCGGCGCCAGCACCTCGCCCAGCAGCACGCCGTAACCGAGGAAGCCGGGCAGGCCCTTGGATTCGACCAGGCCGACGATGCCGCCCATGCCGCCTTTGAGCTTGGCGATGCCGTGCAGCAGGATCAGCGCGCCGAGGACGACGCGCATGAACAGTCGGGCGAGATCCTGTTGGGTGTTCGGGTTCATGGGCTTCCTCGGTGCGCTCGGTTCGCGTGGACGAAGCGCAGGATAATCGGCGCGGGCGTGCGTGTCTGCTGGCCGCTAGGTGGCCGGGCGCGTTGCCTGGGCGGCACGGCATGAGCCGCGACCGCGTCTTAGCGGCTGTGCGATCGCGACTTGGGCCGCTGCCACGAAAGCCGGTGCGCTGTTTTGGGCAGGGCCGCATGAGCCGTGCCCGGCGCCGGCGGTCGAAGCCGCGTGGTCGCCGCTCGCGCGGTTCCTACCCGAAGCGGCTCGACCGTCGGAGCGGCCGCCGCTTCCTGTGGGAGCGGCGTAAGCCGCGACAGGCCCTCTCCGGCCCACGCCATTGGGCGGCCTGCCTCGAGCGGTTACCCTTCGGCTTGGCCGGAATCCATGCGGGTTCCAGCCCCTTGCTCGCGTACCGCGCAGCGAACCGGCGATTCACCGGGCCGGGCCGGCTTCGCGGCCCGCATCAACCGCAATGTCGGAGGGTACAGCGCCATGCGAATCCAATATCTGGAAATAGTGACCAAGGACGTAGCGGCCGTATGCGCCGCCTACGAGGCGGCCAACGGCGTGAAGTTCGGCGATCCCGATGCGGGGCTGGGCCATGCCCGCACCGCGGCGCTGGCCGGCGGCGGCTTGGTCGGAGTACGAGCGCCCTTGCGTACGACCGAGGAGCCGGTGGTCAGGCCCTATTGGCTGGTGACCGACATCGAAGCGGCGGTCGCCGCCGTGGTGCAGGCGGGCGGCTTCGTCGCGGTCGAGCCCACGCCGATCCCCGGCCACGGCAGCTTCGCCATCTACCTGCAGGGCGGCAACGACCATGGCTTGTGGCAGCTTTGAGCCCGGCGCCGGCGGCAGCGTAAATTCGGTCGGGCGTAGATAAGAGCGGAGGCGTCAACGTTGGGCTATTCGATCCCAAAGAAAAACGTAATTTCCTACGGGCCCAAAGCCTTGAGCTCCTTCCACGGCTACATCTTCGAGTGGATCGACAATCTGCACTTCACCCAGGCTCCTTCCGCCTTCGTCGGGCCGCAGGCCGCGGCTTACATTGCGGTGGCCAAAGAGCGTTTTCTGGAAATGGGTTGGGAGGGCGACGGGGATGTTCAGTTGCTCTGGCTTCCGTCATTCGTGTTCCCGTTCGATTCCGGCATCAGGCCCGAGGGACTGGCGCTATGGCATGTCAAACAAGAAGAGGATGGGATTTCCTTCCTTCTTTCGCCGGTAAAGCTGCCGTTTGAGGCCTTCCGGCATGACGGCGACGGGTCGTTTGGAGATCAGTCGTCCGATGAAACGGACTGACTCGGATGCTCATACCGCTATGAAGCCAGAGGTTCAAGCGAACAAAGTGGTGATTCTTTCGGGCTCCGGCCTGAGCGCGGAGAGCGGTCTGCCCACGTTCCGCGATTCGAAGGGCCTGTGGAACAACTACTCCTGGCAGGAGGTCGCAAGCCTCGACGGCTGGAAGAAACGCCCGGAAGCGGTGCTGGCCTTCTACAACGAGCGCCGTGCCAAGGCCTGGGCAGCCGAGCCGAATCCGGCCCATCTCGCCATCGCTGCTCTGGAGTCGGCTTATGAAGTCGTCGTAGTCACACAGAACGTCGATGAACTTCATGAGCGCGCAGGATCCAGCAACGTCATCCACCTGCACGGGGAGCTCGCGTACGCGCGCAGCACCTCGGACACGCCCAAGCGGTATCGCATCGATGACGCTGCGATCGTGCTCGGTCAGGTTTGCGAGGAGGGCACCCAGCTCAGGCCCGATATCGTGTGGTTCGGGGAGCAGACGCAGCACATGGACCTGGCCAGGCAGCACATCGCCACGGCCGCCAAGGTGATGGTGGTGGGCACTTCGCTCACGGTCTATCCCGCCGCCACGCTGGTCGATGCGGCTCGGGACTCGGCGGAAAAGGTGCTGATCTCGCTCGAGATGGACGAGATTCCTTATGGCTTCGAATTCATTCGCGGCAACGCGGCGGAAGCCGTTCCGCGTCTGCTGAAAAGGTGGCTCGAGCTGGCGTAAGCGGGCGAGCCGCGTTTTCGCCGGCGCTTGCTACTCGGACAGCTGCTTGGCCTCCGCGGTCCCCAGCAGCTCCGGCTGCGACAGCGTGCGCGGCCGGCTGATCAGCGGGTGCACGAACACCGCCGACAGGATGATCGCCACGCCGACGTAGAACAGGCCGGTGAGTTCGCGCTGCTCGCCGAGCAGGGCGATCGCCAGCACGATCGCGTACACCGGCTCCAGGTTGATCGCCAGCTGGGCCGCGAACGCGGTCATGTGGCGCAGCGCCACCAGCGACAGCGCGAACGGCAGCAGGGTGCAGACCAGCGACAGGATCACCAGCAGCACCGCGTCGCGCAGGCCCGGCAGCACCAGCAGGTCGCCGGCGAAGGCCGGGAACAGCAGCGGCATCGCCGGCGCCAGCAAAGTGAGAGCGAGGGTGCCGGCGCCGAGTTCCAGCGCGGTCACGGTGAGCGGGTCGCCGTGTTCGACCAGGCGCTTGTTGAGCGAGGAGAACAGCGCCACCAGCAGCGCCGACAGCGCGCCGACCGCGATCCCCGCGCGCATTTCGTGCGGCACGCCGCCCACCACCAGGGCCACGCCGGGCAGCACCGCCACGCCCAGGGCCAGTTCGCGCTTGGAGAACGGGCGCTGGGCCAGCTTGGGTTCGATCAGGGCGGTGAACACCGTGGCCAGGGCGATGCAGGTCGCCGCGACCGAGGCGTTGGCGAGCTTGATCGCGCCGTAGAAGGTCAGCCAGTGCAGCGCCACCAGCACGCCGATGCCGGCGTAGGACCACAGCAGCCGCGCCGGCATCGCGCGCAGGCCGCGCCAGACCTTGGGCAGCAGCGCCAGCGCGACCACCACGATCAGCATGCGCGACCACACCAGCGGCAGCGCCGGCAGCGAGATCAGTTTGCCCAGGATCGCGGTGAAGCCCCACAGCAACACGCAGAAGTGGATCTGGACTTGCGCCTTGGCGGTCGGGGTCATCGGCTTCGCGGTCGCGGGGTGAGCCGCATTATCGCCCGCCGCCGCGGGTGCATCGCATCCGTGCGCATGCGAAGCTGCGCCGCACACCCGGGGAGAGCGCAGGGCCATGCCAGTCAGCGATACCCATTCCGCGTCCGGCGCCGCCGCCGGCCCGATCGGGCCTTTCGGCCGCGCCGGCGCCGCGCTGGTCGGCGCGGTGTCGCTGGCCTCCCTGCTCGGTCAGTACTGGCTGTTGATCCGCTCGACCCTGGACACGATCGGGCCGGCGCTGGCGACGGTGCGGTTCCTGAGCTACTTCACCATCCTCAGCAACCTGCTGGTCAGCGCGACCTGCGCGGTGGCGGTGTTCGGCGGCGGCTCGCGCCTGGCGCGCTGGCTGGCCAGCGCGCGCGCGCGCGGCGGGATCGCGCTGGCGATCGGCGTGACCGGCACGGTCTACGTCACCGTCCTGCGCCATCTCTGGCAGCCGCAGGGCGCGCAATGGTGGGTGGACTCGGGCCTGCACTACGCGACGCCGGCGCTGTACCTGGCCTGGTGGCTGCTGGCGGTGCCGCACGGCGCGCTGGCCTGGCGCGACCTGTGGCGCTGGCTGCTGTTCCCGGCCCTGTACGTGGCCTGGGTGTTCCTGCGCGGGAGCTTCGCGCACGAGTATCCGTATCCGTTCCTGGATGTGGACGCACTGGGCTGGCCGCAGGTGCTGCGCAACGCGGTCGGGGTGCTGGCGCTGTTCCTGGCCTTCGGCGCCGGCCTGCTCGGGGTCGACCGGCTGCTGGGGCGGGGCCGCCGGGGGCGCTGAGCCGGGCACGTATACCGGAACTGCTTTGCAAATTCTTAGCGGAATCTTTACGGATTTTGGCCATTCGGGGGCGAGTCGGCTTAGGCTAGACGCCAATTCCGGTCCCTGGGGTTAGGCCAATGACGCAACACCGCACCCGTTTGTTCCACGCCGTCCACTACGCGCTCTGCCTGGCCGGCGGCCTCGCCGTCGGCGCTCCCGCCCTGGCCCAGGACGCGCCCGCGCCGGCCGAGCCGGCCAGCGAGGCCAAGACCCTGGACACCGTGTCGGTGCTGGGCTCGCGCCGCAGCCAGCGCTCGTCCGACACCGCCTCGATCTCGCCGGTGGACGTGCTGCCGATGGCGCAGGCCACCGAGGAAGGCGCCCAGTTCGATCTGGCGCAGTCGCTGCAGTACGCCGCGCCCTCGTTCAATTCCACCCGCCAGACCGGCGCCGACGGCGCCGACCTGATCGATTCGGCCGCGCTGCGCGGCCTGGGTTCGGACCAGACCCTGGTGCTGGTCAACGGCAAGCGTCACCACACCACCTCCCTGGTCAACCTGTTCGGCGCGCGCAACCGCGGCAACACCGGCACCGACCTCAACACCATCCCGCTGATGGCGATCGACAGCGTCGAGATCCTGCGCGACGGCGCCGCCGCGCAGTACGGCTCGGACGCGATCGCCGGCGTGATGAACATCGCCCTGAAGAAGCGCAAGGGCTGCGAAGCGGTGGCCGGCTGGGGCCAGTATTCGCGCGGCGACGGCGAGAACTGGCTGGCCTCGGGCTACTGCGGCGTCGGCCTGGGCACCGACGGCGTGCTCGGCATCACCCTGGAATATCAGGACCGCGGCCGCTCGGACCGTTCCGAGCCCAAGGGCAGCCCGCGCATCATCGGCGACTCCAAGATCCGCAATCAGACCCTGTTCCTCAACGGCGAGAAGCCGCTGACCGAGAACGCGACCCTGTACTTCACCGCCGGCCTGCAGAACCGCGATGCGTCCTCGGCCGCGTTCGCGCGCGAAGGCATCGGCTCGGAAGACATCCCCTCGCGCAACTCCGAAGCCATGTACCCCAACGGCTTCGTGCCCTTCATCGACGGCGATCTCGAGGACCGCTTCGGCACGGTCGGCCTGCGCTGGGGCATGGGCGAGTGGCAGGCCGATCTGTCGGCCACCTACGGCTACAACGAGCTGCGCTACGACATCAACCGCACCCTCAACGCCTCGATCGCCAATCTGGACCTGATCAACGGCGGCCGCGGCATCAGCCCCAGCAGTTTCGACGCCGGCGGCTTCTCGTTCCGCCAGAACACCTACAACTTCGACGTCAGCCGTTACTTCGACAGCGTCTTCCACGGCTTCAACGCCGCCTTCGGCCTGGAGCGCCGCGACGAGCGCTACAGCATCTTCGCCGGCGAGCCGGGGTCCTACATCGACGCCGACGGCGTCGGCGTGGGCGGCAACGCCGGCAGCCAGGGCTTCCCCGGCTTCCAGCCCAGCGATGCGGGCAGCCACGAGCGCGACAGCTGGGCCGCTTATGTCGACCTGGAGGCCGATTTCAGCGATCGCCTGACCACCGCGTTCGCGTTGCGCTACGAGGATTACAGCGACTTCGGCGACACCCTGACCGGCAAGCTCGCCGCCGGCTTCCGCGCCACCGACAGCCTGATGCTGCGCGCTTCGGCCAGCACCGGCTTCCGCGCGCCCTCGCTGCAGCAGAAGTACTTCTCCTCGACCATCACCGACTTCATCAACGGCGAGCCGGTCGACGTGGTGATCGCGCCCAACGGCGGCACCATCGCCAACGCCGCCGGCCTGCCGCTGCTGAAGGACGAGACCTCCAAGAACTACACCCTCGGCCTGACCTGGTCGCCGACCGCCAACACCTCGTTCACCCTGGACGCCTACCGCATCAACATTGACGACCGCATCGTGCTCAGCGGCCGCTTCGACACCAGCGATCCGACCATCGGGCCGATCCTGGATTCGCTGGGCGTGGGTCAGGCGCAGTTCTTCGTCAATTCGGTCGACACCAAGACCGAGGGCGTGGACCTGACCTTCAATCACGAGACCGAATGGGGCGGCGGCAAGCTGGGTACCTTCGTCGCCCTCAACCTCAACCGCACCAAGGTCACCGGCATCCACGCGCCGCCGGCCCTGGTCGGTCGCGAGGACGTGCTGCTGTCCGAGCGCGAGCGTTTGTTCATCGAGCAGGGCGCGCCCAAGTCCAAGGCCGTGGTCGGCTTCGACTACTCGCGCGGCGCCTGGGAAGGCGACCTGAAGGTGATCTACTTCGGTCCGCAGACCCTGGGCACCTTCTCCGGCACCGCGGCGGGCGTGCCCAACGCACGCTACGAGGCCAAGACCTCGGCCGACCTCAGCGTGACCTACGCCTTCGGCGAGAACACCAAGCTCACCGTCGGCGGCGCCAACATCTTCGACGTCAAGCCGACCCGCCAGGATCCGAACGAGACCGACAACGGCCACGTGTTCGACAGCGTGCAGTTCGGCCTCAACGGCGCGGCTTACTTCGTGAGGCTGTGGCACCGCTTCTGACCGCGGCATATTCGCCTATCCTTCCGGCGTCCGCGCCGGAAGGAGGGCCGCCACCGTGAGCAACGACTATCTGGACTATCTGCGCGACCTGATGGCCGGCTTCGGCACGGTCACCTCGCGGCGCATGTTCGGCGCACACGGCCTGTATCGCGACGGCGTGATCTTCGCCCTGGTCGACGACGACGCGCTCTATCTCAAGGTCGACGATGTCAGCCGGGCGCAGTTCGAAGCCGCGGGCTGCGCGCCGTTCGTGTACCACAAGCAGAAGGAACTGATCGCGCTGAGCTATTGGTCGGTGCCGGAGTCGGCGCTGGATTCCGCCGAGGAGCTGCGGCCGTGGCTGGATCTGGCCTATGCGGCGGCCTTGCGCAAGGCGAATGCGCCCGCGAAGAAGAAACCGCGACGCAAACCGGGGTAGGAGCGGCGCAAGCCGCGACCGCGCATTCGCGGCGACGACGAAGGCTGCGCCTGGCCCTCGTTGCGGGAGCGATGTAAGCCGCGATTACGCTCTGGCGTAGCGATGGGCCGATTCGATCGCGACTTACGTCGCTCCCACAGAAAGCCCGAAGCGCCGCTGTCCGCAGCCGCAGCCGCAGCCGAAAGCCGCGCCCCTTCCTCACTGCGGGAGCGGCGTGAGCCGCGATTGCGCCACCCGCTTGCGATGAAAGAGACGAGGGCCGGTGCGGCTCCGGGTCGCGGCTCGCGCCGCTCCTGCAGGGGAGGTAACGCAGGCGCCGGGTGCACGGGCTTTGGGTAGGAGCGGCGCAAGCCGCGACCACGCATTCGCGCAGGCGGCGAAACCGGCGATGGCATCCGCGGCTCCGGGTCGCGGCTCGCGCCGCTCCTGCAGGAAGCGAGCCCAGGCACCGGCCTGTATGGCGGAGGCAGGGTGGAGGCGGGGCGCGAGCGGTATCAGTCCTTCTCGATCGCCAGCAGCCAATCCAGGAACAGGCGCGCCGAGGCGCGCAGGCGGCGGTGCGCGGGATAGACCGCGTAATAGCCCCAGCGCGCCTTCACCGACGGGCCGGGCAGGCGTATCAGCTCGCCCGAGCGCAGGTAGGGCGTGGCGATCTGCTCGCGCGCCAGCGCCGCGCCCAGCCCGTGCACCGCGGCCTGCAGCGCGTCGGTGGTGTCGCTGAAGCTGTAGCGTTCGTCGAGCTTGACCCCATGCACTTCGGCGGCGCGGAACCAGTCGTGCCAACCCTGGCGGGCGTGGTCGGAGATCAGCGGCAGGCGCGCGACGTGCGCGGCCTCGCTGAGTTCGGACACCCCGGCCAGGCTGGGCGCGGCGACCGGGAACAGGTAGTCGTCCATCAGATGATGCGAGGTCAGTCCCGGCCAATGGCCGGGGCCGTGGCGGATACCCAGATCGGGTCCGCCTTCGTCGAACCGGGTCAGCGCGATCTCGGTGTCCACGCTCAGGCGCAATTGCGGATGCGCGGCGGCGAAAGCGGGCAGGCGCGGCAGCAGCCAGGTGTAGGCCAGCGAGTGCAGCGTGGTGATGCGCACGCGGTCGTGCTCGGCGCGCGCCACCCGCAGGCTGCGCAGCACGCCCTCCATGTCGGCCATGGCCGAGCCGGCGGCGTCGGCGAGCTGGCGGCCCTCGGCGGTCAGGGAAACGCCGCGCGCATGGCGCTGGAACAGGCTGACTTCCAGGCGCGCCTCGAGCTTGCGCACGTGGTGGCTGACCGCGCTGGCGGTGAGGTGCAGCTCCTCGGCGGCGTGGGCGAAATTCTGGTGACGGGCGGCGGCTTCGAACGCCGCCAGCGCCGGTAACAGGTCGGAACGCAGGGCCATGCTTAGCCTCAAATCCGGTTTGTGCCTGACCTCCAAAGTATGCGCTTGTGATGGCGATACGGGTGAGGACAATGGTCTCAGACAGCAATCTGGCTATTGCCCGAACCGGTCCCCGGCGACGACCGCCGCCGTCGCGATCCGAAGCCCTCCGCGGCCGTTGCGATCGGACCCGCGCGCAGCGGATCCGGCGCCGGTCCGATCGACCTGCAAGGCATCGCAGTGCAAGAACGCAGCACCCCCTCCGCCCCCATGCGAGCCCCGTCATGCCTTCGATCGACACCGCCTTACCCCTGGAGACGCCCGCGACACGGGCCTGGATGACGCCGCTGGAACTGGGCGTGCTGGGTGCGATCTGGGGCGCCTCGTTCCTGTTCATGCGCATCGCCGTCCACGACTTCGGCGCGATGCCGCTGGTCGAAGTACGCCTGGCGCTGGGCTCGCTGGTGCTGCTGCCGTTCCTGTGGCGCGCCCGCGCGCAATTCCCGGCCAAGCTCTGGCCGAAGATCGCCCTGATCGGCGCGATCAACTCGGCGGTGCCGTTCATGCTGTTCGCCTGGGCGGCGCAGCGCGCGCCCGCCGGCATCGGCGCGATCGCCAACGCGATGACGGTGTTGTTCACCGCGCTGGTCGGCTTCCTGTTCTTCGGCGAGAAGATCGGCGCGCGCCGCAGCGTGGCGCTGCTGGTCGGCTTCGCCGGTGTGGTGGTGCTGGCCAGCGGCAAGACCGCCGGCGCCAGCATCAGCTGGGCGGTGGCGGCCGGCGCGGGCGCGGCCTTCCTCTACGGCATCGGCATCAACCTGGTGCGCCGCCACCTGACCGGCCTGCCGCCGGCCGCGGTCGCCTCGGCCACGCTCGGCGTGTCGGCCCTGCTGACCCTGCCGTTCGCGCTCAGCAGCTGGCCCACCCATGCGATCCCGATGAAGTCCTGGTTCTCGGCGGCGATGCTGGGCGTGCTCTGCACCGGCGCGGCCTTCGTCATGTACTACCGCCTGATCGCGCGCATCGGCGCCAACCGCGCCTCCACCGTGACCTATCTGATCCCGGTGTTCGGCGTGGCCTGGGCCTGGCTGCTGCTGGACGAGCCGCTGACCCTGACCATGGGCATCGCCGGCGCGATGATCCTGGGCAGCGTGGCGATCAGCCAGCGCGGCGCGCGTTGAACGCAGGACCGGAAGCCACTCCATGAACGACCTCCATCGCGATCCCGTGCAGCACCGCGTCCGCTTCGACTTCGAAATCGAGTTCACCAACGGCGGCGGCATCCAGGGCCAGGATTTCCGTCTCGACATCGAGGGCGACGACATCGCCGACGCCGCCCTGGTCGACTACATCGTGCGCGACCTGCGCCTGCTGATGGTCGGCAAGGCGCGCATCCTCAACAAGGCGGTGATCGTCGAGGCGCACAAGCGCAAGACCGGCGCGGCCGATCCGGGCCGGCGCATCTACGTCGACCTCAGCCATACCATCGAGGACGGCCTGGTCACCTATCCGGGCCTGCCGGCCGCGCGGGTGTGCGACTACCTCAGCCGCGAGGCTTCGCGCGCGGTCTACGAGGAGGGCACCGAGTTCCAGATCGCGCGCTTCGAGATGGTCGCCAACACCGGCACCTACATCGACTGCCCCTCGCATCGCTACGCGCACGGCCACGACCTGGCCCAGCTGCAGCCGGAAGCCTGCGCCGACCTGGAGGGCATCGTGGTGCGCGCCGACCACCGCCAGGTCAATGCGATCGACGCGTCCTGGTTCCGCGACAAGGAGCTGCGCGGCCGCGCCGTGCTGGTGCATACCGGCTGGGACGCGCATTGGGCCGAGCCGGGCTATGCGGTCGGGCATCCGTTCCTGACCGAGGACGCGGCGGTTTACCTGCGCGAATGCGGGGTCAAGCTGGTCGGCATCGATTCGATGAACATCGACGACACCCGCGGCCGCGCGCGGCCGGTGCACAGCACGCTGCTGGGCGCGGACATCCTGATCGTCGAACACCTGCGCAACCTGGCGGCGCTGCCCGACGAAGGCTTCCGTTTCAGCGCGGTACCGCCGAAGGTGCGCGGCGCCGGCACGTTCCCGGTGCGGGCCCTGGCGCGCCTGGACTAGTCACTCGGCCAGATAGGCCTGCAGGGCGGCGATCGCCAGCCGCACCTTGGCCGGCTGCGAATCGCGCTGGGCGGTGACCGCGTACACGCCCAGCGGCGCCATCGACCATTCCGGCAGCACCGGTATCGCGCGGCCGTCGGCCAGCAAGGGCGCCGCGTCGGGCCCGGGCAGACGCATGATGCCCAGGCCCTGCAGCATCATCTGCTTGAGCGCCTCGGCGCTGTTGCCGACGATGCGGCCGCCCACGCGCACGCGCCGCATCGGTTCGCCGGGCCGGTGCAGTTCCACGTACTCGGGTTGGTTGATCACGCTCAGGATCAGCATCGGATGCTGGCCCAGCTCTTCCGGCGTGCGCGGCAGCCCGTGCGCCTGCGCATACGCCGGCGTGGTCGCGAGCTGGTAGTTCCACTCCGCCAGCCGGCGTGCGACCAGGTTGGAATCGACCAGCCTGCCCACGCGCACGGCCAGGTCGATGCGCTCGCCGATCAGATCGATCTGGCGGTCCTCGGCGAACAAGCGCAAGGACAGCGCCGGATGCGCGCGCAACAAGGGCGCCAGCGCGCCGGCCAGATGGCTGGCGAAACCCACCGGCACCGCCACCCGCAGTTCGCCGCGCGGCTCGTCGCGCAGATCGCCCAGGCGGCGCTCGGCCGCGCGCGCCGCATGCAGCATGCCGGCGCAGTCCTCGTAATAGGCCTGTCCGGCCTCGGTGGTGGTGAGCTTGCGGGTGGAGCGGTGCAACAGGACCACCCCGATCTCCTCTTCCAGGCGCCGCAGCTGCTGGCTGACCGCCGACGGCGTCATGTCCAGCTCGCGCGCGGCCGCGCTCATCGAGCCCAGCTCGACCACGCGGGCGTACAGGGCCATGCGCTTGAGGCGGTCTATCGTGAAGTCCAGCTTCATAGTTCTAGTGTAAATCCGGGTCTTATCGAGCGATCTTCCAGTACGAATACTAGCGCCACCTGACCACAACGGAGCAAACCCATGCATATCGCCCTGATCGGCGCCAGCGGTTTCATCGGCTCGGCGCTGCGTAAAGAAGCCCTCGCACGCGGCCACCGGGTCACCGCCCTGGTCAGCCGCCCGGAGCGGCTGGAGCCCGCCGACGGCCTGAGCGTGTTCGCCAGCGACGTATTCGACCAGGACCGCCTGGCCCAGCAGCTGGCCGGCCACGAGGCCGTGATCAGCGCCTTCAGCGGCCACGCCCACGAGGACGTGCGCGGTCACTTCAACCGCGGCAGCGCCGTCATCGTCGCGGCGACCAAGCGCGCCGGCGTGCCGCGCCTGCTGGTGGTCGGCGGCGCCGGCAGCCTGGAGGTCGCGCCCGGCGTGCAGCTGGTCGACACCCCGGACTTCCCCGAGCAATGGAAGGGCTCCGCCCTCGGCGGCCGCGACGTACTCGAATCGCTGCGCGCCGAGCCGAGCCTGGATTGGACCTTCCTCAGCCCGGCCGCGATGATCGCGCCCGGCGAGCGCACCGGCCGCTTCCGTCTCGGCGGCGAGCAGTTGCTGGTAGACGAGGCCGGCAACTCCGCGATCTCGGTCGAGGACTATGCGCTGGCCCTGATCGACGAACTGGAGCAGCCCGCACACAGCCGGCGCCGTTTCAGCATCGCCTACTGAGCCTCGGCGGCGCGTGGCGGCCCCCGCCGCGCGCCATCGCACGCGCCTGCGCCGGAACGTCCCCATCGGCCGCGGTGGTTCGGCTAACCTGCGCAGCTTGGGGGAGCAGACGGCGCGGTCCGTCGGCAGGGGAAGGCATGCGCGGCAAGCTTGTCGGGGCGAGCGTCGTCCTGAGTCTGGTTCTGGGCTTCAGCCCGGCGGCGTTCGCGGGCGCCGACGTCGACTGCGAGCATCTCGGCGCGCTGGCCGTCGCCGCCGAGAAGGCGCGCAAGTCCTTCCGGTTCCGCACCTACGACAATCGCCGCCTGGTCGCGTTGACCCTGGCCGAGTGCGCCTACCGCAAGGAAGCCGACCCCGCGCTCGCCGCCGCCATCGGCGACCGCCGCTTCGCGCGGCTGTCCGCCGCCGAGCGGCGCCGCACCCTGTCGGCGGCGGGCCTGAATGCCTGGCGCCTGGATCGCAACGCGCATGCGCTGGAGTTGTTTCGCCGCGCCATCGCCGCCGACCCCGGCGATCCGGACGACTGGTACCGGCGATCCCTGCTCGAGCGCGCACAGGGCGACGACGCGGCCGCGGCCGACTCGCTGATCCACCTGATCGAGCATTGGCCGGAACTGCTGGACAATCTGGACGACGGCCACATCTTCCCCTTGATCTATCGGCTGGAGCCGCGCTCGCCGGTTCGCTTGAACTTGTTGCAGGCCTTGCTGGACGCGAATTGGCGACGCAAGGGGCAGGGCGCCAGCGCCGCCTGGTACGAATTGGCGCTGATGCGCATCGACCGCGGCGAAACCGACGCCGCGCGCATGGCGGTTCGCCGCGTGTCCGGCCCGATCGAACTGGCCAAGCTGCGCGCCGACAAGCGCTTCGACGCGATCGTCGACCGCGACGCGATCGCCTTCAATGTCGAGAACGCCGCCCAGCGCGAGACCGATCTGTATCGTTCGCTGGCCGCGTCCCAGCCGGATTCGCTGGAGTGGCAGATGCAGCTGGGCTACTCCCTGCTGACGCAGGGCCGCGACGAGGAGGCGCTGCTGCAGTCCGGCCGGGTGATCGCGAGCATCGCCGAGGCGCCGAAGGACAGGCCCGCCTATGCCGACCTGGGCGACGAGGTCTGGGTGATGAACTCGCGCGCCATCGCGCTGCGCCGGCTCGGCCGCTACGACGAGGCGCTGCTGGAATTGCAGCGCGCCAGCCGTCTCAACGAAGACGGCGTCGCCAACGTCAGCCAGGTCCTGAACCTGGGCGATTACTACGCCTCCCTGGGCCGCGCCGACGAAGCCCTGGCGGCTGCCGCGCGCGCCGGCGACGACATCAGCGGCTATGGGCGCATGGTGCAGACGCTGGTGCGATTGCGCGCCGCCGTACAGAAGCAGGACGCGGCCGGCGCCGAGAACGCGCTGGCGTATTTGCGCGAACACAGGAAGGACGGCGAAACCCTGCTGCTGAGCGGATTGATCTACGCCGAGCGCATGGACGAGGCCGAGAGGATCTTGCTGGAGCTGTTGGCCTCGGTCAGCGGACGCGAGGACGTCCTGCAATGGCTGCAGAAATTCCGCGAGGCCGAGCCGTTGCCCGGCGACCGCGTCTGGCGCGCACGCAAGGCCGAGCTGATCGCCCGGCGCCGCGTGCAGGAGGCGGTGGACAAGGTGGGCCGCATCGAGCGCTACGGGATCTTCGGCGCGAACGAAATGAATTGAACGCCGAACCGGCTGGCATACTGCGCGCGAACACGCACGCAGGAGCCCGCATGCACGGCCCCGATCCCAACGACCCGCATCCGATGCGCGGCTTTCCGCAGATCTGCTACATCCGCAACACCATCGACAACCCGCAGATCCAGGTCGGCGAATACAGCTACTACGACGACCCCGAGGACTCCGAGGGCTTCGCCCGCAACGTGCTGTACCTGTTCCCCTTCATCGGCGACCGCCTGATCATCGGCCGCTATTGCGCGATCGCGCGCGGCGCGACCTTCGTCATGAACGGCGCCAACCACCGCATGTCGGGTTTCTCGACCTATCCCTTCAACATCTTCGGCAACGGCTGGGAGCGCAGCACGCCCTTGCCGCAGGAACTGCCCTACAAGGGCGATACCGTGGTCGGCAACGACGTCTGGATCGGCTATGAGGCCATGCTGATGCCCGGCGTGCGCGTCGGCGACGGCGCCATCATCGCCGCACGCTCGGTGGTGAGCGCGGACGTGCCGGCCTACGCGATCGTCGGCGGCAATCCGGTGCGGGTGCTGCGCATGCGCTACGACGATGCCCAGATCGAACGCCTGTTGCGCATCGCCTGGTGGGATTGGGACGCGGACAAGGTCAGCCGGCATCTGGAGCTGATCGTCGGCGCCGACCTGGACGCGCTGGAAGCGGCGCAGTGAGCGCGGTCAGGCCGTAGGCGCGACGTCGGGCGGCAGGGCCGCGTCGGCGGCGCTGTGGCGCGCCTGCGCGCGCGCCAGAGCGTAGCCGGTGCCGGCCCAGGCCAGGGCGATCGCCGCACCGATCAGCGCGGCCAGCGCCGGTTGCTGGGCGACCGCGTCCACCAGCGCCTTGGCCCAACCGCTGACCGCATCGGCGCCGCGATAGACCACCGAGTCGATGAAGTTCTTGGCTTTGTACTTGGCCTGCGTCGGCACAGCGGTGAACAGCATCTCGCGGCCCGGCCGCACGAAGGCGTATTCGCCGGCGCGGCGCACCACCATCACCACCGCCAGCACCGCGAAGGTCGGCGCCAGCGCCAGCCAGAGGAAGCCGAACACCGTCACCAGCGGCACCGCGACCAGCAGCACGCCGATGCCGAGCCGTTGTGCCAGTCGCCCGGTCAGGAACAGCTGCGACAGGATCGCCAGGCTCTGCACCAGCACGTCGATGGTGCCGAACACGCGGGTCTGGTCGGCGCGATCGGGATAGCTCAGCTCGACCAGTCGCGCCTGTTCGAAATACAGGAAGGTGCTGACGCTGGCCAGCAACAGCACGAACGCGGCGATGCCGAGCAGGAACGGCGAGCGCAGCACGTCGGTGAAACCGGCGAAGGGGCTGCCGCCGAGGGGACGCGCGCGCGCCGCGGCGCTGGCCTCGGCGTGCAGCGGATGGGCGTCGCGCCAACGCTGCAGGCCGCGCGCGACGTGGATCGTGGCGATCAGCAATGCCGCCGACAACCACAACAAGCCGGCATGGCCGATGCGGCCGACCAGGACCACGCCCAGCAGCGGGCCGATCAATCCGCCGAAGCTGGCGCCGGAGGCCATCAGGGCGAATATGCGTTTGGCCTGCGCGGTCGGAAACAGGTCGGCGAGCACGCTCCAGGCCACCGAGACGGCGATCAGGTTGAACACCGACAGCCAGATGTAGAAGCCGCGCGCGAACCACAGATTGTCCGGCGCCCAATGGAAGCCGAGCGCGAACGCGGCCAGGTTGGCGGCGAAGAAGCCGAAGGTCCAGGGCAATACGCGGCGGCGTTGCGCGCGCGCGGCCAGCCAGCCGAACAGCGGCATCACCGCCAGCGTGGCGACGAAGGTGCCGGTGAACAGCCATTGCAGGTTGTCCACGCCGCCGGCGATGCCCATGGTCTCGCGCACCGGCCGCAGCATGAAATAGCCGGCGAACAGCAGGAAGAACAGCAGCGCGCCCGCGGCCGCCGGCCCGGCTTCGCGTTCGTCGATGCCGAACAGGCGGGCGAGCCGGCGCGCCGGCGCGTTCGGGTTCATCCGATCGCCGCGACCAGGGCCGCGCGCTGGCGGGCGTCCAGCAGGGCGCCGGTGCCGGCCTTGAGGTTGTCGGTCTGGTTCTTGGGTTTGGAGGTGGCCGGGATCACCACCGTCACCGCCGGCTCGCTGAGCACGAACTTCAGGAACAGCTGCGCCCAGGACTCGGCGCCGACCTCCGCCGCCCAGTCCGGCACCGGCTTGTCGCGCACCTGCGCGAACAGGCGGCCGTCCTCGAAGGCGCGGTTGACGATCACGGCGATGCCCAGCTCGCGCGCGATCGGGAAGATCGTGCGCTCGGCGCCGCGCGAAACCGGCGAGTAGTTGATCTGGACGAACTCCGGCTTGAGCGCGCGCATGTCCTGCGCGAGCTGGGCATGGGCATCGTCGCGATAGTGGGTGAGGCCGACGTAGCGCACCTGGCCCTGCTGCTTGAGTTCGCGCGCGAGCGCGAGCTGGGTGCGGGTGTCGCGCAGGTTGTGGACCTGCAGGAGATCGATCTTGTCGGTCTTCAACCGGCGCAGCGATTGGCCGAACTGGGCCAGGCCCTGGTCGCGGCCGCTCACGCCGGAGAGCTTGGTCGCCAGGAACAGCTTGGGCCGCGCGCGGCTCTCGGCGATCAAATCGCCGAGCACGTCCTCGGCGCTGGAATAGGTGGGCGCGGTGTCGATCATGCTGGCGCCGGCGTCGACGAAGCGCTTGAGCACTTCGCGCAGCGGATCGCGCGCCTCCGCGCCCGCGCCGACTTCGAAGCTGCCCGAGGTGCCCATGCCGATCGCCGGCAGCTGCTCGCCGCTGGAGGGGATCGCGCGCTTCAGCAAGGGGCCGCGGAACGGCCGTTCGGTGGTGAGCGCGCCGGCCGGTTTTTGGCCCGGGTCCTTGCCCAGGGGCCGCGGCGTGTCCTGGCTGCAGGCGGCCAGGGGCGCCAGCGCCAATCCGGTGGCGGTGAGGGTGGCGGTGGCGAGGAAATCCCGACGACTGGCCATGGCGCGTACTCGCGTTGCGGGGAAGACGTGGATAGGTCGCAGCCTCGCCGCCGATGCGCGCGAGGGACAGTGCCGTTAGCCATGGCCGGCCGTGCGCCCGGTCGCGTTACGCCGCCGCGATGGGCTCAGCGCGCGCCCAGGCGCTGCAGCAGCGCCATCGCCGCGGCCGGATTGCGGGCCTTGGCGGCGCTGATGAAATACAGGTAGACCTCGCGCGGGCGCGCGCCGGCTTCGCCCGCGGCGCCGACATGCGGCAGCTCGGGCGGGTCGCCGCCGCCGGCCCAATCGCGCGCGCGCCGCGCCCAATCGTCGAGTTCGGACTCGGGATAGCCGCTGGCCGCGTCGGCGCGCGAGCGCATCAGCCGCGCGTAGACGAAGTCGCCGGTGATGTCGGCCAGCGACGGGTATTCGCTGGAATCGGTGAACACGGTGGCGATGCGGCGTTCGCGCGCGAGCCGCAGGTAGGCCGGGTCGCGGAAGCTGTCGTGGCGCACTTCCAGCACGTGCTTGAGGGCGCGGCCGTCGAGTTCGCGCGGCAGGCCTTCGAGGAAGGCGGCGAGGTCGTCGCGGTCGAAGCCGCGGCTGGGCGCGAGCTGCCACAGGATCGGCCCCAGGCGCGCGCCGAACTCGGCCAGGCCGCCGTCGACGAAGGCCTGTGCGGCGCGGATGTTGCGCGCGAGCGCGCCGGACTGGGTGATCCGTCCCGGCGCCTTGAGCGAGAACGCGAAGGCCTCCGGCGTCTCGGCCGCCCACTTGGCGTAGGTGGCCGGCTTCTGAGCGCTGTAGAAGGTGCCGTTGATCTCGATGCTGCTGAGTTGGCGGCTGGCGTATTCCAGCTCGCGCCGCTGCACCAGGCCCTTGGGATAGAAGTTGTCGCGCCAGGGGGCGTAGGTCCAGCCGCCGATGCCGACGCGGATGCCGTTTACCGCCGGCACGCCGCGGCCTGCGTCGTTGCTGCCGCTGCGGTCGTTGTCGCCGCCGGTAGGCGGGCCGGAGAACAGATCGCCGGCGGGGGTGGGCTTGTTCGTGCGCGTGGGACTCATGCGTGTTTCGCCGTCCAGGGGTTGTAGGTGCCGAACCACCAGATCCGGCCTTCCAGGTCGCGACAAGTGTAGGCGCGGCCGCCGTAACTCTGGTCGGCCAGTTCGATCTCGATGCGCGCGCCGGCCGCCTTGGCGCGCGCGTAGTGGGCATCGGCGTCGGCCACGACCACCGAGCAGGCCTGGGTCTCGCGGCCGCCGATCTCGTCGGGCTGGACGATGCGCCGGCCCCAGTCGCTGTCGTTGTCGACCGAGCCCAGCATGATCATGCCGCTGCCGTAGCTGAGCTCGGCGTGGTGCACGACCGCGCCGTCGGCGTAGACCGCATGACGCTCGAAGCCGAACGCCGCGCACAACCATTCGATCGCCGCCGCGGCATCGCGGTAGCGCAGCGAGGGAATGATGGTGCTGCCTGCATCGGCCATGGCCGGCTCCAACGGCGGTGGAGCGCCCAGGATAGCCGTGCGAGGTGAAGCGTTCGTGGACTGGGTTTGCGGGTTCGCGCATTCGCGCGACGCCCCGTCAGCGCGCCGCGTCGCCGCGCGCCAGGCGTTCGCGTCCGCGCTCGGTGAGCACCGCGATCTGGCTTTCGCCCTGCGTCTCCACCCGCACCCAGCCGGGCCCGGCCTGGCCGCCGATGCTGTCGGCGCCGATCCAGGCCAGCTCGCGCAGCAACACGCTCATGCGCACGCGCAGGCGCTTGCACAGGCGCGGCAGCGAGATCCCCGCCGGCGCCTCGGCCAGCGCCGCCAACAGCGGCTCAGTCAACTCGGACAAGGCCGATGTCCCGTGCCGATTGCAGCCCATGCTCGGGCTGCCGCACGTGCGCATACACGATCACCGGAATCGACTTGGAGGTCGGCGTGCGCGCCTCGTCGGCGAAGCTGGACAGCGGCACCAGCGCGTTGGTTTCGGGGTAATAGGCGGCCAGGCAGCCGCGCGGGATGTTGTATTCGACCAGCAGGAAGCGCCGTGCGATGCGCCGCACCTGGTCGTCGCACAGGCTTTCCAGGTCGACCCAGTCGCCGGCTTGCAGGCCCAGTTGGGCGATGTCGTCGCGATGGATGAACAGCACCCGGCGTTCGCCGAACACGCCGCGGTAGCGGTCGTTGGTGCCGTAGATCGTGGTGTTGTACTGGTCGTGCGAACGCGTGGTGGCCAGGGTGAACACCGGTTGCTCGCGGCTGGCGCGGGCGCGGTGCACGGGCAGGTCGGTCGGCACCGCATGGACCTTGAACAGCGCCTTGCCCTCGGGGTTGGTCCAGCGCCGCTCGGCGGCCGGATTGGTGAGATGGAAGCCGCCCGGCACGCGCACGCGCTGGTTGAAGCCGTGGAAATCGTCGAACACGGCGGCGATGCGGTCGCGGATACGGTCGTAGTCGCCGATCAGCCACAACCACGGCACCTTGCTGCGCGCGCCCAGGGTGGCCGCGGCCAGATGCGCGACGATCGCCGGTTCCGACAGCAGTGTGGGCGAGGCCGGGGCGTTGATGCCGGCCGAGAGGTGAACCATGCTCATCGAATCCTCGACCGTGACCGCTTGCGGCCCGGCCTCCTGGATGTCGATCTCGGTGCGGCCCAGGCAGGGCAGGATGTAGGCGTCGCGGCCGTGGACCAGGTGGCTGCGGTTGAGCTTGGTGGTCACGTGCACGGTCAGGTCGCAACGCCGCAGCGCGCGGTGGGTGGCCTCGGTGTCGGGCGTGGCGGTGGCGAAATTGCCGCCCAGGCCGAAGAAGGTCTTGCAGCGGCCGTCGAGCATGGCTTCGATCGCGCCGACGGTGTCGTGGCCGTGCGTGCGCGGCGGTTCGAAGCCGAACACGTCGCGCAAGCGGTCCAGGAACTCCGGCGCCGGCTTCTCGTAGATGCCCATGGTGCGGTCGCCCTGCACATTGCTGTGGCCGCGCACCGGACAGGGGCCCGCGCCGGGGCGGCCGATGTTGCCGCGCAACAGCAGCAGGTTGCAGATCATCTGGATGGTCGCGACCGAATGCTTGTGCTGGGTGATGCCCATGCCCCAACAGCAGATCACGCTCTTGGCCTGCAGGTAGAGGTCGCCGGCGCGTTCGAGCTGGGCGCGGCTGAGTCCGGATTCGGTTTCGATGGTTTGCCAGGATTCTTGCGCGACCTCCGCCGCGAACGCCTCGAAGCCCTGGGTGTGCGCGGCGATGAAGTCCAGATCGATCAGCCGTTCGCGCCCCTCGCGCTGGGCCTGCGCGTCGGCTTCCAGGGTGCGCTTGATCATGCCCTTGACCGCGGCCAGGTCGCCGCCGATGCGCAGTTGGAAATAGTCCGAGGAGATCCGGGTCGAACCGTTGGTCAGCATCTCCAATTTGTCTTGCGGATCGGCGAACCGTTCCAGCCCGCGCTCGCGCAGGGGGTTGAACGACACGATCGCGGCGCCGCGCTGGGACGCCTTGCGCAGCTCGCCGAGCATGCGCGGATGGTTGGTGCCCGGGTTCTGGCCGAAGATGAAGATCGCCTCGGCGATCTCGAAATCGTGCAGCTGCACGGTGCCCTTGCCGACGCCGAGCTGGGCCTTCATGGCGGTGCCGGAGGGTTCGTGGCACATGTTCGAACAATCGGGGAAATTGTTGGTGCCGTACGCGCGCACGAACAGCTGGTACAGGAACGCGGCTTCGTTGCTGCAGCGCCCGGAGGTGTAGAACAGCGCCTGATCGGGGGACTCCAGCGCGTTGAGATGCGCGCCGATGCGCGCGAAGGCCTCGTCCCAGGCGATCGGCAGGTAACGGTCGCTGGCCGCGTCCCAGCGCATCGGCTGGGTCAGGCGGCCCAGGTTCTCCAGCCATTGATCGCTGTATTCGGCCAGCTCGGCCACGGTGTATTGGCCCAGCAGTTCCGGCGTGGCGCGGTGGCGGGTGGCCTCGGCGGCGACGGCCTTGGCGCCGTTCTCGCAGAACTCGAAGGTGGAGGTGTGGTCGCGGTCGGGCCAGGCGCAGCCGGGGCAGTCGAAACCGTCGGGTTGGTTGGCCGCCAGCAGGGTGCGTGCGCCGTGCACCGGCACGTCCTGTTCCAGCAGGTGCTTGGCGACGCTGCGCAGCGCGCCCCAGCCGCCGGCCGGGCCGTCGTAGGGGCGGATGGTTTTCTTGCTCATGACTTGGGTTCCGTGGCCTTGCGCGCGCGTGGGCGCAGGGCCGGCAATGGGCGTGCGCCGCCTTCCAGCAGGCGTTGCGCATGGGTGTAGACGGCGTGCCCGTCGTCGCGGGCGAAGCCGATCAGGGTCAGGCCGGCCGAATCCGCCAGCGCGATCGCCAGCGCGGTCGGCGCCGAGATCGCGGCCAGCAGCGGTATCCCGGCCTGGGCGGCCTTCATCGCCATCTCGTAGCTGGCGCGGCTGGTGACCACGGCGAAGCCCTGCAGCGGATCGTGGCCGGTCGCGACCAGCGCGCCGATCAGTTTGTCGAGCGCGTTATGGCGGCCGACGTCCTCGCGCACCAGCGCCACGCCGCCATCGCGGCCGGCCCAGGCCGCGGCATGGGTGGCGCCGGTCAGGGCGTTGAGCGGCTGGCGCTCGCGCAGTTCGCGCAGGGCGCGGTGCAGCGCCTCGACCCGGATCGGCGCGCTGTCGCCGACCCGCGGCGGCGGCCGCAGCACCGCCTCGATGCTTTCGGTGCCGCACACGCCGCAGCCGCTGCGGCCCTGCAGGTTGCGGCGACGCTGTTCGAGCGCGGCGGCGCGCGGCTCGGGGATGCTCAGCTGCAGGGCGATGCCTTCCAGCGAACTCGCGATTTCGTCGATGCGCAGCTCGTCGGCGTTCGCGACGATGCCTTCGCTGAGCGAAAAGCCCAGGGCGAAATCGGCCAGATCCTCGGGCGTGGCCATCATCACCGCGAACGGCATGCCGTTGTAGACCACGGCGATCGGCACTTCGGCCGCGATCGCGTCCAAGCCTTCGCTCACGCGCGCGCCGCGGCGACGCTGCACGCGGCGTTGCACGGCGCCGGCGGCAGGCGCGGGTTCTGGTTTGGCTTTGGGTGCGGCAGGGTTCATTGGGACTCGGTAGGGCGGACGGCCGGACGGGGAGCGCCCGGCGCGCTCGCGCTCAGTGGAACAACACGAAGGCTTTCTGCAGGGTCACCCACATGCCCCAGGCCAATGGAATACCGACCGCCGCCCAGGCCGCCGCGACCAGCGCCGGGTTGCCGCCGCGTCCGATCAGGGCCATCTGCGCCGGCGTGTACAAGGCTTCGCCGTTGCGGCCGGCCTTCTCGTGGGCCAGGACCTTCTCGCGCGCCAGTTCCTCCGCGGTCATGAAATGCTTGGCGGCCACCGGGCGCACCATCAGGTTGCATAGCAGGCCCAGCACCAGCATGCCGGCCAGGATATACATGGTGGTGTTGTAGACCTGCGAAGGCGGCAGGCCCAGGCCGAGCTGGTAGTCGCGCATGTAGTTCACCACCACCGGGCCTAGCACGCCGGCGGTGGCCCAGGCGGTGAGCAGGCGGCCGTGGATGGCGCCGACCATCTGGGTGCCGAACATATCGGCCAGGTACGCCGGGATGGTCGCGAAGCCGCCGCCGTACATCGACAGGATCACGCAGAAAATCGCCACGAACGCGGCGACGCTGCCGCCCGAGCCGGCCCAGGGCGCGCTCGCGTACAGGGCGATGCCGAGCACGAAGAACACCACATAGGTCGACTTGCGGCCGATGTAGTCCGAGGTGGTGGCCCAGAAGAAGCGTCCGCCGATGTTGAACAGGCTGAGCAGGCCGGTGAAGCCGGCCGCGATCGCCGCGATCAGGCCGAGCTGGCTTTCGTCCAGGCTCTTGATGCCGCCGTCCACGCCGATCAGTTTGCCGCCGAACACTTCCTGCAGCATGGGCGAGGCCATGCCGATCACGCCGATGCCGGCCGAGACGTTCAGGCACAACACGCCCCACAGCAGCCAGAACTGCGGCACGCCCCAGATCTTGCTCACGTGCACGTGCTGCTGGGTGATCATCGCGTTGTTCTGCGCGGCCGGCGCGGTCCAACCGGCCGGCGTCCAACCGCTGGGCGGAATCCGATAACCGAAGGCGCCGGCAAGCATGAACACGAAATAGATCGCGGCCATGGTCAGGAAGGTTTCGAACACGCCCACCGAGGTCGGCGTGGCGTAGTGGCGCATCAGCAGGTCGGCCAGCGGGCTGCCGATCATGGCGCCGCCGCCGAAGCCCATGATCGCCATGCCGGTGGCCATGCCGCGCCGGTCCGGGAACCACTTGATCAGGGTCGATACCGGCGAGATGTAGCCCAGCCCCAGGCCGATGCCGCCGATCACGCCCGAGCCCAGCCACAGCATCCAGATCTGGTGGGTCTTGACCCCGACCGCCGAGATCACCAGGCCGCCGCACCAGCACAGCGCCGAGACCACACCGGCCTTGCGCGGGCCGGCGCGTTCCAGCCAGCCGCCCCAGATCGCCGCCGAACAACCCAGCAGGACGAAGAACAGGGTGTACATCCAACCCAGCGCGCTGACTTTCCAGTCGCAACCGGTCGCGATCATGCGCGCGAAGAAGCCCATGCCGGCCGCGCATTCGCGCGGCTGGTCGATGCCGATCGCCTTCGACAGCGGCAGCCAGAACACGCTGAAGCCGTAGGCCATGCCGATGCACAGGTGGATCGCGAGCGCCGCCGGCGGCACCAACCAGCGGTTGAAGCCGGGCTTGGCGACGATCCGCTCTTTCGACAGCAAACCTTCCGACGACAAGCCATCCGTGGCGGACTGCGGCGATGCGATCGCCGTGCTTTCACTCGACATAGCGGGCCCCTTGCGAATGCGATGACGGGTCGGGTCAAGCAATATGTACTTCAGAACATATTGAAGCCTTCGTTCGGAAGCGGTGCCGAAATTAACCTGCCAAAGGCTTGGCGTATATCGTCGTCTAGTCTAATAATCGGCTTTCCATAGCCTATTACCTCGGCCGATGGCACCCATGTTGTGCAGGGGATGTGCCGGGCCGGCCGGACGGCGGCGAGCCTCCGTCCTTGCGTTCCGCGCCGAACGGCGCGGACCCCACCACCGCGCGGCTCGGAGCCCTCAGGCATGTTCAAGGTCCAGATCCAACCCAAGTGGACGCTGCACGCGGCCGACGGCCAGCCGCTGCCGGCGCGCCTGATCGACCTGCTGCTGGGTATCCGCGGCAGCGGGTCGTTGGCCGCGACCTGCCGCGATCTGGGTTTGTCCTACCGTTATGCCTGGGGCCTGCTGCAATCCTCGCGCGCGCTGTTCGGCGCGCCCTTGCTGCGCGCATCGCGCGGACGCGGCGCGCGCCTGACCGCGCTGGGCGAACGGCTGGTATGGGCCGATCAACGCATCGCCGCGCGCCTGGCGCCCACCCTCGACAGCCTGGCCTCGGAGATCGAGGTCGAACTCGAACGCGCGCTCACCGCGCAGGCCGCGCCGCCGCGCCTGCATGCCGCGCACGGTTTCGCGGTCGAAACCCTGCGGCGCTTCCTCGATCAGGCCGGCACGCCGATCGACCTGAAGTACCGCAGCCCGGACGAGGCGCTGGCGGCCCTGCGCGCGGGCGATTGCGACCTGGCCGGCGTGCATCTGCCGGTGGGCGAGTTCGAGCGCGACATCCTGGCCCACTACGCCGGCCGTATCGACCCGATCGGCGATCGCGCCTTGCACCTGGCCACCCGCCGCATCGGCCTGATCGTCGCGGCCGGCAATCCCAAACGCATCCGCACGCTCGCCGATCTGCTGCGCGAGGACGTGCGCTTCATCCATCGCCAGCCCGGCTCCGGCGCGCGCCTGTTGCTGGAGCACATGCTCGCCAGGCAGGGCCATTCGATCCGCGAGGTGCGTGGCTGCGGCATCGACGAACTCACCCACGCCGCGGTCGCGGCCTACGTCGCCAGCGGCATGGCCGACGCCGGCTTCGGGCTGGAGACGCCGGCGCGACGATACGGCCTGGACTTCGTGCCGATCGCGTCGGAGCACTATTTCTTCCTGGTGCGTGCGCAGACCCTGGCCGCGCCGGGGTTGGCCGACATGCTCGAGATCCTGCGCAGCGAGGCCTTCCGCCGCGAGCTGGGCCTGCTGCCCGGCTACGACGCCGATCGCTGCGGCACGGTGCAGGATCTGTACGCCGCGTTCCCCTCCGCCGCTTCGGTGTTCGGCGTTCGCTAGCGAAAGCCCGTGCCGTCGCCACGTGCGCGCCTGCGCGCTAAGCTCCGCAGGCGCCGATCGCGGCGCATCGATACCAGCGAGGCGGAAGATGACGACGTACACCGGTAGCTGTCACTGCGGCAAGGTCGCCTACCAAGTCGAGGGCGAGATCGACCAGGTCCTGGACTGCAATTGTTCGATGTGCCGCCGCCGCGGCGGCCTGCTCTGGTTCGTGCCGCGCACCGCCTTGCGCCTGACCACGGACGAGGCCGACCTGGGCACCTACCGTTTCAACACCGGCGTGATCGCGCACCACTACTGCCCCGACTGCGGCGTCGCGCCCTTCAGCGAAGGCAAGGCCCCGGACGGTTCGCCGATGGGCTGCGTCAACGTGCGCTGCCTGGATGGGGTCGATCTGACGGCGCTGACGATCGTGCCATGGAATGGGCGCGATCATTGATCGAAGGCGCGATGCCGGTTTCAGACAGGCGACGAGTGCGCATGTCGCGCTGAAGGCGCTGGATTCCCGCCTGCGCGGGAATGACGAACCGGAAGTGCGTGCACTGGCGGGGCCGCGCCTTTGCTCACCCGTCCCCAACGAATCTCCCGACTCGTCATTCCCGCGCAGGCGGGAGTCCAGTGGCTTGGTTCCTGGTCGGCTACCGCGTGGCTTGTCGGAGCCCAGAAAAAGACCGGCGCGTGATGCGCCGGTCCGGGTGCTACTTGCGATGTGCTGCGGGCGTCGCGCTGAAAGCGCTGGATCCCCGCTTTCGCGGGGATGACGCATCGGCAAAGCCGCGCGCTGCGCGTGCGGGCCGATGCGTCACTTGATCGGCTCGTCCAGCATCATCTGGCGCACGAACCGCACCGGCGGCGCGCCGTAGGACAGCACCTGGTCATGGTAGGCCTTGGCCTTGAACTGCGCGCCCAGCTTGGTCTCCACCGCCTTGCGCATATCGAAGTGCTCCTGCGCGCCGACGAAGTAGGTCGGCAGCTGCGCCGAGGTCAGCTGCGCGCGTACCCACTTGCCTTCGGCCTCGCTGGCCTGCTGGAAGGCCTGCTTGGTCATCAGCTCCATCGCCTGATCCTTGGTCCAGTTGTCGACCTGGACGCCTTGGTCGAGGATGGCGTTGGCGATGGTGCGCAGGTAGAACTTGAGCTGGACCAGGCGGAACAGCGGGTCGTTATCCAGGTAACCCGCGTCGGCCATCATGTCCTCGGTGTAGACCGCCCAGCCTTCGGCGAACAGGCCCGAGCGCAGCACCGCGCGCAGGGTCGACGGCGACTTGGCCGAATGCGCGCCTTCCAGGTAGTGGCCCGGCATCGCCTCGTGGATCGACAGCAGGTGGATCATGCGGTCGTTGTACTCGCGCAGGAAGGAATCGACCTGCTTGTCGCTCCAGTCGTCCGGAATCGGCGAGATCGCGTAGTAGGTGTCCAGGCCGCGGTCCAGCGGGCCCGGCGAATCGCAATAGGCCACCGCGACGCCGCGCTGAAACTCCGGCATCAGGATGATCTTGACCGGGTCGTTGGGCACCGTGACCAGGTCCTTGGCGCGGGTGAACGCGGTCGCGTCGGCCAGGGTCTGCTTGGCGAAGTCGACCACCTTGTCGCGCGCGGGCTTCTCGGCGTAGGCCAGCTCCAGCGCAGCCTCGATCGCTTTCTGCTGCTCCTCGGCGCTGGGCTTGTCCGGCAGCGCGGGCGCGTTGGGCTTGTCCTTCAGCACCTTTTGCGCGATCGCGTACATGTCGTTGCGCACGCGCACCAGTTCGGCCTCGGCGCGCTGCTTGATCTCGGCGCGCGACAGCGACGAGTTCAGCGAGTACTGCAGCTTTTCGTCGTACAGGGTCTGGCCGATGCGGAAGTTGCCCTTGGCGTTCGGCACCAGGGTTTCGTCCAGCCACTTCTGCTGCTCGGCCACGGCCTTGCGCAGACCGGCGACGGCGGCGTCCAGGCGCTTGCGGTCGGCGCCCTGCAGCTGGCCGGCGTTGGGCACGATGAAGGTGTCGACCAGGCTGAGCACGCCGGCGTTCTGCTTGGCGACGGTCTCGGCATGGATCTTCGGCACCCGGGTCGGGTCGAGGTTGGCGCGCGCCTGGGCGAAGATCTGAGGGATCTTCTCCATGCGCACGGTCGCCGACTTCAGCCGCTGCGGCATCGGCGCGAATTCGCGCGCCATCAGGTTGTAGATGGCGCCGCCGGCCAGGCCGCTGTAGATCTGCGGATCCCAGGCCCAGCTCTGCAGGGTTTCGATGCCCCACACGTCCGAGCGCAATTGGTTGCGCAGGATCGCCGCGTCGATCTGGTTTTCGCGCGAGAGCTTGCTCAGATCGACCGTGTCCAGTTCGGCCAGCAGCTTCTTGGCGAAATCGACCTGGGCTTTGCGGCCGCTCTCGCTGAGGTCGTCGACCTCGCCGTCGTAGCGGTGTTCGCCGATCTGGGTCGCCGAAACCGGGTTCAGCTTGAGCCATCCGTCCAGCCACTGCTTGGACAACCCGGCGAAGCGGGCGTCGACGGCGGCGTCGGAGGTCGCCGCCGGGGCGCTCGCGGCGGCCGCGGGCGCCTGCGGCGCGTCGGCCGCCTTGGGCTGGCAGGCGGCGAGGGTGACGGTCAGCAGGGCCAGGGCTAGCGGCGACTTACGCAACAGGCGCATACGGGGTCTCGTGGGGGCGGCGGGCGCCGCGATCGGCGCAGGATATCGCGCGCCCGGGGCGGTCCGCATAGGCCGTTGGTAGCCCCCGCGCTTTGCCGATCCGGCCGGGCTATGTGCGCGGCGATGGCCGCGACGCCTGATGGGCGAACTGCGCCGGCAGTCGTTGGCCACCCATGCCGGCACGATCAAGGCCGAGCTGGTGCCGATCCAGGGGTATGCGCGACGAGCAGGTGTCGCTCGAGCATCTGCGCGCGATGAAACCCACGGCTTCTTCGGCGAGAAGTCGCGGCGACAGTACTACGAGCGGGTGCTGGTCTTCCTCGAGCGCAATCCGCGCTGAGGCTATCCGGGGACCGCGCCGCGTCGCCGCTGTCGCGCAAATGCGGCCGGGACGTCGTCGCTTGCCGCGTCGCTGGCCGATGCGCCGGCGCTCGCCACATAACCATCGCTTATGCGCCCATGGGGGATCGGCTGGGTCGCCGGTGCTCGGCCGCATGGGCCTTGTCGATCATGGCGGTGGCTGTGCGCGTCCGTTGCCGCTGCGTTTAGCCGCGCGATCGTCGTACCGATCCCATCGTCGAGCGGCGCCTCGCCGATCCGATTGCACCGGCGCGACGCCGATCATGCATTCAGGCTTTGTTTGGATTTCATGCCGGGTTCCTGCGAAAGGCGCTGCGAACCGTGCAAACGCGGCTTGACGCTCGCCTGCCGCGATGCAACAAATTCACCAACGCCGCGGCCCGCGGCACCGAGCAAGACCCGCGAACCGTGATCGTTACAGGACACCCGAACCCGCGTTTCCGCCGTATGCCGGCGGGCGCCATGCGCTGTACGGAGCGTTGTCGTCGCTGAGCGCGACTCCCGCCGTCCGTTCCGCCGCTGTCCCTGCACGAGTTCCGCATGAGCCTGCTTTCCGATTTCCGCGCGCCGCGTTCGCGCCGCCTCCGCATCGCTACGCCGCGCGTTCGCAGCGCCCGGCCCGACTGTAGATCGCAGGCCATGCCCGTCACGGGCTGAACCTGCCACCGCTCATCCGTCCGGAGCGGCACGCGAGCGCATTCGACTCGCGGCTCGTTTCTCCCTCTCCCAGGTCGTGCCGCACGCGCGGTGGCGCGGGTGCGCTGCGGCGTGCCGCTGCGGGCGGACCTTCGTCTTTCTTGCCTTTCTTTCGATCCGCTTACTGGAGTGTCCGCATGCCGTTTTCCGTTTCCGTTCCGCCGCGCCGCCGGGTTTTGATCCTGGCCCTGGCGACCGCCCTGGCCGCACCGCTGGCGCAGGCCGACGAAGCCGCCGCCGACGCCGGCGTCACCCTGGACACGGTCCAGGTCACCGGCACCAACCTGCGCCGCAGCGACGAGGCCGGCGTCAATCCGGTGCTGGTGCTGGACCGCGCCCAGATCGAGCGCAGCGGCAAGGTCACCGTGTCCGACCTGCTGCGCAGCCTGACCGCCAACACCGGCAACAGCTTCAACGAGCAGTACACCGGCAGCTTCGCCAACGGCTCGGCCGGCGTCTCGCTGCGCGGCCTGAGCCAGAAGAACACCCTGGTGTTGGTCAATGGCTATCGCGTGGCCGCCTACGGCTTCGCCCAGAACACCCAGGACAACTTCGTCGACCTCAACGCGCTGCCGCTGGGCGCGGTCGAGCGCATCGAAGTGCTGAAGGACGGCGCCTCGGCGTTGTACGGTTCCGATGCGATCGCCGGCGTGGTCAACATCATCCTGCGCCGCAAGATCGAGGGCATCGAACTGGACGCGGCCTACGGCGCCGCCACCGAAGGCGGCATCGACCAGCGCAGCCTGGGCCTGCGTGCCGGCGTCGGCGATCCGGACAAGGACGGCTACAGCCTGCGTTTCAGCTTGGACGTGCTCGATCGCGGCCGCCTCGACGCCGACGAACGCGACCTGACCCGGGATGGCGATTACCGCGACCAGCCCGGTGGCAGGCTCGCTGGTTGGTCGACCCAGGGCGGCGCCTACCTGAGCAACCCGCGCGCGCCGCAGCGTTTCCCGAACTGCCAGCCCGGCACCCAGGCGCGGCCCTACGCCGATTTCGGCAGCCCGCTGCCGGGCGAGGCCTGCGCGTTCAATACCCAGCCCTATCGCACCCTGTTGCCCGACGTGGAGCGCTACCAGGCCTCGCTGGCCGGCGACTACTGGTTCAACGATTCGGTGCAGGGCTTCGCCGAGCTGCTCTACAGCACCAGCCACAACGGCACCTACTTCGGCGCGCCGCTGTCGGTGGGCGCGGGCCTGCGCGCCTACGACCGCAACACCGGGCGACTGGTCGACATCCCGGTGGTGCTGCCGGTCGGGCATCCCAACAATCCCTTCGCTGTGCCGACGCCGTTCGAAACCACCTTCCTCGACCTGGGCCCGCGCTACAAGATCAACAAGTCGCAGTTCCAGCGCACCCTGGTCGGCCTGCGCGGCCGCGGCGAGGTCTGGGACTGGGAGCTCGCGGCCAACTACTCCGAAAGCCGCCAGCGCGAGTACGTGCGCAACTTCGTCGACCGTTACGCGTTCGAGCGCGTGCTCGCCGAAGGCAGCTACGACTTCTTGAATCCGGGCCGCACGCCCGGCGCGCTGGATGCGCTGCGCCTGTCGACGCGCCGGCCCGGCACCTACCGCCTGGCCACGGTCAACGCCAAGGTGTCCGGTTTCCCCTGGCAGTGGCGCGCCGGCGATGTCGGCGTCGCCGCCGGCGTGGAGTTCCGCGACGAGGCCCAGGACGCGCGCACCAGTCCGCAGGTGCTGTCGGGCACCGAGCTGCGTCCGGCGATCAACCTGATCGACGGCCAGCGCCGGGTTTCGGCGGCGTTCGTGGAATTCAGCCTCAAGCCCTTCGAGACGGTAGAGGTGCAGCTGGCCGGACGCGGCGATCACTACAGCGACTTCGGCAGTGCGTTCTCGCCCAAGCTCGGCCTGCGCTGGCAGCCGAACGAGGACTGGCTGCTGCGGCTCAACGCTTCGCGCGGCTTCCGCGCACCATCCTTGCCGGAGATCGCGCAGAGCACCACGATCAGCTACGGCAGCGTGATCGATCCCTTCGATCCGGTGCAGCCGGGCGGTTCGCGCGGCGTGACCATCCTGCGCGCCGGCAATCCCGACCTCGACGCCGAGCGTTCCAGCAACGTCAACCTGGGCGCGTTGTGGTCGCCCAGCGCCGACACCAGCTTGGGCATCGACCTCTACCGGATCCGCCAGCGCGACCTGATCGGCCCCGATAGTCTGCAAGCAATCGTGTCCAACCCGGCCGCGTATCCGGGTCGGGTGACCCGCGACGCCCAGGGCCGTCTGCAACTGACCGAGAACCGCTACGCCAACCAGGGCACGCTGACCACGACCGGCTTCGACATCGAAGGCCGCCAGGTCTGGCATGCCGGCGTCGCCGACTGGACCCTGGACGGCAGCTGGACGCGCCTGTTGAGCTACGAGCAGCCGCAGGTGGCCGGCGAACGGGCCCTGGAAGGTGCGGGCGGCAACCGTTTCGGCGCGCTGCCGAAGTGGCGCGGCATCACCTCGCTGGGCGTGAAGCGCGGCGATTGGAACGCGCAGCTGTCCTGGCGCTACATCGGCGGCTACGCCCAGCAGGTGGTCGACGCGCGCAGCAATCCGGGCCTGCGCGACAAGGTCGGCGACAGCCACACCTTCGATCTCTACGCCGCGTACGAAGGCCTGCGCGACACCACGCTGTACCTGTCGGTGCAGAACCTCGCCGACCGCGATCCGCCCTTCGATCCGGCTGGCGGCGCGCTGCCCTACGACATCACCCAGTACGACGGGCTGGGGCGGTTCGTGACGGTGGGCTTCAAGCACCGGTTCTGAGGCTGGCGCCGCGAACCCGCATTGCGCAACGCGGGTTCGCTTCGGCGTGATCGTGGGAGACCTGTAGAACGGGCCGTCGTTCGGGTGCGATCGATCATCAGTACGCCCGACCCGGCCTGATCGATGCCGGCCGGCCCCGTTCGGGGCCGGCTTGCGCCGCGCTGAACGCAGCGCCGGGCCCGCTGGTGGACGTCGTCGCGGCGGTGTCATAGTCCGCCCAGCCCACAGGGGGCTCGGGGAGAATCGCGATGCGCAGGGTTTGGACCACGGCCGCGTTGGCCTTGAGCTTGGCGGCCGCGGCCGCCTGCAGCAAGCACGCGGCGCAGGACGAGGCGGCCGCGGCACCGGCCGAGAGCACCGCCGCTTCGCCCGGTCGCGCGGCGGGCAGCGCCGCCGATCTGGGCGTGAAGCTGGCCTACGAACACGAGGTCGATCTCAAGGTCGAGGCGGCGCAGATTCCCAAGCGCCTGCGTGCGGCCCAGGAGGCCTGCAACGGCGGCAAGTTCGGCCCCTGCGCGGTGCTGGGCCTGCAGCAGCAAGGCGGCGACTTCCCCAGCGCCAGCCTGCAGGTGCGGGTGGTGCCCGCGGGCGTGGATCCGCTGATCGCGCTGGCCGGCAAGGGCGACGAAATCGCCAGCCGCAACACCCATGCCGAGGACCTAGCGGTGGTGATGCGCGACAACGGCCTGCTGCAGGATCGCCTGCGCAAGGAGCATGCGCGGCTGCTGGAGTTCCAGGGCCGTCACGACCTCAAGATCCAGGACATGATGCTGCTCTCGACCCAGATCGCCCAGGTCGAGGCGCAGTTGCAGGGTGCGCAGCAGGAAGGCGCGCAGCAGCAGCGCCGGGTCGACACCCAGTTGCTCACCCTGCGTTTCAACGCGCCGCAATCGCAGGCCAACCGCAGCGAGATCGGCCAGGCTTTGGGCGATTTCGGCGCCATCGTGACCGGCGTTGTGGCCTGGATGATCCGCGCCTTCGCGGTGCTGCTGCCGCTGGGCGTGGTGGTGCTGGGCGCGCTGTGGCTCCTGCGTCTGCTGCGCCGGCGCGGCCGCAAGGCGGGCTGAGTGCGCGCCGCGGCGTGCTGGCTGCTGTTGCTCGCCGTGCCCGGATACGCCGGCGCCGCGGCCGGCCCGGTGTGTCCGCCGTCAGGCTGGGACCGCACGGCCTTGGAGAATCTGAAGCGCGACGAATTCGCGCTGGCCGACGTGGCCCGCCGCGACGCGCTCGCGCAGGGCCTGCTGGTCTGTCTGGCCGATGCCGACCCGACCCTGCGCGACGGCATCGCCTATGAGGCGCTGTCGGCATGGATGCGCAAGGGCGCATTGGCGACCCCGAGCCTGCGCCGGCTGCGCGACGCGTTGTACGCCGAGTTGGACGGGCCGGAAGGCGAGGGCTACGCGCGCCCGTTCGCGGCCCTGGTGCTGGCCGAGGTCGCGCGCACCGACCGCATCGCGGCGTGGATGAGCGCGCAGGAACGCGCGGCAATGGTCGCGCGCGCGGTGCGTTACCAAACATCGGTGCGCGACTACCGAGGTTACGACGCGCGCACGGGTTGGCGCCACGGCGTCGCCCACGGCGCCGACTGGCTGATGCAGCTGAGCCTGAATCCGGCGCTGGATCAGGCCCAGCTGGCCGCGATCGTCGATGCGGTCGCGACCCAGGCCGTACCCGAAAGCGGGCATGCTTATGTCTACGGCGAACCCGAACGGCTGGCCGCGCCGGTGCTGTACGCGGCGCGGCGCGACTTCCGCGACGAGGCGCAATGGACGGCCTGGTTCGCCGCCTTGCCGGCGCGGCTGGGCGATGCCGAATTGGCCTACCGCGACCCGGCCTGGCTGGCGCGCCGCCACGACCTGATCGCGTTCCTGCAGGCGATCTACGTCAGCGCCGATGTCTCGGAGGATGCGCGCCTGCGCGTGCTGTTACCGGGCGCCACCGCGGCCTTGCAAGCGATGCGCTGACCGCTCGTCCTCCCCCTTTGAACAGGGGGACTTGAGGGGGATCGGCTTTGCGGTCGCGCGAAACGGCCCAAGCCGCCCCCTCAGCGTTCTTCTTCGCTCTCGAATTCCACCAGCACGTCCAGGTCGAAGGCCAGCGCCTCCACCGCTTCGCGCACCTTCTCGGCGCTGGCGCGGTTGGGCGCGTCGATCTCGATTTCGTGCGTGCCCGGCCCGCGATCGTCGGGCAGGCCGGCCGAGCTGGAATCGGAGTCGTCCATGCGCGGCATCAGGTCGGCGACTTCCTCGACGTGCTCGATGCCGTCCAGGCTCGCCAGGAGGTTGCCGATGGCGCGGGCATCGTCTTGACTACCGGTTACGCGCAGTCGCAGCAGGGGCATGGTCCGGTCCTATCGCGGGGGAGCGAGGACAGGCTAGGCGCGGCCGGGCTAAGGCCATGTGACGGCGTGCGCGTGCGTCATCCGGCGTCCACGGCGATGGAGTAGGGTGCGCGCATGAACACGAACGAAGCCGTCCCCGCGCCGTCGGTGACCCTGCGCCCCCTGGAGCGCAGTGACCTGCATTTCGTCCATCAGCTCAACAACAACCGCAGCGTGATGGGCTACTGGTTCGAGGAGCCCTACGAGTCCTTCGTCGAACTGGAAGAGCTGTTCCGCAAGCACATCCACGACCAGTCCGAGCGCCGCTTCATCGTCGAGGACGCGCACGGCGAACGCGTGGGCCTGGTCGAACTGGTCGAGATCGACCACCTGCACCGGCGCGGCGAGTTCCTGATCATGATCTCGCCCGAGCAGCAGCGCCGCGGCTATGCGCGCGCGGCGACGCGGCTGGCGATCAGCTACGCGTTCCGGGTGCTGAATCTGTACAAGCTCTATTTGCTGGTGGACGTCGACAACCTGCGCGCGATCGCGATCTACGAGGGCGCGGGTTTCCAGCGCGAGGGCGTGCTGGTGGACGAGTTCTTCAGCGACGGCCGCTACCACAGCGTGGTGCGGATGTGCCTGTTCCAGCACCAGGTACTGAGCCACCGCCGCGACGCCTGAGCGTCGCGGCGGCGCGGCGCTTACTTGCCCTTGCCCTTGGCCGGCTTCGCCGGCGCCTTCTCGCTGATCTCGCGCGTGGGCAGCGGCACGTTGCACAGGTCGATATGGCCGGCCGGCTGCTTGTACCACTCGTCGCGGCGGTTGCGGCGCGATTCGATGATCTCGTCGAAGGCGGCGCTGTCGGTGCGCAGCACTTCGATGCCGACCCGGTCCTTCTTGGGCACGTCGGCGGCCAAGCGGATCGAAGCGATCGGCACGCGCTGGGCCGGGTTCTCGTAAAAACCCAGCGCGCCGGTGCCGCGCGGCAGCACCGACAGCAGCTCCATGCCCTGGACCACGCGCCCGACCACGGTGATGTTGCGGTCGAGCTGGCGCGGCGACTGGCCGATCACCACATACAGTTCGGTGCCGTTGCTGGAATCGGCGGCGACGTCGCGGCCGGCGCCGACCATGCCGTAGCAATGGGCGAGCCAGGCCGATTTGGCCGAAGTGTCGCGCGCGGCCGGGAAGCCGTCGGCGAAACCGACCTGCGGCGCCCAGCCGTCGGGATCGGGCAGGACGTGGAAGGGCAGCTTGTCGCTGCTGCGCGCGAACTCGGCCGGCAGCTTGGCCTTGGTGCCCTTGCCCAGTGGCTTGCGGCTCTTGTCGTCCTCGGCCGCGTCGCCCCACTGGACCACGAAATTATCCTGCGAACGGTTGATGCTCAGCCCGTTCCAGTAGCCGTTGCGGGCCAGGGCGCGGATGTTGGCGACGTGGGCGGGCGCGAAGTCGGGCGCCAGCTCGATCACGACGCGGCCGCGCGGCAGGTTGAGATACAGGGTGTCGCGCGGATCCAGCGCCCGCCAGTCGCCGGGCTTGGTGGCGTCGAGGATCTCCTGCATCGAGCGCGGCTTGGCCGCGTCGGCGGCCGCGGCAGCCAGGGGCAGGGACAGCGTCGCGGCGATCAGCAGCGGCGACAGCCACGCCGAGGGCTGGGACGAGTACGGCTTCGAACGCATCGTTGAATCTCCCCTATCAGGTCGAGCGAGTGTAGTCGCCGCGCATGAATTCGGTGAACACGCCCTGGCCCGGAAACCGGTTCTCGATCACGAAGCGGCAGCGACCCTGGCCGAACGGGTCGTGGCAGCGCGGCTGCGCGCAGCGAGCTTCTCGAAGTGCAGCGCCACTGCCCGCGCGCGGGTTCGGGTGGAAGCCCGGGCTGTCGAACCACCGCTGCAGCACCGGCGGCCGGCCACGGACGCATCGCCATGCCTACGCGGGGAAGGGGGGCGACCGATGGCGGGCTCCGGGTCGATGGGGCCGGCAGGGCAGCGCGACAGGCGCCGGTAGTAAGACCCAGTTACTAATGGCATGCGCGCTATACCGAAGTTCGTACTACTGTGGACACCAAGCTAGTAGGACCGGGCCATGACCGACCTAGACCTCCACCTCCGCAAGTTCCAGAAAGAGCTCAGCGCCGGCACCGTGTCGCTGGCGCTGCTGGCCGTGCTTGGAGGCGCCGAGGAGCCGATGTACGGCTACCAGATCGCCAAGCGCCTGGAGCGCGAAGGCGAGGGCGTGCTCAGCGGCAAGCAGAGCGCGCTCTATCCGGTGCTGCGCAACCTCGGCGCGGCCGGCCTGCTCGACAGTCATGTCGAGCCGTCGGTGTCGGGGCCGCCGCGCCGCTACTACCGCATCACCGACGCCGGTCGCGAGGTCCTGCACGAATGGACCGCGGCCTGGCGCGCCACCCGAGATTCCGTCGATTCCGTCCTTGAAGGACCGTCCGCATGAACGCCAGCCACGCCACCCCGCTTCCGACTTCGATCCCCGATTACCTGGAGCGCCTGCGCGAGGCGCTGAGCAGCGCCGACCCGGCCCTGGTCCAGGACGCGCTCTACGACGCCGAGGAATATCTACGCTCGGAGATGGCCGAGAACCCCGGCAAGAGCGAGGCCGAAGTGATCGCCTCGGTCGCCGGCAGCTACGGCGCGCCCGACGAAGTCGCCGAGATCTACCGCGACACCGAGGTCACGGTGCAGACCGCCCTGCGCACGCCGCGGCCGAAGCCGCGCAAGTCCAGCCTGGGCCAGTTCTTCGGCGTGATCGCCGAGCCGCGCACCTACGCGGCGCTGTTCTACATGCTGCTGTCGCTGGCCACCGGCATCTTCTACTTCACCTGGGTGGTCACCGGCGCTTCGTTGTCGGCCGGCCTGGCGGTGCTGATCATCGGCATCCCGTTCGTGATCCTGTTCCTGGGCTCGGTGCGGGTGCTGTCGCTGGTCGAGGGCCGCCTGGTCGAGGTGATGCTGGGCGAGCGCATGCCGCGCAGGCCCTTGTACAGCGGGCGCGGCAAGCCGTTGTTCGACCGCATCAAGGACATGTTCGTCGACCCGCGCACCTGGGGCACGCTGCTGTACATGCTGCTGATGATGCCGCTGGGCATCCTCTATTTCACCATCGCGGTGACCGGGCTGAGCGTGTCGCTGTCGCTGATCCTGGCGCCGATCGCGATGCTGTTCGGCAGCTACGGCGCCGGCTTCTGGATCGACAATGTCAACCTGATGGCGGGGCCCTGGACTTGGCCGCTGTCGATCGCCCTGGGCATCGTGCTGCTGTTCGTGACCCTGCACATCGCGCGAGGTGTCGGCATCTTCCACGGCGCGCTGGCCAAGCACCTGCTGGTGAAGTCTTCGCAGTACAACTGATCGGCGATGGCCGCGAGCGCGAAGGCCCGGTGGATCGCTCCGCCGGGCCTTCGTCGTTGTGCTGCGTCGCTTTTGACTCCGTCTTTTATGAAAGGGCGATGGCGCGCGAATTGTAGGTTCATGCGCGACTGAACGCCGGCGGGCTTGCTGTTGCCCGTCATCCCCGCGAAGGCGGGGATCCAGTGCCTTTAGCGTGTTGCTGGTTCAGGTTCGAATGGCTGATAGCAAGGTCAACGGCTTCCGCCCGCTGCGCGTGCGGGTCGCTTTCTCCCGCCCAAGCTCCCTGTAGGAGCGGCGCAAGCCGCGACCGCGAACTCGGGCTGCGTCGTTGGTTTCGGGTGAGCTGGCTTTCTGTGGGAGC
>NZ_JBAHWA010000024.1:0-43046 GCF_036697405.1 Lysobacter sp. CCNWLW3
TTTTCGAATGGACATCCTTGTCCATTCGAAAAACGGCGCGCGTCCTGCGCGCCGCCCTTCGGGTCTACGGTTGTTCGTGTGAGTGCGGGGCTGTGGATTCCAATGCCGCGGCAACCGCAACCGCAACCGCAACCGCAACCGCAACCGCAACCGCAACCGCGACTGCAACCGCGACTGCAACTGCAACTGCAACTGCAACTGCAACTGCAACTGCGACTGCGACTGCAATCGCTGGCCGTAGGATGCGGTGAGCCGTAGGCGAACCGCATCGTCGCGGGAGCCGGGGCTCTGGGGCTGCCATGCCGCATGGGCCGAAACGAAGGGGCTGCCTGCCCGATCTTTCGTTTTGCGGCGTCGCTGCGTCCGCGTGGAGACGTTCCGGCCGATTTCCCTAGGCCGATTCCCCCTAGGCCGACTCCCCTAGGCCGATCCCCCTAGGCCGATCCCCCTCGTGGCCGCGTCCCGCCGCTTGGGCCGCCCGCGCGGTCGCCGCCCTCTGTGCGCCGCTCGCCAAGTCCTGCACACTTCGCCGCATGAGCGACCGCAACTACGCCTCCCTGAAATGGCGCGCCCTCGCGCGGCGGCATCCGTCGGCGTTTCTGCTGGCCGCGCAGCTGCTGAGCATGCTGGCGTATCCGCTGTTCGAGCCCTCGGGCGGCGGGCGGGTGGTGTTCGGCGCGTTCGGGGTGCTGGTGCTGGCGCTGGCGGTGTGGGTGGTCAACCGCAGCCCGGCCAGTATGTGGGTGGCCTGGCTGCTGGCGGTACCGGCGTTCGCGCTGTCGATCCTGTCGGTGCTGGTCAGCAGCGACGTGCTGCTGGTGGCCTCCTCGGCGCTGGAGGCGTTGCTGTACTTCTATGCCGCCGGCAGCCTGATCGCCTACATGATGAGCGACCACCGGGTCACCGCCGACGAGTTGTTCGCGGCCGGTGCCACTTTCACCCTGCTGGCCTGGGGCTTCGCCTATGCCTTCCTGGTCTGCCAGGCCTGGTATCCGGGCAGCTTCGTCGGCGCCGAGCGGCCGGGCGAGCCACGGACCTGGATCGAGCTGCTGTTCCTGAGCTTCACCAATCTCTCGGCGGTGGGCCTGGGCGACGTGATTCCGCTGGGCTCGGGCGCGCGCGTGCTGGTGATGCTGGAGCAGTTCGCCGGCGTGGGCTACATCGCCGCGGTGGTTTCGCGCCTGATCGGGCTGACCATCCTGCGACAGGAGCGTCGTTAAGCGCCGATGCAGCCAGGCCACGGATAAAAAAATCGCGCCTTAGCCCCGTGAAGGCCGCGGCGCGAAAGTGGAACGATACGTTCTGTAGGACGTCGGCGAGAGAGGGCCTGTGTGCCACCCGCGATGAGTGCGGAGGTACCCGGCGACGTTAGAATGACGGCCTCAGGCGCGTTAGCCCGTGCGCGCCCCAGCGTTATGCCGGGTCTGGCCGTTGGCCTTACACGTCTTCAGGCACATGACGCCGAAGCGGCCCGCCGCGACCATTGCAGGATTCATGTCACGACCCCCCGAGCCATCGCCGCCGCCGCTGCCGTCCGAGCGCCTGCGCGTGGGCGACTGCCTGGTCGACGTGCCGCTGCGCGAGATCCTCGCGCCGGGTGCGCGCCGGCCGCGCCGGATCACGCCCAAGGCCATGGGCGTGCTGCTGAGCCTGGTCGAGCACCAGGGCAGGGTAGTGAGCCGCGACGCGCTGCTGACGGAGGTGTGGCCGGACACGCTGCCGACCAACGACGTCATCACCCAGGCCATCACCCAGCTGCGCAAAGCCTTCGATGACGAACGCGGCAATCCGCGCTACATCGAGACCATCGCCAAGAACGGTTATCGCCTGCTGACGCCGGTGGTATGGCTGGATGCGGCGTCCGACGGCGCCGCGCCGGCGCGCGCCGAACGCGCGCGACCGGAAGCGGCGCTGGTCGATCCCTCGCGCACCACCGCCGAACATCCCGCGTTTCCGGATTCCGAGCGCGACGAGGCGGTGGCGGCGATCCCGATCGTCGCCGCGCCCAGCGCGCGCGGCGCCTGGACCTCGATCGTGGGCACGATCGCGGCGGTGGCGGTGCTGGTCGGCGCGATCCTGCTGTGGTCGATGCTGCGCGAACCGGCGGCGGCGCCGCAGGACGCGCGCGCGATCAGCGCGATGCCCATGCCCAGCGAGCGTCCCTATCGTCTGATCACCTCGATGCCGGGCTTCGAACTGGCGCCGACCCTGTCGCCGGACGCGTCCATGGTGGCCTACGTCGCCATCCCCGAACGCGCGCGCGCCACCGCGATCATGGTCCAGACCACCGACCAGACCCAGCCGCGCGTGCTCAGCCATCCCAGCGGCGCGGCCGAGGACAGCGCGCCGGCGTGGTCGCCGGACGGGCGCTGGATCGCGTTCCTGCGCCTGGAGCCGGGCAGCGCCTGCCGGATCATGATGATCGCGGCCAACGGCGGCGCCGAGCGCGAGGTCGGCACCTGCGACCACCGCAGCCCGCCCAGCTTCGACTGGACCCCGGACAGCCACGGTCTGGTGTTCGGCAGCATGCCGACCGCGCTGGGCGTGGTCGGCATGCGTCAGCTCGACCTGGCCAGCGGCGAATGGACCGCGCTCAATTACCGTCGCGGTCGCGCCGACCTCGACAGCGCGCCGCGCTACTCGCCCGACGGGCGCTGGATCGCCTTCGTGCGCAACGCGCCGCTGGGCGACTTCTGGCGCGTGCCCGCCGAGGGCGGCGAAGCCGAGCGCATGACCGAGCTGCGCGCCGACGTGCGCGGCTGGGACTGGCTGCCCGATGGCAGCGGTCTGCTGTTCGGTCGCGCCGTCGACGGCGACGTGCGCATGTACCGGCTCGACTTCGACAGCGGCCGCATCACCGACACCGGCATCGTCGACGCCCAGAGCCCGGTGGCCGCGCGCAGCCGCCAGGCGGCGGTGTTCGTGCAGCGCAAACCCTATTTCGGCCTGTACCGGGTGATGGTGCCGGAGCATTCCGGCGGACTGGTGCACGTGGTCGAGCCCCTGTTCGCGTCCTCGGCGCGCGACGTGCTGCCGTCGATCGCGCCGGACGCTCGCCAGATGGTGTTCGTGTCCGACCGCTCCGGCAGCAACGGCCTGTGGTGGGCCGACCTGCAGCGGCCCGAATCGCTGCGGATGATCGCCGGCGTGCAGCCGGCCACCCGCTACGTGTCGAGTTGGTCGTCCGACGCGCGCAGCGTGCTGGTCAGCGGCCGCGATCGCGACGGCCGGCCGGTGGTGCACGAGGTGGTGCCCTCCAGCGGACGGGTCTCGCAATTGGACGTGCCGCTGAGCGAGCCCTTGCAGGCCCTGTACCTGCCCGATCCGAACCGGATCCTGGTCCTGGCCGGGGCCGGCGACGGCCATCTGCGCCTGCACCTGTTCGACCGCCGTCAGCGCCCGATGCAGGCCCTGGCCGTCGTCGACGACGTGTCCCAGGTCCAGTTCGACCCGGTCGGCCAGCGCGTGCTGTTCACCCGGCCGACCCGCAGCGGCCTGTGGCAGGCCGATCTCGGGCTGTCGCCGGGCAGCGTGCGCGAGCTGAACGCGGAGGAGCCGATCTCCGATCGCTACCGCCTGTGGGCGGTCGCCGGCGACGGCCAGATCCGCTACCTCGAACAGCTGCAAAGCTGTGCCGCGCGCTTGCGTCGCATCGGCCTGGGAGACGCCACGAAGGCCGCCCCCCTGTGCCTGGACCAAAGCCGCCGCGCCGCGGTCAACGGCTTCTCGGTCAGCCCGCGCGGCGATGCCATCTACGTGGCCCTGGTCGAGTGGGATGGGGCTGATATCGGTTACATGGACCTGCAGGGGCCTCCGAAGACCGAAGTGCCGGGTTGGTTCAAGTAATTGACCCAAAAGGAAAACATGCTTTCGGAACTTCTTCGGTTTTGCTCTCGTTGCGATTTCGCATAACTCTCCGACAACTTTCCTGAAGCCACGCTCCGGCTCCGGCAAAAGCTTTGGCCATTCTCGGCACATGAGGTGGACCAATGGAGCAATCGCAATGGGCGGATCGCGGGCAGCTGCTGCAGCTCGACAGCCCGGACAACGCAGCGCTGGGTAGCTGCGTCGGCGTCTCCCGCCTCGGCAGCGCACAGCTGTCGGGCGCCAACTTCTCGATCTGGGTGCAGCTGCGAGGCGCGTCCTGGGTCGAAGCCAAGGAAGGCAAGTTCCGTCTGCGTCGCGGCGATTGGATCGCCTTCGAGCGCGACTCCAAGCCGGTGCTGCAGGCCGACCGCCACGGCCTGTGCGTGGGCCTGAACCTGAGCGCCGACGCGCTCAAGGCGATGGCGCGCTTCACCGACTGCGGCCTGTACGCCGGCCGCGGTCGCATGACCCGGCGCGACGCCCGCGTCGCCCTGCGCCTGTGGCGCCAGGCCAGCGTACGCGCCGCCGACACCGAGGCCCCGGCCGAACTCACCGCGCTGCGCCCGATCCTGCTGCACCTGGCCGGCATCCAGCGCGACCTGGCTTCGCGCATCCCGCGCTGCCCGGGCCGTTCGCGCAGCCGCAAGCGCCAGGTGTTCGGGCGTCTGCAGCGCGCGCGCCTGTACCTGGAAGGCAATTGCGACCGCGTCGTGCGCATCAGCGAACTGGCCGAGCTCACCAGCTTCTCCAGCTGGTACTTCTCCAAGACCTTCCACAGTCTTTACGAAGAGAGCCCGCAGGCGGCATCGGCGCGCATGCGCCTGGAACACGCCGCGGATCTGCTCAAAAGCACCTCGATGATGATCGGCGAAGTCGCCGCAGCCAGCGGTTTCGACAACTGCTGCAGCTTCGCGCGTGCGTTCCGCGCGCGCTTCGGGGTGTCCGCCACGCGTTATCGCAGCGCCGCCGCGAGCGGTGCGGGCGCGGCCTCGCGGGCCGATTCGGCAAAGTCTCTCGGCGTCGCGCGCAAAGCGATGATGGCCACGGGAACCTGACGACGACGTCGGCGCATCCTATATCCAAGGTGCGCCGACGATCCGTCGCGACGCGCCGCGACGACGCCGCTCGATCGTCGCGGCCGATGTCATCGAATGCATCCGCAGCATCGCGCGCGCACCTCGCGCGCGCTTCGGCGCATCCGCATTGCGGCGACGAAGCATGGATGCGAACGACGCGAGCGTGAGCTCGCGGACCGACTCGGCAAAGTCTCTCGGCCTCGCGCGCAAAGCAGCGATGGCCACCGGAACGTAATTTTGCTGGGCGTTTTAACACGCCCATAACGATTACCTGGAGAGAGATAGATGAACCATCGCAATTTGCGTCCCGCGGTGCGGCTCGGCTTGCTGCCGGCCGGTATCGCGATCGCACTGGTGCCGGCGTTCGCCAGCGCCCAAGAAGCCGATGCAGCTCCCGCCCAAGACGCCACGACGCTCGATCGCATCGAGGTCACCGGCTCGCGCATCAAGCGCGCCGACATCGAAACTTCGCAGCCGATCTTCACCCTGACCCGCGCCGAGATCGACAAGCAGGGCGTGACCTCGGTCGCCGACGTGCTGCAGCGCATCTCCAGCAACGGCGCCGCGCTGAACTCCACCTTCAACAACGGCGGCGACGGCTCGGCGGGCATCAGCCTGCGTAACCTCGGCTCCAGCCGTACCCTGGTGCTGGTCAACGGCCGCCGCTGGACCACCCAGCTCGACGGCTCGGTCGACCTCAACACCATCCCGGCCTCGATCATCGAGCGCGTGGAAGTGCTGAAGGACGGCGCCTCGACCATCTACGGTTCCGACGCCATCGCCGGCGTGGTCAACATCATCACCCGTCGCAACTTCGAAGGCGCCGAAGCCGGCGCGTACTTCGGCCAGTACAGCGCGCAGGACGGCGACCGTCAGGCGTACGACGTCTCGATGGGCGTCAGCAACGACCGCTCCTCGCTGCTGATCGGCGCTTCCTACGTCAAGGAAGAGGCCGTCATGGCCGGCGCGCGCAAGATCTCCGCAGGCGGCGCGCCGTTCTATTCCGGCCAGAGCGGCACCGGCTTCCCGGGCTCGTTCGTCGACAACATGGGCACCGCGTCCAATACCGACGACGTGCGCTACGTGCTCGACGCGCAGGGCAACAAGGTCGTCTACGACTCGGCCGTGCACGGTTACAACACCGCCCCGGACAACTACCTGCTGACCCCGCAGGAGCGCACCTCGCTGTTCGCGCAGGGCACGTTCGACATCACCGACAACCTGACCTTCCGCACCGAGACGCTGTACAACCAGCGCCAGTCGGAGCAGCTGCTCGCCGCCATGCCGGTCACCGGCCAGACCCTGAGCAAGGACAGCCTGTATGCGCCGGCCGAGTACAAGGGCGTGCGCGACCTGATCGGCGTCAACCGCCGCTTCCAGGAAACCGGCGGCCGTTCGTACAACCAGGACACCAAGAACTTCCACTTCTACGGCGGACTGGAAGGTTATTTCAGCGTCGGCGAGCGTCAGTTCGATTGGGACGCCGGCTACCGCTACGACCGTTCCGACGACAGCACCCTGACCTACGGCCTGTTCAACGTGGCCGCGCTGCGCAACGCCTACGGTCCGTCGGAAATGCGCGACGGCAAGGCCGTGTGCGTGACCGCTCCGGGTGGTTCGGTCATCGCCGGCTGCGTGCCGATCAACCCGCTCGGCGGCCTGGGCTCGATCTCGCCCGAAGCGCTGGCATACACCGGTTTCACCGCGCACGATTCGTCCAAGGTCGAGTCCAAGAGCTACACCCTCAACGTCAGCGGCGACATCGTCGACCTGCCGGCCGGCCCGCTGGGCTTCGCCGCGGGTTATGAGCACCGCACCGAGAGCGGCCAGTTCGATCCGGACGCGTTCATCGCCGCCGGCCTGAGCACCGGCAATGCGCGTTCGCCCACCGCCGGCCAGTACTCGCTGGACGAGTTCTACCTCGAGCTCGCCGTGCCGGTGCTGTCCGACCTGCCGTTCGCCAAGCTGCTCGACTTCTCGGTCGCCACGCGTTACTCGGACTTCAGCAACTTCGGCAACACGCTGAACAGCAAGTTCGGTTTCCGCTGGAAGCCGATCGACGACCTGCTGATCCGCGGTAACTGGTCGGAGGGCTTCCGCGCCCCGAGCATCAGCGACCTCTACGGCGGCAACACCGATTCTTTCGAGAGCTACATCGACCCCTGCTCCAGCCACTCGCCGCTGCGCAGCAACCCGCAGGTCGCGGCTCGCTGCACCGCCGAGGGCGTGCCGAACACCTACGTCCAGCCGGGCAACGGTTCGTCGCGGCAGACGCTCGAGGCCTTCACCTGGACCTCGAACGACCAGCTGTCGCCGGAAACCTCGACCAGCAAGACCCTGGGCTTCGTCTACAGCCCGAGCTGGCTGCAGGGCTTCGACATCGCGGTGGACTGGTACAAGGTCAAGATCGAGAACGCGATCACCCGTCCGGAAGCGCAGTTCATCCTGGACAAGTGCTACGCCGGTACCCCGGGCGAGCAGGCCGCCTACTGCGGTCTGTACCAGCGCGGCGGCACCTCGGCCGGTAACCCGAACATCATCGACAAGCTCGAGATGCCGCTGCTCAACCTCGCTCAGTACGAGGTCGAGGGCTACGACGTGACCTTGAACTACCGTCTGCCGGAAACGGCCTACGGCAAGTTCTCGATCACCTGGGACACCAGCTATACCTCCAAGTGGATCGCCACGGCGACCGAAGACTCCGCGGCTGAAGAGCGTCAGGGCCTGTACCTGCCGAACGATCCGTACTGGCGCATCAAGTCCAATCTGTACCTGGATTGGAGCAAGGGCGACTTCGGCGCGACCTGGGGCATGCGCTACAAGTCGGGCATCGACGAGGTTTGCCCGTTCACCGGTGCGAACGCGCAGGCTTACTGCTCGGATCCGAACCGCGTGACCGCCGACGGTGCGGCGCCGCGTAACCACCTGGGCGCGACCACGTACCACGACATGCAGTTCCGCTACAACACGCCGTGGAACGCCACCGTCTCGGTCGGCGCGAACAACGTGTTCGACAAGGATCCGCCGCTGTCGCTGACCGCGAAGTACAACATGTTCGATCCGCAGTACGACCTGCCGGGCCGTTACTACTACCTGCAGTACCGTCAGCGCTTCTGATCGACGGTTGCCGTAGTAGGCAGCACGCAGTACCGGGAGGCGGGCCTATGGCCCGCCTCCTTTTTTTGTGCGCGTGTCCGGGCGTGGCGACGCCTTCGCGGTCCTGTGTACGATAGGGCGGTCGCAAGCCCGGATCGCACGATGAAATTGCAGGTGCCGTTCATCCAGTTGCCGCTGACCTTCGACGCGGCGCGGCTGGCCGCCGAGATCGCCGCCCTGGGCGAGGGGCCCTGGCGCCCGCATCCGCAGGGTTTCGCCGGCAATTCCATGCTGCCGCTGGTCGCGGTCGATGGCGATCCGGCCAACGAGGCCTTCTCCGGGCAGATGCGGCCGACACCGGAACTACTGCGCTGCCCCTATCTGTGCCAGGTCTTCGCCAGCCTGGGCGCCACCGTCGGCCGCAGCCGGCTGATGCGCCTGTCCGGCCATGCCGAGGTCACCCGCCATGCCGACCAGGGCTACTACTGGGCCGAGCGCGTGCGCGTGCACGTGCCGGTGGTGACCCAGCCCACGGTGCGCTTCGAATGCGGCGACGCCGCGATCAACATGGCCGCCGGCGAGTGCTGGATCTTCGACACCTGGCGCCAGCACCGGGTCATCAACGACGCCGTGGAGTCGCGCATTCATCTGGTGGTCGACACCGTCGGCGGCGGCGAGTTCTGGGAACTGGTCGGTCGCGGGCGCCCGCACAACGTGCCGCCCGCGGGTTGGCCGCAGCAGGCGGTCGCGCCGCGCGCGGGCGAGCGCGCGGGCTTCCCCTGCGAGACCGTCAACGTGCCGGCGGTGATGAGCCCCTGGGAGCTCAACGCCCACTTCGGCCTGCTGTTCGCCGACGCCGAGCCGCACCCGCAGTTGCAGCAGGTGCGCCAGGCCTCGATGCGCTTCGCGCGCCTCTGGCAGGGCCTGTGGTTCGAGTACGGCGAGCGCCCCGAAGGCCGCGCGCGTTACCGCGACGCGCTGCAACGCTTCATCGACGAGGTCAAAGGCCCCAGTCAGACCATCCGCCTCAGGAATGAGCTGCGCTGGTTCAACGCGATGATGACCATCGTGGCCAAGTTCGCCGTGAGCGGCGAGGCGCCGGCGGCGGGCAGCAGCGCCGAGCAGCAGCGAGCGGTCGGCGACAACGCCTGAGCGAGGCCGTGCTTGGCCTCTCTTCTTTGGGAGAGGGAGGGTGAGGGGCCGGCGCCAGCGCGCGACCCCCACCTCATTCGCGGCCCTCATCCGCCCTTCGGGCGCCTTCTCAGCTTTGCACTTCCTTCGGTCGCCGCAGGCGGGAGAAGGGAAGATCGAAAGCCAAGGCTCAAAACACGAAGGCCGCCCAAAGGCGGCCTCCGTAGTTCGCCGGCGCCGCGCGCGCCTTCAGAACTTCGGCTTGTCGCCTTCTTCGGTCGCGTTGTAGCGGTCGATCGCCTCGAGCAGGATCTGCTTGGCTTCGGCGGCCTTGCCCCAGCCGTCCAGCTTGACCCACTTGCCCTTCTCCAGATCCTTGTAGTGCTCGAAGAAGTGGCCGATGCGGTCCAGCCAATGCTGGCTGACCTGCTCGATGTCGGCGATGTGGCTGTAGCCGGCGAAGACCTTGTCGACCGGCACCGCCAGCAGCTTCTCGTCGCCGCCGGCTTCGTCGGTCATGCGCAGCACGCCGACCGGACGGCAGCGGATCACCGAGCCCGGGATCAGCGGCAGCGGCAGCACCACCAGCACGTCGGCCGGGTCGCCGTCGCCGCACAGGGTGTGCGGCACGTAGCCGTAGTTGCAGGGGTAACGCATCGGGGTCGACAGGATGCGGTCGACGAAGATCGCACCGGAGGCCTTGTCGACCTCGTACTTGACCGGCTCGGCGTCCTTCGGGATTTCGATGATGACGTTGATCTCTTCCGGCGGGTTCTTGCCGGTGGGGACGAGGTCCAGGCCCATGGTGCGTAGCTCCGACTGCTGGTGGCCCGCCGGGGGACGGGCCGAAAGAAAGAGCGGGCATTCTACGCGGCCGGCTGCTGCGATGCAGCATGGGCGGTCCGGAACCGGGGGGCTTACCTCGCGCGCGGCTCCCGGATTCCGGCCCCGCCGGCGCGCATGGGGCCGCAGCGCGCCGCCCGGGACGCCGCAGCGCATGGCCCCAGCCGATATGGGGCGCCTCATGGTTCAAGGCAGCGCCGCCCGGACACCGCGAGTTCGACTCCGCCTTGCGCGCCGGCGGCGGCCATCGCCCAAGTAGCGACGGCCGGCAGCGGCGCTGCTCGGGCCCGGCGTCGGTACGCGCAAGGCACGCCCAGCGAGCCCTGGGCCGCATACCATTCCCGCTCGGACGGCTTACACGAAACGGTGCAAGGGAATGGACAGAACGAAGGCCTGGAACCGGCTCAGCCTGTGCGCGCCGCTGCTGTTGGCGGCGGCCGCCGCCGATGCCAGGGGCGATGCCGACGAGGCGCGCACCGCGGCCTACTTCGAGCGCATCGCCGACAGCCCGCCGCAGTTGCGCATGTTCCTGCAGGCCATGCCCAAGGGCGGCGACCTGCACAACCACGCCAGTGGTTCGGTGTACGCCGAGGACTACCTGCGCTGGGCGGCGGAGCAGGGCTATTGCGTGGCCACCGACAGCCATCGCATCGTCCGCCCGCCCTGCGAGGCGCCGGCGACGGTCGCGGCGCGCGACCTGGCCAGCAAGGACTACGGCCGCTACAGCCGCGCCATCGACGCGCTGTCGATGCGCAACGCCACGTTGCCCGATTTCGACCGCTTCTTCGCCAGCTTCGACGGCTTCCGCGCCGTGTCCGCGGGCGATTCCGGGCGGGTGATCGCGGCCGCGCGCGAACTGGCCGCGGACGACCGCGTCGCCTACCTCGAACTGATGTCGATGCCGCGCAGCGCGCAGGGCCTGCTGGATGCCGCCAAGGCCAGCGGCCAGGACGGCAGCGACCTCGATGCGCTGTCGGCGGTGCTGGCGCCGCTGGTGCCGGCCGCGATCGCCGAGGCGCGCGCGGAACTGGATCGCGACGAAGCGGCCTTCGTCGCGGCCCAAGGCTGCGCCGGCGACGGCGCCCAGCCCGCGTGCGCGGTCGAGCTGCGCTACCAGATCCCGGTGCCGCGGCATCGGCCGCCCGCGCAGGCCTTCGCCGCCATGGTGTTCGGCTTCGCCCTGGTGGAGGCCGATCCGCGCTGGGTCGGCGTCAACATCGTCGGCCCCGAACACCATCCGGTGGCGCAGCGCGACTACGCGCTGCACATGCGCATGTTCGCCTACCTGAAGCGGCGCCAGCCCGCGGTGCCCTTGTCCCTGCACGCGGGCGAGCAGACCCTGGGCCTGGTCGCGCCGCGCGATCTGCGCTTCCACGTGCGCGATGCGGTGGCGGTGGCCGGCGCCAGGCGCATCGGCCACGGCGTCGACATCGCCTACGAGAGCGACGCGCCGGCGCTGCTGCGGCGCATGGCGCGCGAGCGCATCGCGGTGGAGATCAATCTGAGCAGCAACGCCGCCATCCTCGGCGTGCAGGGCGCGCAGCATCCGTTGCAGGCCTACCTCGCCGCGGGCGTACCGGTGGTGCTGGCCACCGACGACCAGGGCGTGCTCCGCAGCGACATGACCCACGAGTACCAGCGTGCGGCGCAGGAGCAGGGCCTGCGTTATCGGCAGCTCAAGCAGATCGCGCGCGACAGCCTCGAATACGCTTTCCTGCCCGGCGACAGCCTGTGGCAGGGCCGCGCGGGCGGAGCGCGCGTGGACGCCTGTGCGGGCGATGCCGCCGGGCCGGCCTGCGAACGCTACTTGCAGGGCAGCGCCAAGGCGCGGGCGCAGTGGCGGCTGGAACGGGAATTCGCGCAGTTCGAGCGCGGCCAGCGCTGAGCGCGCGCGGAAAAGAAAACGGCGGCCGTGGCCGCCGTTCTCCGTTGGCTTGAAACCTTGCGTTTACTCGACGTGGACCTCGACCCGGCGCGCTTCCTTGGCCGTGCCGTCGCCCTCCATCACCACCGGCTTGTCCATGCTCACGCGGTCGGCGGACAGGCCCTGCTGGATCAGCCAGTCCTTGACCACCGACGCGCGCTGCTTGGCCAGGTCGGCGTTGAGCTGGGGATTGCCGCTGCTGTCGTGGAAGCCCGACACCCGCGCCTTCAGCGCCGGATCGCGCTGCATGCGGTGGTAGACCTTGGACAGCACGGTTTCGAACTCGGCCGGCAGTGCGGCCGATCCGCTTTCGAAGTACAGCGTGGCCAGCGAGTCCGGCTGGCCGTCGGCGGCGGCCGGCGCGGCGTCCATCGCCGGTGCCGACAGCGCCGCCACCGGTGCGGCGTGCGCGGCCGCGTCGGCCGGGCCGGCGCCGCTGGGCAGCAGCGGCACCAGCAGCAGGGCGACGATGTTGATGATCTTGATCAGCGGATTGATCGCCGGGCCGGCGGTGTCCTTGTACGGATCGCCGACGGTGTCGCCGGTGACCGCGGCCTTGTGCGCCTCGGAACCCTTGCCGCCGTGGTGGCCGTCCTCGATGTACTTCTTGGCGTTGTCCCAGGCGCCGCCGCCGGTGGTCATCGAGATCGCCACGAACAGGCCGGTCACGATGGTGCCGATCAGCAGGCCGCCCAGCGCCTTCGGCCCCAGCAGCAGGCCGATCACCACCGGTACCGCGACCGGCAGCAGCGAGGGCACGATCATTTCCTTGATCGCCGACTTGGTCAGCATGTCCACCGCGCGCGAGTAATCGGGCTTGCCGGTGCCTTCCATGATGCCGGGGATGTCGCGGAACTGGCGGCGCACTTCCTCCACCACCGCGCCCGCCGCGCGGCCCACGGCTTCCATCGCCATGGCCCCGAACAGGTAGGGGATCAGGCCGCCGATCAGCAGGCCGATGATCACGTAGTGGTCGGACAGATCGAAGGAGAACACCGTGCCCGGATGCGCGGCCTGCAGGTTGTGGGTGTAGTCGGCGAACAGCACCAGCGCGGCCAGGGCGGCCGAACCGATCGCATAGCCCTTGGTCACCGCCTTGGTGGTGTTGCCGACGGCGTCGAGCGGGTCGGTCACCGCGCGCACTTCCGGCGGCAGCTCGGCCATCTCGGCGATGCCGCCGGCGTTGTCGGTGATCGGGCCGTAGGCGTCGAGGGCGACGATCATGCCGGCCATCGACAGCATCGAGGTCGCGGCGATGGCGATGCCGTACAGGCCGCCGCACGCGTGCGCGCCCCAGATCGCCAGGCACACCGCGATCACCGGCAGCGCGGTCGACTTCATCGACACGCCCAGGCCGGCGATGATGTTGGTGCCGTGACCGGTGGTCGAGGCGGCCGCGACGTGCTGCACCGGTTTGAACTGGGTGCCGGTGTAGTACTCGGTGATCCACACGATCACGCCGGTCAGGACCAGGCCGATCAGGGCGCACCAGTACAGGTTCAGCGCGCCGTAGGACGAGTCGGCCATCAGCTGGGTGGTGATCGGGTAGAACGCGATCGCCGCCAGCACCGCCGACACGATCACGCCCTTGTACAAGGCGCCCATGATCGAGCCGCCGGCCTTCACCTTGACGAAGAAGGCGCCGATGATCGAGGCGATGATCGACACGCCGCCCAGCACCAGCGGGTACAGCACCGCGTTGCTGCCGGCCTGGGCGATCATCAGCCCGCCCAGCAGCATGGTCGCGATCACGGTGACCGCGTAGGTTTCGAACAGGTCCGCGGCCATGCCGGCGCAGTCGCCGACGTTGTCGCCGACGTTGTCGGCGATCACCGCCGGGTTGCGCGGGTCGTCCTCGGGGATGCCGGCTTCGACCTTGCCGACCAGGTCGGCGCCGACGTCGGCGCCCTTGGTGAAGATGCCGCCGCCCAGGCGCGCGAAGATCGAGATCAGCGAGGAGCCGAAGGCCAGGCCGACCAGGGCGTGCAGCGCCGCTTCGCCGGTGATGCCCATCTTGGCCAGCACCAGCCAATAGCCGGCTACGCCGAGCAGGCCCAGGCCGACCACCAGCATGCCGGTGATGGCGCCGCCGCGGAAGGCGACGTCCATGGCCGGGCCGATGCCCTTGCGCGCGGCTTCGGCGGTGCGCACGTTGGCGCGCACCGATACGTTCATGCCGATGTAGCCGGCCGCGCCGGACAACACCGCGCCGATCAGGAAACCGATCGCCGTGGGCCAGTTCAGGAAGAAGCCGATGACCACGAACAGGACCACGCCGGCGATGCCGATGGTGCTGTACTGGCGGTTGAGGTAGGCGCGCGCGCCTTCCTGGATCGCGCCGGCGATCTCCTGCATGCGTTCGTTGCCGGCGGGTTGTGCGCTGATCCAGCGCGCGGAAATGATCCCGTACAGGATCGCGATGACGGCGCAAGCCAGCGCCAAGGTCAAACCGTACTGCTCCAGCATGAACCCCTCCCCAGAGTGGACATCAGGACAACGGGATTACCTCAGATTTTGGTCGCGTGCCGGAATCCCGGCGCGGCAACGCTGGGACTATCGCACAGCCCCTGGGCCTGTGAAACCTCGTGAAACCAAGGTTCAGCCCCAGCGTGCCAGCCTGCGACCCCAGTCACGTATCGATGGAGCCCTGTTCATGCGCATCGCCGTCGTCCTGTTCGCCGCCGCGCTGTCGCTGCCGGCCCTGGCCGCCGATCCGACCCCGGAAATCCAGCGCCCGGCCGCGTCGCCGCAGGCGCTCGGCGCCGTTCATACCCTGCGCCAGATCCCCGAAGCCTGCGCCCGCCTGGAGGGCCAGTTCACCGGCCAGGCCGCGCTGCCGTACAAGTTCGCGGTGGTCCGCACCAGCCCCAATTGCCAGCCGCGCGCGCGCTTCGTCGACGCCGCCAAGGCCCAGCCCTCGCTGGCCGCGGGTTGGAAATTCAACGATGTGATCCGCGTGCCCAGCGCGGCCTGCCCGTCGCAGCAGGCGGTGGTGCGGGTGTGGCGCAAGCCCGCCGACGTCGCCCCGCCCAAGCTCGACGGCCAGGGCCAGGCGCGTCTGTATCTGGCCGACGAGAAGGCCAAGGCCGCGGCCAACCAACTGGCGGCGGTGCCGATGTTCGCCGCGGCGATGACGGTCGAGGGCAAGGCCTGCGGCGGTTGAGGCGCGCCGCGCGCCGCGCGCCGCGCGCCGATCGCGGAAACGCGAACGGGCGCCGCTGGCGCGGCGCCCGTCGAAGATCGCGCGCCTTACTTGGCGAGCTTGAGCTTGTCGGCCAGGGCGTTGAACGCCGCGGCGTCGGTCGGCGACAGGTTCGGACGGCCGGCCACGATGCCCATGCCCAGCGTGCCCTGCACGTAATAGGTTTCGCCGGCTTCGATTTCCATGGTCAGCACGTCCTTGGTCTCGCCGTGCACGCGGTACTCGTGCGTGCCCGGTTCGGCGACGTGCACGAAGTACTTGCCGCTGCGCAGCTTGCCCAGCTCGGTTTCGCCTTCGCGCACCTTGAAGCCGACGGCGCCGCCGACGAACTTGGACGGACGGAAGAACACGATCTGGCCCTTGCCCTGGGGCGGCACGCCGATCACGCCGGCGGTCGCGGCGGCGGCTTTTTCCTCGCCGACGGTCGCTTCGGCCTGCGCGGTCGCGGTCGCGTCCTGGGCCAGCACGGCGCCGGAGAACAACAGGCCGAGCGCGAGTGCGGAAACACGGAACTTCAGATTCATCTAAGGACTACTCCTTGGGTGGTTGAACATCGCCGGCCGCTGCGGCCGGCGACGGAGAAACGGGGGCGGGCGTGGGCGCGTCGACCAGCGTGGCGGCGACGGGCAGTTCCAAATCCTGGGCGAGCTTGGCGCGCAGCGCGGTGTCGGCCGGTATCTCGATCTCGCGGCCGCGCACGAACATCGCGAACGGGCCGATCACGAAGGCCGCCCCCATCGCACCGTTGATCTGCTCGCGCCCGCTTTGCCCCAGCGACAGCCCGCGCAGAGGGATTTGGCGGCCGTTGTATTCCAGGTAGCGGCCTGCGATCAGCAGTTCTCCGGGCGCGCCGCCGCCGCGCGAACGCGCGCCGTGCACGACCTCGCCCACCGCGGGCGTGCCGGCCGGAATCGGTTCGGCGCCGGCGACGGTCAGCGGCTGGCTCAAGCGCAGCGCAAAACGGTCGCCGCGCTTGTGGCGCGCGGAGGACAGAGGCTCGCCTAGCTGCAGTTCGACCACGCTGCCCGCCGCGAGTCGGCAGCAGGGCGCGGGCGCAATGGGGCCGCCAGCCATGGCGGCGGTAGCGGCATCGTCGAGCGCAGGCGGCGCGACGTCCACCGGCGCTGCCGGCACGATCGTTGCGGATGGCGGAGCCGGCGCCGCGGTTTCCTGCGCCTGCGCGGCAGGAACGGCAAGCAAAGCCGCGAGCGCGGCTGCGAACATGAGCATGAGCGACGCCCCCCCTGAGCGTGGTCGCACCTTAGCCAAGCCGCCGATTTCGGGCAAGCGCCACGCGCCCGGCCCGCCTGAGCGGCCGGGCCGCGACGGCGGCGTCCACCCACGGCGCGGATGCGGCCCCGTAGCCAGGCCGCGCCGGTATTTTGCGCCCCGCGAGCCGGACCGCCGGCATCGCGCCGCGTGCCGGCGCACCGTCCTGGCGACGCCTGCTACCGATCTGGCGACTCGTCCGCGGCGGGCGCAGCCGCGGCAGCCCGTCAGGCTAGGCGGGCGGCGTATTTCGGCCGGGTTTCGCGTCCGCAACGGGTTTGCTTTTGCGCCCGGACTTGGACATTCTCATCGCGCCCGCGCAGCGGGCGCCTTGGGGGGAGGCGTTGGGGATCCGCGATCGCGTCGGCGCGATCGGCGGCGGCATGCCCGACCCCTGGGATTCAGTCAAATATCCACAGGGGATGTCGAAATGAAGCGTGGTTTTTTCCGCGGCCCGGTCGCGGCCGTATTGATGCTGCTCGCTCTTACCGGTTGCGTCAGCATGCCCAAGCAGCAGGCGTTCAACCGCGACGCGCACGGATCGGTCAAGACCATCGCGGTGCTGGAAACCCACAAGACGAACACCAGCGTGTTCATGCTCCATCACCCCGGCGTCAACTTCGGCTTGATCGGCGGCCTGATCGCGGCCGGCGACCAGGCGAGCAAGGAAAAGAAGTTCCACGCGACCATGCAGGCCGCGAACTTCGAGCCGCTGGCCTACTTCAGGGAGCGTCTGGACGCGCACATGAGCGAGCGCGGCTACAGCCTGGTCTGGCCGGCGACGCAGATCGACGCCAAGAAGACCCCCCGCACCTCGTTCGGCCTGCGCAAGAGCTACGCCGCCGTGCAGGGCGCGGACGCGCAACTCGACGTCAACTTCGGCTTCATCGGCTATGCCGCCGCCGGCGCCAGCGACGGCTCGCCGTACCGCCCGACCGCGACCATCGGCGCGCGCCTGGTCAGCCCGGACGGCAAGCAGAACTACTACACCGACTATTTCGCCTACAACAACGTATTCAATATGGCCGACGCGGTCGCGCTCAACGCCGACCAGCAGTACAGCTATCCGGACTTCGACGACCTGCACAAGGCCGGACCGCAGTCGATCGAGGGGCTGAAGGCCGCCATCGATTCGGTCGCGGCCGAACTCGCGCGCCAGCTCTGAGGGCGCCGGCATGCGTATCTGGGGTTTGTGGCCCATCGCCGCGCTGCTGCTGGGCAGCGGCTGCGCGTCCATGGCCTATAAGGCGAAAGCGCCCAACCTGGGCGGCCAATGCGCGGACGATCTGCGCAACGTCGCCGCCCTGCCGCTCAGGCACACCGTGACCACGGACAAGGCCAGCCTGAAAGCCAGTCTCAAGTACACCGAATTCGCGAGCATCGCCCACTGCTACCGCCCGGCCGACGCCGAGGCGATGGCGGTGGCGCTGTACCGGCTCGACGGCGTGAGCCCGCCGTCGCAGCTGAGCGTGTCGGTGCTGCTGTCGCCCGGCGGTACCTTCGCTTCGTCGGTGGAAGTGTTGGACGCCCAGTACCGGCCGCTGCAGCGCTACGGTTTCGAGCGCTTCGTGCGCCGCGGCGCGCAGTACTCGCTGAACGTGTTCCTCAACCCGTCCGACCAAGGCGCGCCGGCGTATCTGCTGCTGGCGCCGGACCGCGGCCAGGTCGGCAAGGTCGACACCGCCGTCGGCTCGCAGACCAACGCCATGCCGATCGTCACGGCGGGGGTGATGTTCACCTTCGTCTCCGGCACCGAAACCCAGGTCGCGCGGCCGTTCGTGGACGGCGGCCAGGTACGGGTGACCTCGCAGCCGCAGTCCTCGGCCTCGTTCGACGACTAGCGCAGCCGTCGCGACCGGTGCCCGCCAAGGCGGCACCGGTCGCATGCGCGGGCATCCGAATCGCCGGGCGCCGCCACGCGGCGTTCGCGCGCGGCGACGGCCGGCGCGCGGCTTACTGGATGCCGCGGCAGTTCTTCAGCCACACCAGGCGGTTGGCCTGGTCGTAATGATCGTAGGTGGCGTTGAGGTACATCTTGTCGCCGGTGCGCATCGCCAGCGAGTAACCGTTCTGGTCCGGCAGCATGCGGCAGGCGATGCGGATCTCGAACATGCGCGAGCGGCTCTGGATCAGGCCCGGCACCAGCGAGGGGTTCATGTCGAAGTAGAGCTCGAACGCGCCCTTCTTGCCGGCCACGCCCTTGTTGACGCCCTTGATGTTGTAGACCTTGCCTTCGAAGCGCACGTCGATCGCGGCGCCGTTCTCCAGGCCCTGGCGCTCGATGTCGGTGGCCAGGGAGGTGGCCTGGATCTCGATCGGCTTGGCCGCCGCGCGCGCCACCGGCGCCTTGCCGGGCTTGAGCTGGGTCAGCATCTTGCACATCGCGCTGCGGATGCCGTCGGCGTTGCCGAAGGAGCCGCGGCGCGTCTTCATCAGCATCGACACGGTGCCGTCGGGCTTGGCGGTGACGTAGACCTGCAGGCCCTTGTGGGCCATGTTCGCCGGTTCCTCGAGCAGCAGCGAACCGCTCTCCGCGCTTTCGTCCAGCACGTCCATGCCGTCGGCGATGGCGAGGTTGCGCATCTGGCCGATCGCGCTGGGCACGCTCAGGCCCGCGACCTTGTAGGAGGTCGAGTATTCGGCGCCGGACAGCGCATTGCCCTTCTTGCTGAAGTTGTCGTCGCACTGGCCGGCGAACGCGGACAGGGAGGGCAGCAACAGCAGCAGCGGAGATATCAGCTTGGCTTTCATGAGGAGTTCCTTGAAGTGATTCGGTCTTCCGTGCGCCTTGCCGACGGCCGGCGACGCCCGCGGCCGCAGATTGCCGGATTAGCCCAGTCGATTCAACGACAATCCGGCAGGAATTCCGTTATCGCGTTCGCATTCCTGCGCCCGGGCGTGCGTTGGGTGCGCTCAGTCGCAGGGATCGGCGGGGTAGCGGCGCTGCATTTCCTCGGGCGTCAACGTCTCGATGCTGTGACCGATGTTCCAGCGATGGCCGAAGGGATCGATCACCGTACCGGAGCGCTCGCCGTAGAAATGGTCGCGAGGCGCCATTGCCAGACGCGCGCCGGCCTCGACCGCGCGCGCGACCGTCGCGTCGGCATCGTCGACGTGCAGATGCAGGGTGTGGCTGTGGCCGCGTTCGGGTTCGGGGCGGCGGATATCGATCTCGGGATACTCCTCGCACAGCATCAGGGTGCTGCCGCCCAGGTCGAGTTCGACATGGCCGACGCGGCCGCCGGGTTCGACCAGGCGGAACTTCTCGCTGGCCTCGAAGGCATGGATATAGAACTCGACGGCGGCCCGGGCATCGGCGACGCAGAGGTAGGGGAACAGTTCGTGTACGGCCATGGCAGGGCTCCGCGGTTGGGTGTGCGGGCCAGCCTGCGCCCCGGGGCGGGCTCCGCGATTGGACGGAATTTACCGATTCGGCGTCGCTGCGGGCGAGCCGCGTGCGGGCGTCCGCGGCGGCGGTGCGGACCTTGCCCTGTGTGGGAGCGGCGTAAGCCGCGATGGGCAGGCGGCAACGACGAAGCTCACGGACGTCATGCGCCGGGTGCGGCAACGCGATCGCGGCTTACGCCGCTCCCACAGAAAGCGGCCCTGGCGCTTCAACTCAACGGCAGGTGGTTCGGCGAAGCGGGGGCGCGCGCGGCGTATTCGCGCGGGCTCACGCCGGCGAATTCGCGGAACTCGCGGATCAGGTGCGACTGATCGAAATAGCCCGCGTCCAGGGCCAGCTGCGCCCAGGCCGGGCGCGGCGTCGCCGCCAGCGCGGCGAGCAGGCGCTGGAAGCGCAGCACGCGCGCATAGCGCTTGGGCGCAAGGCCGGCGGCGTCGCGGAAGCCGGCGATGAAATGCCGGTGGCTGCGCCCGCAGGCATCGGCCAGCGCGGCCACATCGACATCGACCGGCGCGCGCTGCACCCGCGCCAGCGCCTGCGCGATCTGCGGATCCAATCCGCGCCCGGCGCGCGCGCGGCGCAGGCGCGCCTGCAGAAACTCCAGCAGCACCGCGCGGCGGCGGCCCGTTTCGGCCTCGGCGGCCAGGCGCTCGTACAGCAGTTCGGCCTCGCGGCCGCACAACTGCGCCAGATCGACGTGGCCGCTGGCGAGCTCGGCCGCCGACACGCCGAACAGCGCCAGCGCCGCGCCCGGGCGCAGCACCGCGCCTACCGAGGCGGCGGGCTGGGCGGTGTCCTTGATGCAGTAGCCGGCGCGCACGCCGCCGACGGTGGCCGCGCTGTAGCGGCGGCCCTGGCGATCGCCGGCATCGGCGTAGATCCGCAGCGGCGGCCCGTCCAGCCGGATCGACAGGTGCATGGCGCCGCTGGGCAGCGAATGTTCGCGCGCATGCGCGGGCGGCGCGGTCGGGCGCGCGCAGGCCCAAACCTGCGCGACCCAGGGCCGCAGCGCCGCCGTGGCAAGCACGCCCGCGGCCTCAGCCGGCGAAGTCCGGCAGCTTGCGCTTGACCGCCAGGTTCTTCAGCGCCACGTACTTGGGCAGGCCGTCGCGGCCGTAGGGCGGCGGCGCCTCGCCGCGGATCAGCGGCTCCAGGTACTTGCGCGCGGCGGCGGTGATCCCGTAGCCGTCCTTGCGGATGAAAGCCGCCGGCATCTTCTTCTCGTGGTTGGCGACCTTGTCCAGCGGCGCGGCCTCGATCTTCCAGCGATACGGCGTGTCGCCGCTGCGCACGATCACCGGCATCACCGCGTTGCGGCCCTTGAGCGCGTACTCGACCGCGGCCTTGCCGACCGCGCGCGCCTGCTCCACGTCGGTCTTGGAGGCCAGGTGGCGGGCCGAGCGCTGCAGGTAGTCGGGCAGGGTCCAGTGGACCTTGTAGCCCAGCGCATCCTTGACCCGGCCGGCGAGGTGCGAGGCCACGCCGCCCAGCTGGGTATGGCCGAAGGAGTCCTTGCCGCCGCCGGCGTCGGCGACGAAGCGGCCGTCGGCGGTCTGGATGCCCTCGCTGGCCACCACCACGCAATAGCCCACGCGCTCGACCACGGCCTGGACGCGCTTGAAGAAATCGGCCTCGTCGTAGGGGCGTTCCGGGAACAGGATCAGGTGCGGGGCCTGGTCCGGGCCCTCGCCGGCCAGGCCGGCGGCCGCGGCCAGCCAGCCGGCGTGGCGGCCCATGGCCTCGTAGACGAAGACCTTGGTCGAGGTCTCGGCCATCGCCGCCACGTCCAGCGCCGCCTCGCGCACCGACACCGCGGTGTACTTGGCGGCCGAGCCGAAGCCGGGGCAGCAGTCGGTCACGGCCAGGTCGTTGTCGACCGTCTTGGGCACGCCGATGCAGGTCAGCGGGTAGTCGAATTCGGCCGCCAGCCGCGACACTTTGAGCGCGGTATCGGCCGAGTCGTTGCCGCCGTTGTAGAGGAACCAGCGCACGTCGTGGGCCTTGAGCACCGCCAGCAGGCGCTCGTAGCGGGCGCGGTCGGCGTCCAGGGACTTGAGCTTGACCCGGCAGGAGCCGAAGGCGCCGCCCGGGGTATGGGCCAGGGCCCGGATCGCGGCCGCCGATTCCCTGGAGGTGTCGATCAGGTCCTCGCGCAGGGCGCCGAGGATGCCGTTGCGGGCGGCCAGCACCTTGACCTTGCGCGCGCGCGCGGTTTCGATCACGGCCGAGGCGGTGGCATTGATGACGGCGGTCACACCGCCGGATTGCGCGTACAGCAGGGTTCCAGAGGCCATGGGGGGTTCCAGGATTGACGCCGGATTGCGGTAAGCTGACCGCAATATTGACGCCCGGCGGTGGGGTGGCGACGGCTGAGTGTAGCGCCGCGCCCCGGGCACGCGACCCAGGCCGCTCCCGAGAGAGCGCCGGCCGCGCGAGCCATTCTTGTTCTAGGAGCGATGTAGATGCGATTGGTACTTCTGGGCGCGCCCGGTTCCGGCAAGGGCACGCAGGCAGCGCGGCTCAAAGATCACCTGCAGGTGCCGCACATTTCCACCGGCGACCTGCTGCGCGCCGAAGTGGCGGCCGGCAGCAAGCTCGGTCTGGAGGCCAAGGCGGTGATGGATGCCGGCAACCTGGTCAGCGACGAGATCCTGCTGGGCATGCTGGAGGATCGTTTCTCGCGTCCCGACACCCACGGCGGCTTCATTCTCGACGGCTACCCGCGCAACCTGGCCCAGGCCGACGCGCTGGACGTGCTGCTGAAGAAGATCGGCCAGCCCATGGACTACGCCGTGCAGCTGGAGGTGCCGATCGAGCTGCTGGTCGAGCGCATCGCCGGCCGCGCCGCCGAGCAGGGCCGCAAGGACGACAGTCCCGACGCCGTGCGCACGCGCCTGAAGGTCTACGACGACGTGACCGCGCCGGTGATCGAGTACTACCGCCAGCACGGCCGCCTGACCGCGATCGACGGCGTGGGCTCGCTGGACGAGGTGTTCACGCGCATCGTCGAGGCGCTGTCGCCGGCGCCGGTGGTTGGGTGAGTCAGCGCGTTTGCGAGCCATCGGCTCGCGCGCTGGCGAACGCCCGTAGCCGGAAGCGTAGGGCTGGAGCGACTTGATGAGCGCAGGGACGCGCGAATCTAGTCGCCGCGGCAACACTTAAGCGCGGTGTGCGAGCGCGCCGCAGCATTTCAGGAACGTCGGATCTTGAAGCTACATATTCTGGGCATCGCCGGAACCTTCATGGGCGGCGTCGCCGCGCTCGCGCGCGAACTCGGCCACGAGGTCGAAGGCAGCGACCAGGCGGTGTACCCGCCGATGTCGACCCAACTCGAACAGCTCGGCATCGCCCTGCGTCAGGGCTACCGGCCCGAGCACATCTCCGCGGACTGCGACGAGATCGTGGTCGGCAACGCGCTCTCGCGCGGCAACGACGCGGTCGAGCAGGTGCTCGACGACGGCCGCCGCTACACCTCCGGCGCGCAGTGGCTGTCCGAGCGCGTGCTGCCGGGCCGCGATACCCTGGCCGTCGCCGGCACCCACGGCAAGACCACCACCACCACCATCCTGACCTGGCTGCTCGAAGCCGCCGGCCGTTCGCCCGGTTTCCTGATCGGCGGCGTCGCCGAGGACTTCGGCGTGTCCGCGCGCGTCGGTGGCGGCCGCGAGTTCGTGGTCGAGGCCGACGAGTACGACACCGCCTTCTTCGACAAGCGCAGCAAGTTCGTCCATTACCGGCCGCTGGTGGCGATCCTCAACAATCTCGAATACGACCACGCCGACATCTTCCCAGACGTGGCCGCGATCCAGCGCCAGTTCCATCATCTGGTGCGCACCGTGCCGCGCCGCGGCCGCCTGATCGTCAACGGCGAGGACGCGCGCCTGGCCGAAGTGCTGGCGATGGGCTGCTGGACGCCGGTGGAGACCTTCGGTCTGGATGCCGGCAACGGCGCCGCCTACACCTGGAGCGCGCGCCTGCTGTCCGAGGACGGCAGCGCCTTCGTCGTGGTCCACGACGGCATCGAGATCGGCGAAGTGCGCTGGCCGTTGCTGGGCCGCCATAACGTGATGAACGCGCTGGCCGCGCTGGCCGCCGCGCACGCGGTCGGCGTCGAGGTCGTCTCGGTGCTGCCGGCCCTGGCCGCGTTCCGCAGCGTCAAGCGCCGCCTGGAAGTGATCGGGCAGGCCGATGGCATCACCGTCTACGACGACTTCGCCCACCACCCGACCGCGATCGCGACCACCCTGGCCGGTTTGCGTGCCCGGGTCGGCGCCGCCCGCATCGTGGTGGCGATGGAGCCGCGCAGCAATTCCATGCGCCTGGGCGCGCACGCGGCGGCCCTGGCGCCTTCGCTGGACGGTGCCGACGAGGTGGTGTTCCTGCATCGCCCGGAACTGGCCTGGGATGCCGGCCAGGTCGTCGCCGGCCTGCGCGGCGAGGGCGTGACCGTGGCCGACGCCGAGGCCCTGATCGCCGCCCTGCGCGCCCGCGCCCGCGCCGGCGACCATGTCGTCTTCATGTCCAACGGCGGCTTCGACGGCGCGCCGCGTCGCTTCCTCGCGGCCTTGCGAGATCACGCGGGCTGAGCGCGTCACGGGCGGTCGTTGGCCAGTCGCCCGTCCGCGATAACGCCAATCTGAATGTGCCTATTGAAGCGGTTTTTAATGCCGCTTCTTGCGGCCATCCATTGGATCCCTGGCGTATCGACACATTATTGACGCTTATAAATCACCTCAGTAGTGCCTAGTTGCGCTGGTTTGGCATCAAGAAATCGCACACGGCCGGTCGTTGGGCGATAGCAACTTAAAATTGCTATTCGTGCATACCAAAAGTGCCACTCTGGGCTGCGGGATACGCAACAATGAGTTGCGTCATTCTCGCTGCCCGTGCGCTGCCTCCGCGCCCGCCCGGGCGGTCCGTTTCGGCCTGGCAGGATGCATGGGCGGTACCGCATGAACTCAATCCACCACGACTTCGCCCAGCGCCTGCGCCACGCGCTGGACTATTCCGGTTTCATCAAGGGCCGTGGCCGCATCGGCGCCCTCGCGATCCAGTACAACGTCAGCCGCGAGACCGCGCGCAAATGGCTGGCCGGGCTGTCCCTGCCCGAACTGCAGCGCATGATCGACATCGCCAGGCAGCAGCGCGTGAGCTTCGAATGGCTGAGCACCGGGCGCGGCAGCGTCGACGGCAACGGCGTGTCGGTCCGCGACGGCAGCGGTCACTACGGGGATCCCGACGAACTGCAGCTGGCCGGATTGGTCCAGCGCCTGTCGCGCAAGAAGCGGCGCGCCCTGATCGAGCTGCTGGAGCCCCAGCCCCAGTGAGGCGATAGCCGCGCGCGAGGCGCGGGTACACTGGCTGGCATGTCGCTCGATCCCGATGCCACCGCGTCCAGCCCGGAAACGCTGGGCCTGTTTCCCCTGCATACGGTGCTGGTGCCCGGCGCCGCGCTCGGCCTGCGCGTGTTCGAGCCGCGCTATCTGGATCTGGTGCGCGACTGCGGGCGCCGCGGTCGCGGCTTCGGCGTATGCCTGATCATCGACGGCGAGGAAGCCGGCACGCCGGCCAGCGCCGCCGCCTTCGGCACCGAAGCGGTGATCGAGGATTTCGGCACCGGCGCAGACGGCCTGCTGACCCTGCGCGTGCGCGGCGCCCGCCGCTTCCACGCGCGCCGCGTGCGGGTGCGCGACAACGGCCTGCAGGTGGCCGAGATCGAATGGTGCGCGCCCGACCCCGAGCAGGCGCTGCGTCCCGAGCACGGCCTGCTCGCGACCTTGCTGCAGGAGCTGATCGACCGCTACGGCGGCGAACACGCGCTGGCGCCGCGGCTGCGCATGGAAGACGCGGCCTGGGTGGGCTGGCGCCTGGCCGAACTGCTGCCGCTGCAGCATGCCCAGCGCCAGGCCCTGCTGCAGATCGACGACCCCCACGAACGCCTGGACCGCTTGCTGGGCCTGCTGCCCTGATCGCGGTCCGTAGGATGCGGTGAGCCGCAGGCGAACCGCATCGCATCGCGTCGGCGCGCCTCCGACGATGCCGCGTCGGCCCAGGCACGCTTAAGAACCGGTCAGTTCAGGCCAACGGCTCCCGTAGGATGCGGTGAGCCGAAGGCGAACCGCATCGCATCGAACTCCGCATCCGGCATGGACCTGAGGCCTGGAACTGCGCCGCAATCAGCCCTAAGGCCCGCGCCCCTCCGGCAACTCCCCGCCCACCGGCAGCGTCCGCAGCCGCAGCACCGGCGTGCCGTGCAGCCCCGAGGCCTCGATGGCGCTGAACTCCTTCAACGCCGCGCGCACCGTCGCATGCGCGCGCACGTCGTCGCTGGTCGGCAGCCACAAGGCCGCCGCGTCCAGGGGCTTGTTCAGGCGCAGCACCTGGCTGGTGCCCAGCCACAGCGGCGTGCCGTCGTCGAGTTTCGCCGGCGCCGGCCACAGGCGCAGCGCGTACTGCTCGTCGGGGCGCGTGCTCGCGCGCAGCAACAGCAGTGACTCGGCCTGCGCGTCCAGGGTGGCCGGCAGCACCGCCTGCTTCAGCGGCGCGGCCTCGTCGTTGAGCAACATGATCGTGGCCATCCAATCGGCCTGCGGCTGCACTCGCCAACCCTGCGCCACCAGCGTCGCGCGCAGCGGCTCCAGCGGCCCGGCGACCTGCAGGTCCAGCGGCCAGCGCCGGCGCAGGTCGCGTTCGTTGCGGTGCTCGGGCAGGGTCGCCCAGTCGCGCCGCCACCAGGCGTCGATCGACAGCACGCGGGTCGGCGCGGCCGCGGCGAACTTGGCCAGCAAGGCATCGGCCGACCGCGGCGCATGCCACAGCGCCGCGGCCGCGAAGCTGCCGTAGAACAGCCAGGCCAGCGGCCGCATCCAGAACGAGCGGGCGACGTGGCGGCGATAGGCGATGCCCAGCACCAGCAGCCAGACGATGCCGAAGAGGGTGCCGCCGACCAGATCGCTGGGCCAATGCGCGCCCAGATAGAGGCGGGCGAAGCCGACCAGGGTGGTGACCACGCCCGCCAGCAGGTACGGCCACACCCGTTGCCGCCCCGGCAGCTCGCGCGCGATCAGCACCGCGAAGAAACCGAACACGATCGTGGTCATGGTCACCGCGACCGAGGGGAAGCCGAAGCCGGCCGGCGCGGTCGGCGGACGCGGCATGTCGATCGCCGCTTCCAGCAGGGAGGTCAGGGCCAGGCCGAACACGATCGCCGCAACCCAGTGCGCCGCGGCCATCCAGCGCCGCCGCCACAGCAGATAGCCCAGCGCGACCAGCGCCGCCGGCGCCAGCACCGCGGCGTCGCCCAGGCTGGCCAGCGCCGCCATCAGGCGGTCGGCGAGCGGATTGCGCAGGCTCCACATCAGCTCGTGGATGCTGTGGTCCAGCGCCAGCGGACCGCCGCTGGCGAGCAGGGTGGCGAGCAGGGTGAACCAGACCCAGCTGATGCCGAGCAGGCACACCGCCAGGATCGCCAGCGAGGCCGACTCCGGCCGGTTCGGGTCGATCAGGGCTTCGGCGTAGCGGCCCATGTGCGGATGCCGGCGGGTCCAGCGCAGCGCGCGCGCGAGCAGGTTGTTGGCGTGCGCGGCGAACCAGCGCCAGGTGTAGAGCACGCAGGCCCAGACCAGCGCGACCGCGACCAGCAGCCCGCCCAGCACCAGGGCCAGGCGGTCGGCGACCGCGGCCACCGCGTCGTAGGACGCGCCCAGCACCCAGCCCGGCGCCAGGAACGCGGCCGCCCAGGCGATGCAGGCGAACAAGCTGGGCAGGGCGTAGCGCCGCGCCGGCATGTGCAGCATGCCGGCGATCGCCGGCACGAACGGCCGCACCGCGCCGACGAAGCGCGCGATCAGGATGCTCTTGCTGCCGTGGCGGCGGAACAACTGCTCGCCGCGGTCCAGCCACTGCGGGTAGCGCGAGAACGGCCAGCGCTGGCGCAGCTGCGGCCCCCAGCGATAGCCGACCCAGTAGCTGAGCCCGTCGCCGACGAAGGCGCCCGCGGCCGCGCAGGTCAGTGCGTAGGGCCCGCTGATATGGCCCAGGCCGACCAGCGTGCCCACCGCGAACAACAGCGGCAGGGCCGGGACCACGATGCCGGCGATGATCAGGGCGTCGCAGAACGCGATCAGGAAGATCACCGCGCCGGCGGCGGTGGGGTTCGCCGCGATCCATGCGGTCGCGCTTTCGAGCCAGACTGAATCCATCGGCCGATTATAGGAGCCGGGATTGCGGATTCGGGATTCGGGATTGGCAAAAACGCCGATGCGTCGCGCCGGTACACTGCGCTCGTGACAGCCGACATCGCTGGGAGCCGGGATTCGGGATTGCGGATTCGGGCTTCGTAGAGCGCCGGTGCGGCGCGTCGATACACTGGCCCCAGCCTGCTCCGGATCTTCAATACAGCGCGCCCCGCCTTTGCCAATCCCGAATCCCGAATCCCCAATCCCGGCGATAGAAATCGCCGCGCTCAAGGCCGACAGCTTCGGCCGCATCGCGCTGATGCGCGACGGGCAGGGCCTGTTCGTGCGCCGCGACCTCGCCCACGTGCCGCTGTGGCTGCGCCTGCCGGCGTGGTGGTTGGCGCGGCGCGAAGCCTTGGCCCTGCGTTGCGTGCAGGGCCTGGCCGCGCCGCAGCTGCTGCGCTGGGACGGGCGCCGGCTCGACCGCAGCTACCTCGACGGTGCGGCCATGTACCAGCGCCCCCCGCACGGCGATCTGGCCTACTTCCAGCGTGCGCGCCGCCTGCTGCAGCAACTGCATCGCAGCGGCATCGTCCACAACGACCTGGCCAAGGAGGCCAACTGGCTGGTCCTGGCCGACGGCGCGCCGGCGGTGATCGATTTCCAGCTCGCGATGCGCGGCCGGCCGCGCGCGCGCTGGCTGCGCCTGCTCGCGCGCGAGGACCTGCGCCACCTGCTCAAGCACAAGCGCACCTACTGCCCGCAGGCCCTGACCCCGGTGGAGCGGCGACTGCTGAAGCGGCATTCCTGGCTGCGCGAGGCCTGGTTCGCGACCGGCAAACCGGTGTACCGCTTCGTGACCCGGCGTATCCTGCATTGGGAAGACAACGAAGGGCAGGGACCCAAGCCCTGAAGGCTCGGTCCGCCGCGTCCGTACGCAGGCGGGCCGGGAGCGCATGGTGCGACGCCTCGGCTAGGATCGATTGCGCTGGCGGGCGCCGCCGCCCACGAATCACGTCACGACCAGGCCGCGGTCGCGCAGGCGATCGCCGCCGGCGTTCCCCCAAGGAGTTCCCATGAGCAGTTTGTCCGGCAAGACCCTCTTCATCACCGGCGCCTCGCGCGGCATCGGGCGCGCGATCGCGCTGCGCGCCGCGCGCGATGGCGCCAACGTCGCGATCGCGGCCAAGTCCGAAGTCGCCAACCCCAAGCTGCCCGGCACCATCCACAGCGTCGCGGCCGAGATCGAGGCCGCCGGCGGCCGCGCGCTCGCGCTCAAGTGCGACATCCGCGAGGAGGACCAGGTCCGCGCCGCGGTCGCGGCCACGGTGGACGCCTTCGGCGGCATCGACATCCTGGTCAACAACGCCAGCGCGATCTGGCTGCGCGGCGTCCTGGACACGCCGATGAAGCGCTTCGACCTGATGCAGCAGGTCAACGCGCGCGGCAGCTTCCTGTGCGCGCAGGCCTGCCTGCCGCATCTGCTGCAGGCGCCCAACCCGCACATCCTGACCCTGGCGCCGCCGCTGAGCACCGACCCGAAGTGGTGGACGCCGCACACCGGTTACACCCTGGCCAAGATGGGCATGAGCTTCGTCACCCTGGGCCTGGCCGGCGAGTTCGGCCCGCAGGGCGTGGCGGTCAACGCCCTGTGGCCGCGCACGGTGATCGCCACCGACGCGATCAACATGATCCCGGGCGTGCAGGCCGAACGCTGCCGCACCCCGGAGATCGTCGCCGACGCCGCGCATGCGGTGCTGGTGCGGCCGGCGCAGGGCTACTACGGCCACTTCCTGATCGACGACGACGTGCTGTTCGCGCTGGGCGTCACCGACTTCACGCCCTACGCGGTCGATCCTGGCCAGCCGCTGCTGCCGGATCTGTTCCTGGATTTCGACAGCGCGCCCAAGCACCGGCGCTGAGCGCGGCGGCATGCGCCGGATCGCATTCGCGATCCGGCGCGCAAGCCGTCGATGCGGCGTGCGCAGCGAACCGCCGCGCCCGCCGCGGCGTGCTTATTTCTTCGTCGTCTTCAAGGCGTCCGACAGCGCATACATCAGATCGACGTAGAAACGCTCGGCCTGGGTCAGCCCGGCGATCTTCGAGCCGGCCTGCGGCTCGACCACCATGTACTCGTTGGGCGCGTGCGCGCCGCTGCCGTGGCCCAGGCCGCCGGCGATCATCGGCAGGCCCAGGGTCTGGGTGAACACGTAGTAGGGCGCGCTGCCGGCCAGGCGCGGAGCGATGGTCGGAGTGAAGCCGTACTTGCGGTAGGTGCCGATCGCCGCGCGCGACAGCGGCGCGTCCACCGAGGTCTGCGCCGGCGGGTAGCCCGACAGCTGGCGCACCACGATATCGTCGAAGCCCTGCGCGTCGAGCTGTTTGCGGATCAGCGCCAACGCCTGTTCCGGGGTCTGGTTGGGCACCAGCCGCGAATCGATCTTGGCCACCGCGCGGTGCGGCAGGATGGTCTTGACGCCTTCGCCGGTGTAGCCCGCGACCAGGCCGTCGATGTTGAGCGTGGTGTCGAACAGCTCCGAGGCCACCGCCTCGCGCACGTTGCGGCCGTTCTTCCAGCGCGTGGCGCCCAGCACCTCCAGATTCTTGGCCGCGTCCTGTTCGCGGTCGCGGATCAGGCCGTTGTACAGGCGCTGTTCCTCGGCGTTGGGCGGGCGGATCGCGTCGCGATAGCCGGGCACCGCGATCTCGCCCTCGGGCGTGGTCAGGGTCGACAGCGCCTGCACCAAGCGCCAGGTCGGCGAATCCAGGGTGGCCGCCATCGAGCCGTGGACCTCGCTCTTCTGCGAGCCGCCGGTCTTGGGATTGCCGCGCGCCTCCAGCTCGAAATACAGGATGCCCTTCACGCCCAGGAACATGTTCGGCTCGCCGTCGCGGCCCTGGGTGTTCATCGGGAAGAACACGCCGTCGGCCTTGCGCAGCTGCGCCTCGTACTTGGCCACCACTTCCGGATAGTGCGGCGAGCCCAACTCCTCCTCGCCCTCGGCCAGCACGATCAGATTCACCGGCGGCTTGCCGCGCACCGCGATCATCGCCTGCAGCGCGTTGAGGAAGGCGCGCTGCGGACCCTTCTGGTTGGTCGCGCCGCGCGCCATCAGCACCTTGCCCAGGCCGGGCTCGTCGACCAGTTCGCCCTTGAAGGCGTCGACCTTCCAGCCGGTGGGTTCGATCGGCTGCACGTCGTACATCATGTACACCACCAGGGTGTGCTCGGCGCCGGCGTCGTAATAGCCGTACACGCCCGGATGGCCGGCGGTCGGCACCAGCGCGGTGTCGCGGAAGCCCAGGGCCTGCAGGTCGGCGCGCAGCAGCTCCGCCATGTCCTGGATGCCCTTGTTCTGGGCGCTGATCGACGGCTGCCGCACCCAGCGCCGCAATTGCTCCAGATCCTGCGCGCGGTTCTTCTCCAAGTGGGCGTAGACGTCGGCGTAGTCGCCGGCGTAGGCCGGTACCGAGGCGGCGTCGAAGGCCGCGGTCTCGGTGATCGCGATCTTGGGCGCCGGCGCATCGGACGGTGCCGCGGCGGCGGCGCCGGCGGCGAGCAGGGCGGACAACAGGCAGGCGAACGACGAGCGGCGCGGCTGGGTCATGAGCGTGTAGGTCCTGAGGGGGTGGTTCCCGATTCTGCGCGCGCTGGGCCGCGCATCGCATGACGCAGCGCACAGTGCGTCCTGGCGCATGCCGTCTTGTCGGTCCCGTGCGAGCGGGCTAAGGTCTGCGGGCTTTTCCGATCGGGGATGGGGATGTCGTACTTGCAGGGCTTGCCGGCGTTCGCCGGCTATTTCGCGGTCGGGCTGGGATTCGTCGCCCTGTTCCTGGCGGTCTATCTGCAGTTCACGCCGCATCGCGAACTGCAGTTGATCCGCGACGGCAACCTCGCCGCCAGCACCGCCCTGGCCGGCGCCTTGCTGGGCTTCTGCCTGCCCCTGGCCAGCGCGATGGCGCACAGCCTCAGCCTGATCGACCTGGCCGTGTGGGGCGCGGTCGCGATGCTGGCGCAGGCCGCCGCGCACCTGCTCACCCGCCTGCTGCTGCCCGGATTTCCCGCGCGCATCGAGCGCGGCGAACAGGCGGCCGCGCTCCTGTCGGCGACCTTGCACCTGGGCGTGGGCCTGATCAACGCCGCGGCGATGACCTACTGACGATGGCGAAGAAACGCAGTTCCTCGCAAGCCACGCCGACGATCACGCAGCCTGGCCCGCTCAAGCGCAAACGCTCCTACGAGGTGCCCTTGCTGTGGCTGGGGGCCGCCGCGCTGATCGGCTATCCGATCGTGCGCGATCTCACCGCCGAACCGGTGCAGCGCGGCGGTTATGCCGATCGCTACAGCTGCGAATGCGATTACAGCGACCGCTGCGTCTACGAGAACGGGCGCTGGTACGGCCCCTGGTATCCGGACAAGGCCCAGGATCCGCGCGACGCCCAGGCCGGCAACCGCTGCCGCCATCACCGCGGTTACTACGGCGGCTACGGCACCGCCAGCGGCTACCGCAGCGACGGCGAATACCGCGCGCCGACGATGGAGCGCGGTTATCGCGGCGGTTTCGGCCGCACCGGCACCGCGCGCTCGGTCCGCTCCTGATGCGTCGCGAGCGCTGCGCGCCGCGACCGGACTGGCGCGCGCGGGTCGAGGCGCTGGGCTTCGACTTCCACAGCCTCGACGGCGCCTATTGGGTCGACGACGCCTGCTACCGTTTCCGCGCCGAGCAGATCGACCGCATCGAGGCCGCGACCGGCGAGCTGCATCAGTTGTGCCTGCAGGCCGTGGCGCATGTCGTCGAACGCGGCGACTATCTCGAACTGGGCTTGAACGCGCGCGCGGCCGAACTGGTCGAGCGCTCCTGGCGTGCGCGCGAACCGGCCGTGTACGGCCGCTTCGACCTGGCCTACGACGGCCACGGCGAGCCCAAGCTGCTCGAGTACAACGCCGACACCCCGACTTCGCTGTTCGAGGCCGCGGTGGTGCAGTGGTACTGGCTGGAGGACACCGCCGCCGGCGCCGATCAGTTCAATCTGATCCACGAGCGCCTGGTCGAGCGTTGGCCGCAGGTCCTGCCCGCCGGTGCGCGGGTGCATTTCGCCGGCTGCCTGGAGGCGCCCGAGGACCGGGCCACCGTCGAATACCTGCGCGAGACCTGCGCCCAGGCCGGCTACGCCACCCAATCCCTGGACATCTCCGAGATCGGCTGGCTCGAACAGCGTTACGTCGATCTCGAAGACCGCCCGATCGCGCAGCTGTTCAAGCTCTATCCCTGGGAATGGTTGCTGGACGAGCCCTTCGCCGAACACCTGCCGACGGCGCCGATGCGCTGGATCGAGCCGGCCTGGAAGCAGCTGCTGTCGAATAAATCCCTGCTGCCGCTGCTGTGGCGCCTGTTCCCGGGCCATCCCAACCTGCTGGCGGCGTCGCACGATCCGGCCGCGATCGACGGGCCGCTGGTCGCCAAACCGCGTCTGGGCCGCGAGGGCGAGGGCGTGGCGATGTTCGAGCGGCCGCCGCTGATGGCCGCGCCGGACACGGTCTACCAGGCCTATTCGCCGCTGTACCAAAGCGCCGCCGGCCACGCCGTGCTCGGCGCGTGGGTGGTCGGCGACGCCGCCGCGGGCCTGGGCGTGCGCGAGGACGGCGACCGCATCACCCGCAACAGCAGCCGCTTCGTGCCGCACTGCTTCGACTGAGCCGTCGCGTCGGCGTCGCGCCGCAACGCCAGCGCCGGCCGCCGACTTGGGCGAGAATATGCGTTCTCCCCAACCGATCCTGCGTCCGATGACCGCCTCGACCGAATCGCTGTTCGCCCTTTCCGAGCGCTATTACCTGCCGGTCTACCGTCCGCGCCGGATCGTGCTCGACCGCGGCCAGGGCGCGCGCATCTGGGACCGCGACGGCCGCGAGTACGTGGATTTCGGCGCCGGCATCGCCGTCAACGCGCTAGGTCACGCCCATCCGGCGCTGATCGCGGCGCTGACCGAGCAGGCCGGCAAGCTCTGGCACACCAGCAACGTGTTCGTGAGCGAGCCGCCGCTGCGCCTGGCCGAAGCGCTGGTGAGCGCCTCGGGCTTCGCCGAGCGGGTGTTCTTCTGCAATTCCGGCGCCGAAGCCAACGAGGCCGCGATCAAGCTCGCGCGCAAGTGGGCGACCGCGCAGGGGCGCGAGCCCGAGCGCCGCGCCATCCTCAGCTTCCGCGGCAGCTTCCACGGCCGCACCCTGGCCGCCGTCACCGCCACCGCCCAGCCCAAGTACCACGAGGGTTTCGAGCCGCTGCCGCCGGGGTTCCGCTACAGCGATTTCAACGATCTGGCCGCGGCCGAGGCGGCGATGGCCGACGGCGCGGTCTGCGCGGTGCTGGTCGAGCCGGTGCAGGGCGAGGGCGGGGTGACGCCGGCGACGGCGGAGTTCCTGCGCGGCCTGCGCGCGCTTTGCGACCGCCACGGCGCCCTGCTGATCCTGGACGAGATCCAATGCGGCATGGGTCGCACCGGTCGGCTGTTCGCCTGCCATGGCTACGAGGTCGTGCCCGACGTGGTCACCCTGGCCAAGGCCCTGGGCAGCGGTTTCCCGATCGGCGCCATGCTGGTCGGCGCGCGCGCCGGCCAGAGCATGCAGTTCGGCGCCCACGGCACCACCTTCGGCGGCAATCCGCTGGCCGCCGCGGTCGCCAACGCGGCCCTGCGCGAGCTGTCGTCGCCGGCGCTGCTGGCCAATGTGGAACGCCAGTCGCAGGCGCTGCGCGCGGCCTTGACGGCCCTGGACGACGAGTTCTCGCTGTTCTCCGAAGTGCGCGGCCGCGGCTTGATGCTGGGCGCGCAGCTGCGCGCGGAGCACGCCGGCAAGGCCGGCGAGATCCTCGACCGCTGCGTCGACCACGGCCTGCTGCTGTTGCAGGCCGGCCCCGACGTGCTGCGCTTCGTGCCGGCACTGAATATCTCCGACGCCGACGTCGCCGAAGGCCTGACGCGTTTGCGCGCGGCGCTGGCGGCGTTCGTGGGCCGCTAAGCGGCGGCCCAGGATGCGATGAGCGAGGACTGCGTCTTCTGCGCGATCGCGGCCGGCACCGCGCCGGTCAGCCTCGTGCACGAAGACGAGCTCGCGCTGGCCTTCGTCGATCTGCGCCAGGCCGTGAGCGGCCATGTGCTGATCGTGCCGCGCGCGCACGTGCCCGACCTCTATGCCTTGGACGAAGCCACCGCCGCGCATCTGATGCGCTTGGCGGTGCGCATCGCGCGCGCCTTGGCCGCCGACGGCCGCCCCGACGGGCTCAGCCTGTGGCAGTCCAACGGCGCGGCGGCGATGCAGGAAGTGCCGCACTTTCACCTGCATCTGCAGCCCCGCCGCCACGGCGACGGCTTGCTCGACGCGTACCCACGCGGCCTGCCCGCGCCGCTCGCGCGCGAGGACTTGGATGCGCTCGCGCAGCGCATCGCCGAGCGCCTGTCCGCCCACTACTGACGCCATCCGCCGCGTCGCATCCGTTCGATGCGAAGGCCTGAAAGGCTTGGCATCCGCTGCTTAACTAAACGATAATGATTATCGTTTACTAAATCCAGCCGGAGACCCCATGCCCCGCTCTCGTATCACCCCGGCCCCCCTGGCCGTGGCGCTCGTGTTTGCCCTGACCGCGCCTGTTGCGCTGGCCCAGACCTCGCCCAGCCCCGATGGCGGCGATGCGGCGGCCGACCGCGCCACCACCCTGGATCATGTGGTCGTGGAGGGCGCGGCCGTGGAGGGCTACAAGGCCGCCAACGCCCGCAGCGCGACCAAGACCGACACCCCGATCTCGGAAACGCCGCAGGCGATCACCGTGGTGACTCGGGAGCGCATGAGCGACCAGGGCGCGCAGAGCGTGCAGGACGCGCTCAACTACGCCGCCGGCGTGCGCTCGGACGCCTACGGCCTGGATTCGCGCGGCGACTGGACCCTGATCCGCGGCAGTTCCCCCAGCGAATACCTCGACGGCCTGCGCAACGCGTTCAACTACTACACCAGCAGCGCGCGCACCGATCCCTACATGCTCGAGCGCATCGAAGTGCTGCGCGGCCCGGCCTCGATGCTGTTCGGGCAGGGCAGCACCGCCGGCATCGTCAACCTGGTCAGCAAGCGCCCGCAGGCCGAAACCCGGCGCGAGATCGGCGTGCAGATCGGCAGCTACGACCGCCGCCAGCTCAACGCCGATTTCACCGGCCCGCTCAGCGACGACGGCACCTGGCTGTACCGCCTGGTCGGTGTGTACCGCGACAGCGAAACCCAGGTCGATCAGGTCGACGACGACCGCCGCCTGTTCGCGCCCTCGCTGACCTGGAAGCCCAGCGAGGACACCTCGCTGACCCTGCAACTGCGCTGGCAGCGCGACCGCACCGGCTCGACCTCGCAGTTCTTCGGCTGGAGCGGCCTGCTGGCGCCCAACCCGAACGGGCGCGTGCCGTCCCGCCGCTACATCGGCAATCCCGGCGATCACTACGACACCGACCGCAGCACCGCCGGCTGGTTGTTCGAGCATCGCTTCAACGAAAACTGGAGCGTGCGTCAGTCCTTCCGCGCCGCGCGCAACAAGGTCGATTACGCCAGCGTCTACGGCAATCCCTTCGCCAACCCGACCGATCCTTTCCTCGACCCGCAACAGCGCCTGCTGCCGCGCGAAGGCTGGTTCGCCAAGACCCAGGTGCGGATGCAGAACATCGATCAGCACGTCGAGGGGCGCTTCAAGACCGGCGCGATCGAGCATCAGATGCTGCTGGGCCTGGACGCGGTGCGGTTCAAGCAGGACGAAGCGCAGCTGTTCGACAGCAACGTGCCGCCGGTGGACATCTTCGACCCGGTGTACACGCCCTATACGCCGCCGGCGTTGGGCGCACCGGTCAGGACCAGCCAACGCCAGGTCGGCTTGTACCTGCAGGACCAGATGAGGTTCGGCGAGCATTGGATCGTGGTGGCCGGTTTGCGCCACGACCGGGTCAAGAACGGGCTGGCCGGCGCCGTCGACGAAGACTCCAGCGCCACCACCAAGCGCCTGGGCCTGATGTTCCACGATTGGGCCGGCTGGTCGCCGTACGTGAGCTATAGCGAGTCCTTCACGCCCTTGGCCGGCACCAACGCCATCACCGGCGCGCGCTACACGCCGCAAAAGGGCGAGCAGGTCGAAGCCGGCTTGAAGTTCGAGCCGGCGGGACGCGATCTGAGCTTCACCGCTGCGGCCTACGAGCTGCGCGAGGAAAATCGCCTGGTCCCGGATCCGCGCAACCCCAACACCAACATCCAGGCCGGCAAGACCAAGGTCAACGGCCTGGAGCTGGAAGTCAGCGGCCGGCTCACCGACTCGTTCGACATCACCGCGCACTACAACTATCTGGAAAACGACAAGCAGCTCGAAAACACCCCGCGCCACCAGGCCGCGGTCTGGGGCAAGCAGCGCTTCCGCGTCGCAGGCCGCGAAGGCTTCGCCGCCGGCCTGGGCCTGCGCTACATGAGCGCCTTCGACAGCCCGCCCGCGCCGACCACGCCGTCGGTGACCCTGGCCGACGCCCTGCTGTCCTACGACACCGGCGCCTGGCGCTGGGCGCTCAACGTCAACAACCTGACCGACAAGCGCTACTTCAGCATCTGCATGGGTCGCGGCGATTGCTGGTTCGGTGCGCGCCGCAACATCGGACTGAGCGCGACCTTCGTGTTCTGATGTGGACTCGAGAGCGGGCAAAAACGGCCGGCGAATTCGCCGGCCGTTTTTGCCGCTACACGATTGCGACGCGCCGCCTCGGATGGCGACAGCCATCGCTCGTGCCGATCCCGGGCGCGCCGCGGATCAGTGCAAGCGCGGAATATCGTTCAGGGGCACGCCGTTGTTCGCGGTCGGGTTGCCATTTCCGTCCCATTCGAAGTAGCGGCCGTACGCGGTCACCGTTTCGATGATGCCGTTCGGCCCGCTCCGCTGCTCGCGACTGCCGAACTTGCAAGTCGTTCCCGCCGGCCGATAGGCACAGGGGCCATTGGCATAGCGCGGAGTGCTCAACAGCGTGTTGGTGGCGATCAGCGAGCCGGCTGCGTCGTAAGTCCAATAACGTCCGTAAGCGGTGATCGATTCGTACAGCCCGCCCCATTGCGGCGGATTGAACATGTCGCGCGTGTCGAAGGTGCAAGGCGCGCCGCCAGCGTAGGCACAAGGCCCATTGGCGTAGCGAGGCACGCTGGTCAAAAGCGATCCACTGCCGCTCAACTGGCTGTTGTTCTGGTCGAAGTTCCAAAAGCGGCCGTAGGCGGTCACTGATTCGATATAGCCGAACTCCGGATAGTCGAGCGTGGTCACCGAATCGAGCGTGCAAATCTGGCCGGCCGGCGCGTACTGACAAGGGCCGTCCTTATAGTGCGGGAACGCATTCAACTTTTTCGCCACGCCGCTTTGATTGCCGGCTGCATCGAACTGCCAGCGGTAACCGTAGGCATAGACCGATTCCACCAGCGTGCCGCTGCCGTTGACGTACTGGCTGAGGCCTTCGATGCTGCAGCTCAACGGGTAAGATGGATTGCCGGCGCTGCACGGCCCGGTGCTGGTGGTCGCCGCTAACGCCACCGAGTTCGCGACGTTGAGCAGGCCGGGGCCGCAGTTGGTGCCGCAAGACAGGAGCGCGGTCGCGGATTGCTGCAAGATCCGACCGACTTGATCGGGGCGCAGGTTCGGCTTGACCGACAGCATCAGGCCGACGGTCCCGGAGACGTGGGGCGCGGCCATCGAGGTGCCCGACAGGTAGCGATAGCAATGCGAATTGCCGCTCGCTGGGGACGTGGTCCAGGCCGATACGACGCCGCGTTGCCTGATATCGGGATTGAAGGAGCTCGCGAGATCGGGGTTGCACTGCGGCACATCCATCCGGACCAGCATGCCGCCATAGATCGTCGAGGTCGGTAGGACGTTGCCGTTCGAATCGTACAAGTACGAGCCGCCGCCGCCGGGAGCGGTGATGCCGATGTTCGGCCCGCGATTGCTGTAGAGCGCGAGGGCACTGCTGGGATCGACGGCGGCGACCGAGATCACGTCGGGGCAGGACGCCGGCGTCGCGTTGTCGACGCTGCCAGACCCGTTGCCCGCGGCGGCGACCAGCGTCACGCCATTGTCCCGGGCACGGCGGATGGCCGCGCGCAGGACCGGGAAAGACACCTGAGTGCAGGCGCCGGGAAACTCGAAGCTCATATTGATGACGCGCGCGCCGTTCTCGGTTGCCCAATCGATGCTGTTGGTGATCCACAGCGTGTTCGGGTTGTCGTCGCCGCTGCCCGGAGCGACGATGCCGGTATCGCTGTCGCCGACCTTCACGTTCATCAGCGTGCAACCCGGACAGACGCCCGCGCCACCGATGTTGTTGTCGACCGTGGCGCCGACGATGCCGGCCACGTGGGTGCCGTGGCGCCAGCTCCCATTGTCCTTAGCGGGCTGACCAGGCGCGGGGGCGTTGTACTCGTCGATCATGTTGTACTCGTCGACCATGAAGCGGCCGCTCAAATCCGGATGATCCGAGCGGCCCGAGTCGAGTACGGCGATGCGTACCGAGGCATTGCCCCTGCCCGAGGCGGCCCATGCGTTTGACAGCGAGATGAGCGGGTAGTGCCATTGGTCCGCGAACAGGGGGTCGCTGGAGAACTCGAACAGATAGTTCAGCTGCGCGTATTCCACATCGGCGCGCTGGCGCAATTCGGCCAGCAGGGCCAGGGTTTCGGCCTTCGCTGCATCCTTGTCGGAACGTGCGGCGTTCGGGCGGCGGATCTTCGCGACCCAGAAATGCTGGGACGGCCGCTCCAGTGCGATATCGGCCGAGGCGGCGGCCAGCGCCGATTTTTCCCCGCCAGGTTTGAACTTGACGAGGACTTCGTAGGGAATGAAACGCGGTTGAGTATCGGTTCCGGGCGGCGGGGCCGCCATCGCGCTATGGATCGAGGCCGCGCCGAGCAGCGCGACGAACAGGTACGAGTGGGGCTTCATGGTCGGTCCTTGTGGTTATTCGCATTCGAGAGGAATCGAAAATCACAACCTAGTAGCCAGACCAAGCATACCTGCGGCGATCCGGGCGCGCTTCTGCCCGAATCGAATGCGCATCACGGAACAATCGAGGCGAGTTCCAGTGTCTGAGAACTTGCTGTCGCCGCCGCGAACGCAGGCGGGCGCGTATCACAAGGCCGCGAAACTCGCGCGCGCGGCTTCCAGCGTGTGCGCGATCTCGGCCTCACCGTGCGTGCTGGACATGAAGCCGGCCTCGAACGCCGACGGTGCCAGGTACACGCCGCGCTCGAGCATGCCGTGGAAGAAACGGTTGAAGCGCTGCGTGTCCGAAGCCATGGCGTCGGCGAAGCTCTCGACCGGACCTTCGCGGAAATACAGGCCGAACATGCCCGGCGCGCGAGTGGTGTGGAAGGCCACGCCGGCCTCGCGCGCGGCCGCTTCCAGGCCGTCGCAGAGCGCGTGGGTGCTGCGTTCCAGCGCATCGTGGAAGCCCGGCGCGCGGATCAGGTCCAGCGTCGCCAGGCCCGCGGCCATCGCCACCGGATTGCCGCTGAGCGTGCCTGCCTGGTAGATCGGGCCGCTGGGCGCGACCTGACTCATCAGATCGCGGCGGCCGCCGTAGGCGCCGACCGGCATGCCGCCGCCGATGATCTTGCCGAAGGTGCTCAGGTCCGGCTTGATGCCGTAGCGCTGCTGCGCGCCGCCCAGCGCGACCCGGAAACCGGTCATCACCTCGTCGAAGATCAGCAGCGCCCCGTAGCGCGTGCACAGCTCGCGCAGGTGCTGCAGATAGCCGTCCTTGGGCAGGATGCAGTTGGCGTTGCCGACGATGGGCTCGATGATCAGGCCGGCGATCTGGTCGCCGACGTCGTCGAACAGACGCGTCGCCGCGTCGAAATCGTTGTAGGGCAGGGTCAGGGTCAGATCGGCCAGCGCCGAGGGCACGCCCGGCGAGTTCGGCAGGCCCAGGGTCAGCGCGCCGCTGCCGGCCTTGACCAGGAAACTGTCGCCGTGGCCGTGGTAGCAGCCCTCGAACTTGACGATGCGCGTGCGCCCGGTCGCGCCGCGCGCGACCCGGATCGCCGACAGCGTGGCCTCGGTGCCCGAGTTCACCATGCGCACCATCTCGCAGCTGGGCACGATCGAGGTGATCGCCTCGGCCATGGTCACTTCCAGCGCATTGGGCACGCCGAAGCTGAGGCCGTCGCGCATGGTGCGCGCGACCGCGTCCAGCACCTGCGGATGGGCGTGGCCGGCGATCATCGGGCCCCAGGAACCGACGTAATCGACATAGCGGTTGCCGTCGACGTCGTACAGATACGCGCCTTCGGCGCGCTGGGCGAAGAACGGCTCGCCGCCGACGGATTTGAACGCGCGCACCGGCGAATTGACGCCGCCGGGCAGCAGCTCGGAAGCGCGGGTGAACAGGGCGTGCGAACGGGCGTTATTCATGGGCGGGCAAGGGTCTTCAGTAAAGGGGAACGGAGTCGAAACAGGCGCGGTAAGCGCGCGTCGCGGCGGCCGGATCCGGCGCGTCGAACACGCCGCTGATCACCGCCAGCAGGTCGGCGCCGGCCGCGACCAGCGCCGGCGCATTGTCCGGGGTGATGCCGCCGATCGCCACCCGCGGCACGTTCAAATCCGCCGCGTCGCGCAGCAGCTGCGGCGTGGCGCGGCGCGCATTGGGCTTGGTCGGCGAAGGGAAAAACGCGCCGAAGGCGACGTAGTCGGCACCGGCGGCGACCGCGGCGCGGGCCAGCGCGGCCTGGTCGTAGCAGGACACCCCCAGGATCGCGTCCGCGCCCAGCAGCGTGCGCGCGGCCGCGATATCGCCGTCGTCCTCGCCCAGATGCGCGCCGTCGGCACCGATCCGCGCGGCCAGGCGCCAGTCGTCGTTCACGATCAGCGGCGCGCCATGGCGCCGGCACGGCTCCAGCAGGGCGCGCGCCTGGCGCTCGCGCGTGGCTTCGTCGGCGGCCTTGTTGCGGTACTGCAGCCAGGCCGCGCCGGCGGCCAGCACCGTCTCGACCCGCGCGAGCAGGCGCCGGTCGTCGGTTTCGTCGGGGGTGATCGCGTAGACGCCGCGGCGCGGCCAGGATGAATGCATGACGGCGCTTCCGTGGGCGCGGCGGGGGTGGGACAATACGCGTCCCGCAAGACAGCCATTATCCGCCCATATGTCCGAGATCGCCGCCGCCACCGTCTTCCGCACCTGGATGTGCGTCGTGTGCGGTTTCATCTACGACGAGGCCAAGGGCCTGCCGGAAGAGGGCATTGCCCCGGGCACCCGCTGGGCGGACGTGCCCGATACCTGGACTTGTCCGGACTGCGGCGTGACCAAGGACGACTTCGAGATGATGGAGCTCTGAGCGCCTAGGCGGTTCAGGGCTTGGGCAGGCCCGGCCCGAAGGTCAGCACGGCGCCGTCCTGCAGTTTCAGCTTGGCCGCCTGGCCGGCGTTGAGTTCCAGCACGTAACGCGCCGGCGCGGCGCTGGGGTAGGGCGGGCACTGGTTGCCGGCCGAGCACGGCGGCACGTCGCGCTGCTGCGACACCAGCTTGCGGTCGTTGTCGAAGTACAGGATATCCAGCGGAATCTTGGTGTTTTTCATCCAGTAGGCCTGCGGTTCCTGGCGCTCGTGGATGAAGACCATGCCGCGGTCGACGGCCATTTCCTCGCGGAACATAAGGCCCATGGCGCGCTCTTCGTCGTCGTCGGCGACTTCCACCGTATAGCGCTGCCCGGCCAGCTCCACCCAGGTGTCGGCGCCGCTGGCGCAACCGGACAGGGCCAGGCCGCAGCAGGCGGCCAACAGACGTAGCTTGGACATCGAGCGTGTTCCTTGTTGCCAGAGGGGTGCGGCGACCATCGGGCAGCGCGGCGCGGCGGTCAAGTCGAATTATTTTCGCTGACCCCCTTCCCTATTCAGCTTGAGCTGTGCACAATGCGCGCCCCGCCGAGCTGCATTCACCGAGCGACGCGGGGCGGATCGAAAGCGGTACGAAATCGGTTGACGACTTCGAACTCTGCTGTAAGATGCGCGGCCCGGCAGACGGG
>NZ_JBAHWA010000025.1:0-43024 GCF_036697405.1 Lysobacter sp. CCNWLW3
TTTTCGAATGGACATCCTTGTCCATTCGAAAAACGGCGCGCGTCCTGCGCGCCGCCCTTCGGGTCTACGGTTGATCGCGTGGGTGCGGGGCTATGGATTCCAATGCTGGGGCAACAGCAACAGCAACAGCAACAGCAACAGCAACAGCAACAGCAACAGCAACAGCAACAGCAACAGCAACAGCAACGGCAACGACAACGGCAATGGCAACGGCAACAGGGCAGTCGGCGTTGCGCCGCCTGGTGGGCGTAAAGGGGCGGTGCGCCGTTCTCAGATCAGATGCAGGTAATGCGGGTGGACGATCGGCAGCGCGTACCAATGGCGCTGCGGCCTCCGTTGCGGAATGAACTCGCCCAGCGCGAACACCCGCAGCCCGATGGGCGGCGTCTGTGCCAGCGCGGCCAAGCGGGCCTGCAGCGCGGTGCCGGCGCTGCCGTGCTGGAAGCTGATGCTCTGGACCCAGATCGTGAGATCGCGGCCGTCGGCGTTCTTCTCGGTCAGGGTCAGCACGTAACCGGTCTTCACCGCCAGCACCGTCGCCAGCACGCCGCCGAAGATGCGTTCGCCCACGCCGACCACGTCGGTGGTCGGGTGGTAGCCGATCGAGTGCACCGCCGAATGGTAGGTGCCGCCGGGATTCCACGGCGCGGTCAACGGCGTGGAGCGCTGCAGCGTCGCATTCATGGCCAGCCATTCGTCGGCGAAGCGTGCGACCAGGGCCGACTGGGGCTGGCTGGTGCCCGAGCCGTGGCCCAGGCGTCCGGCGCCGCTCTTCCCGGATCCGCCGCCGCCGCTGGGCGCGCCGGCCACCACGGGCGAGCCCGGCATGGCGGGAGGGATCCATACGGTCGGTATCTGGCCGCGGTTCGGGCTGGCCGGAACGGCCGCGACGACCGGCACGGGCGCCGCCATCGTCGCTACCGGCGCACGCGTGCAACCGGATTTGTGGCGGCCGCGGAAATAGGCGCCCGGGCTGGTCTTGCGGCCGGATTTGGACGGTGCCGGAATCACGCAGCGCACGCTCACGTTGCAGTGCTGATCGGCGCAGCGGAACGTCGCGGCGGCGTTGGCCGACGCCGAGTCGGCGTAATGGCGCTCGACCATGCCGATGGTAACCGGCGTGCCGGCCGCGCCGAGCAGTGGATGGTTCGCTACCAGGACCGCCTGTTCGTGCATCGCCCGATATCCTTATCGTCCCGGTCGGGAGTGTGGCATGGCGCCAATACGCGCACGAGAGCCGGTTCCTTGCGCGGCAATGCCGCGCCGGCGGCAAGGCTCGCAGGATGCGATGAGCCGCCGGCGAACCGCATCGCCGCGAGAGACCGGCGCCGCGATACGCCCTAGCGCTTGGGCGCCTGCGCGATGCATTCCACCTCGACGCGCGCGTCCATCGCCAGGCCCGACGCCGCCAGCGCGCTGCGCGCCGGATAGGGCGCCTGGAAATGGCGGCGGTAGACCTCGTTGAAGGCCGGCCACTCCTTGATGTCGGCCAGGAACACGGTGCACTTGATCACGTCGCCCATCGACGCGCCGTGGCGCTTGAGCACGTCCTCGATGCGTTGCAGGGTGCGGTCCGATTCGGCCGCGATGCCGCCGGGCACGAGTTCGTTCTTGCCTTCGGCGGTGCCGATCTGGCCCGACAGGAACAGCAGGTCGCCGCTGCGCACCGCCTCGGAGAACGGCAGGCTGGCCGCGGCGGGGTCGGGCGATTTCAGGAACTCGGGCCGTTCGCCGCTGCAGGCCGAACCGGCCGCGAACAGGGCGGCGACGAAGACGCTACGCGACAAGACGAGGGAGGCGGGCATGGGCGGGTCCTGGGGGCGGGGATTCGCACCATCCCGCAACCGTCGCGGACGCGCAATCCCGTTGCCGCTTGCGCCGTGCGCCGCTCAGGGCGTGGCGATCTGCAACGAAACTTGCTTGCGGCCCTCGGCGACCCATTGGGTGCCCACTTCGCTGAAGCCGAACTTGGCGTGGAAGCGGCTGGAGCCTTCGTTCAAGGGCTGGCTGTAGAACTCGCAGGCCACCGTGCCGACGCCGCAGGCGCGCGCGAACTCGAACAGATCGCGGTACAGCACGGCGCCCAGCCCGCGTCCCTGCTGGGTCGACGCCACCGCGATCCGGTCGATGTAGAGAAAGCGCGGGTAACGCGCCTGGAACCAGCGGTAGTTCGGGCTGTCGTAGCCGCAGCCCTCGCGGAATGCGAGCAGGAAGGCCAGTACCTGCTCGCCGTCGACCAGCACGCGCCGGTAGGCCGTCTCGTCCAGCAGGGCGCGCAGGCGCGCCGCGTCCATCGGGCTGAGCAGCGCTTCGGATTCCAGGTTCAAGGCCAGCACCGCGGCATGGTCGCCGGGAGCGATGTCGCGGATGCGCAGCGCGCGGTGTGGGTCCGAGGTCATGGCGGGGCTCAGCCTTCCAGCAAGGCCTTGATTGCGGCGAAGCCGGCGCTGGCGCGTTCCTGCTTGCGCGCCGCGTCGGCGACCGGGTCGGCGCCGTCGCGCTGCAATTCGCCCACCGGCAGTTCGTCGATGAAGCGGCTGGGCTGCAGGCGGATGCGGTCGCCCCAGCGCTGGGTCTCGCGCGAGTGCGACAGGTACAGCGCTTCCTTGGCGCGGGTGATGCCCACGTACATCAGGCGACGCTCCTCGTCGAGGCGGCCCTCCTCGATGCTGGCCTCGTGCGGCAGGTTGCCTTCCTCGACGCCGACGATGAACACGTAGCGGAACTCCAGGCCCTTGGCGCCGTGCAGGCTCATCAGCCGCACCTGGTTGCCGGCCTCCCCCTTGTCGGCGTGCGACAGCAGGGCCAGCTGCGCGGCCAGTTCGCCGGGGCCGGCGCCCTTGCCGCCGTCGAACCAGTCCGACAGCTCCTCCAGGTTCTGCTTGCGGCGTTGGAAGCTGGCCTCGTCCTTGCACTGGGCGCGGATCGAGGCGAGCAGACCGCTGCGCTCGCCCAGCACGCGTACCAGTTCGGCCGGGCTGATGCGCTGGGCTTCGCCGCGCAGCGAGCGCACGATGTTGACGAAACCGTCCAGCGCGTTGGCCGCGCGCGGCGGCAGCTGCTTGAGCGCGCCGACCGACTCGGCCGCGCGCGACATCGGCATGTGCGCCTGCTGCGCCAGTTCGGCGAGCTTGGCCAGCGTGGTCGCGCCGACTTCGCGCTTGGGCGAGGTGACCGCGCGCAGGAAGGCGGCGTCGTCGTCGGGGTTGGCGATCAGGCGCAGCCAGGACAGCGCGTCCTTGACCTCGTGCCGTTCCAGGAACGCGGTGCCGCCGCTGAGGTGGTAGGGCACGCGCAGCAGCTGCAGCGCCTTCTCCAGCGCGCGACTTTGGTGGTTGCCGCGGAACAGGATGCAGAAATCGCTCCAGGGCGCGCTGTGCTTCTGGGCCAGGAAATGGATCTCGCTGGCGACCTTTTCTGCCTCGTGGGCGCTGTCGCGGCACTCCCAGACCCGGATGCGCTCGCCGTCGGCCTGGTCGCTCCACAGGGTCTTGGGGTGTTCGTGCGGGTTGTTCGCGATCAGGGTGTTGGCCGCGCGCAGCACGCGGTTGCTGCAGCGGTAGTTCTGCTCCAGCTTGACGATTTCCAGCGCCGGGTAGTCCTTGCCCAGCTCCAGCAGGTTGTCGGGATTGGCGCCGCGCCAGGCGTAGATCGACTGGTCGTCGTCGCCCACGCAGGTGAACAGGCCGCGCGTGCCGGCCAGGCACTTGAGCAGGCGGTACTGGGCGTCGTTGGTGTCCTGGCACTCGTCCACCAGCAGGTAGCCGATGCGCTCGCGCCAGGCCAGCTGCAGGTCCTCGTCGGCTTCCAGCATCTGCACCGGCAGGCGGATCAGGTCGTCGAAGTCGACCGCGTTGAAGGTGCTCAGGCGCTGTTGGTAGCGCTGGTACAGCAGCGCCGCCTCCATCTCGCGCGGGCTGGCGGCCAGGTTCAGCGCCTCCTCGGGCGAGAGGCCGGCGTTCTTGGCGCGCGAGATCAGGTTGCGCATGTTGTCCAGCACGTCGGGCTTGCTGCCGGGCGGCAGCAGGTCCTTGATCTGGGCGGCGGAGTCGTCGCTGTCGAACACGCTGAAACCGCGCCGCAGCCCAGCCTTGGCGTGGTCGATCTGCAGGAAGCGCAGGCCCAGGGCATGGAAGGTGCAGATCGTCAGGCCTTCGGCGGCGTCGCCCCGGATGCGCTTGGCGACGCGCTCCTTCATTTCCTTGGCGGCCTTGTTGGTGAAGGTGATCGCCGCGATGCGCTTGGCCGGCATCCGGCCGGAGGCGATCAGGTGGGCGATCTTCTCGACGATCACGCGGGTCTTGCCGCTGCCCGCGCCGGCGAGCACGAGCAGGGGGCCGTCGGTATGCAGGACGGCGGCGCGTTGGGGGGGGTTGAGGCCGTGCATCGTTGTCATCTTTCGGCCGGTGGGCCGGTCTATCTAGCCCATGAGTTTACCCGTTCGGGCCGCCGCGACCGGTTAACCTGTCCCCTTGGGACCTACAGAAACGAAAAAGAAGGAACTGAAGCTAATGCGTATGACGATCCTCCTGCTGGCCTTGCTGCCGCTGTCGCTGGGGGCCGTCGCGGCCGAGAAACGGGCCGCGCCGCCGCCGGACCCGGTGGATGACCCGCTGATGATCAGCGCGGGCTTCCTCACCTATCACCCCGACCTGCGCTACCGGTTGCTCGGTCTGGACGCGTACAAGGCGCAGAGGTTCGAAAAGGCGCTGATGTTCTTCAAGCGCGCCGGCTACTACTCCGACAAAGCCTCGCAGGGCATGGTCGCCGAGATGCTCTGGAAGGGCGAGGGCGCGCCGCAGGACCGCGCGCTGGCGTACGTCTGGATGGATTTGGCCGCCGAGCGCGGCTATCGCGGCTTCCTCGGCTTGCGCGAGAAGTATTGGAACGATTTGAGCGAAGCCGAGCGCGCCCGCGCGCTGAGCGAGGGGCCGGAACTGTACGCGGTCAACGGCGATACCGCCGCGCGCGCGCGCCTGGACCGTGAGTTGCGCCGCGGCCGTCGCCAGACCACCGGCAGCCGTACCGGCGCCACCGGCAACCTGCAGATCATCGTGCCCGGTCCCGGCGGCAGCGAGCAGGTCATCTCCGGCACCAAGTTCTACGACGAACGCTATTGGGATCCGAAGCAATACGCGCAGTGGCACGACCAGATCTGGATGAAGCCGCGCGTCGGCCGCGTCGACGTCGGCGATGTCGAAAAGGTCGAAGCCGGGCAGGCGGTGGGTACCCGCATTCAGTCGGGTACGCCGAATATCGACGCGCCGGCGCCCGAAGTCCCCGACGAGCCGGCGCCCAAGCCGACGCCCTGAGTCGGGCGGGCCGAGCCCGCCCGACCACACGTCGGCGACGGCGCGAAATGCCGACGCCGGGCATTGTTCCGGCCGGCAGCCGGTGCTAAACCGGCCGACACGAACGCAGCCGCGTCCGTGTCGCGCCGGAGGCGCCCGCCATGCCGATACCCAATCGCAGCCGATGGCCGCTTCTGGCTTGCGCGCTTGGCTGGGCGCTGGCCGCGGCCGCGGCCGAGCCGCTCAAGCTCACCGACGCCCGCTACATGGACATCGATTCCATGGTGCTGGCCGCCAAGGGGCGTCCGAACGAAGAGCATCGCCTGTACGGCCTCAAGGCCTACGTGCAGGGCCGCTACGGCGAGGCCGACGAACGCTTCCGCCATGCCGCGCAATACGCGGACAAGTACTCGCAGCACTATCTGAGCCTGATGTGCTGGCACGGCGTGGGCCGCGCGCCCGATCGCGTGCAGGGCTACATCTGGGCCGACCTCGCGGCCGAGCGCGGTTCGCGCCGGCTGCTGGCGATCCGCGAGAACATGTGGGCGCAGCTCACCTCGGAGCAGCGCGCGCAGGTCGAGGCCCAGGGCGGCGACTACTACGCACGCTACGGCGACCAAGCCGCCAAGCCGCGCGCGGAAAGCCAGATCCGCGGCTTCGCGCGCGACATGACCGGCAGCCGCGTCGGCTATCGCAATCAGCCGCTGACCATCTCCGGCGCGCCGGTCAACGGCGCCTTCGCGGTCGGCGCCGGCAGCAACGCCGCCGCCTATGCGATCGCCGCAGCGGCTTCCCCGGACGAGCTTTACGGCAAGCAGGGCGGCCTGCAGCGGCTGGACGCGTACTGGAAGGAGCAGGACCGCCAGCTCGACCTGGGCACGGTCGAAGTCGGTAGGCCGAGCAAGGTTCGCAGCCCGCCCGATCGTTGAGCATTCACGGGCGGCAACGCACTCCGGCGACGCCGCCGTCCGACCCTAAGAGCTTCGCCGCGAACAGACATCCACAAGGAGCCGTAGATGAAAACCCGCCCGCTGCTGTTGCTGTCCTGCCTGTTGCCCCTGGCCGCCTCGGCCGCACCGTTGGCGCAGCAGCGCGAGCGCGCCACCAATCTGGACATCTACCAGTCCGCGATACTGCAGTCGGCGGGCCACCCGAACGAGCTGCATCGCTGGCACGGCATCTGGGCCTACGACAACGGCCGCCATGGCGAAGCGATCAAGCAGTTCCAGCACGCCGCGCGCTATGCCGACAAGTATTCCCAGCACTTCCTGAGCATGATGCACTGGTACGGGGAGGGCACGCCGCGCGATCCCGTCCTGGCCTACGTCTGGGCCGACCTCGCGGCCGAGCGCGGCGACAATCCCGAGCTGCTGGCGATGCGCGAGAAGATCTGGGAATCGTTGACGCCGGAGCAGCAGGTGCAGGTTGCCGTGCAGGGCGAGGCCCACTACGCCCGTTACGGCGACGCGACCACCCTGCCGCGCATCAACTCGCACATCCGCCACTTCGCCCGCAGCCAGACCGGCAGCCGCGCCGGCGCCCAGACCGCGCGCCTGGACGTGGGCCTGGGCAAGCCCGACATCTGGGCCGGCGGAGGCGGCAGCGCGGTCTCGACCCAGGCCCTGCGCGGCGTCAGCCCGGGCGAGTTCTATGGCCCGCACCGCACCCGCACCGACGCCTACTGGAAGGACCAGGGCCTGCTGCTGCGCACCCTGACCGGCCAGGTCGAGGTCGGCGAGGTCAAGAAGGTCGAGGCGGCGGAGGGCGAGTAGGGTCGGGTCGCAGAAGCAAATCCCCCTCCCCCCCCCTTTTCCAAAGGGGGAGGCAGAGCGCGGCGGGATCGTCTTCCCAGCACCTACCTCCAACCCCGGCGGTTCCCCCCTTTAAAAAAGGGGGGCTAGGGGGGATTTGCTCCACCCACCCGGCCGCACCCAAGCCGCTTCAACCCCCGCACAAGCACGCCCCCGCCCCCCGCGCAATCTCGGAACTTGCGCCGCGGATGCCTACACTAGGCCCATGGCCAAGCTCTATTTCTACTACTCGGCGATGAACGCCGGTAAGACCACCACCCTGCTGCAGTCCGCGCACAACTACCGCGAACGCGGCATGCGCGTGGCCATCCTGACCCCACGCCTGGACGACCGCGCCGGCAGCGGCACGGTGGCCTCGCGCATCGGCCTGCAGGCCGACGGCATCGGCTTCGGCCACGACCAGGACCTGGAGGCGCTGATCCGCGCCGACATCGCCGCCCACGGCGCCCTGCACTGCGTGCTGGTCGACGAAGCCCAGTTCATGACCCGCTCGCAGGTCTGGCAGCTCAGCGAAGTCGTCGACCAGTTGCGCATCCCGGTGCTGTGCTACGGCCTGCGCACCGACTTCCGCGGCGAGCTGTTCGAAGGCAGCCAATACCTGCTGGCCTGGGCCGACGAGCTCACCGAGATCAAGACCATCTGCCACAGCGGCAAGAAAGCGACCATGACCGTGCGCGTGGACGAACGCGGCCGCGCGGTGCTCGACGGCCCGCAGGTCGAGATCGGCGGCAACGACCGCTACATCTCGGTCTCGCGCGCGGAGTACAAGCGGGTGATGCGCGGCGAGGGGACGATCGAACCATTGCAGGCGTCGTTGCCGTTGTAGCGTTTAGCCGCTTGCACTGAATGTTTTGGAGTTAGCAACAACGCGGGAATTGAAGCTGTGAGCACGATGCTTGGTTCGAGTTCGCAGCGATAAAGATTTCGTGAGGGATGCTCGTGCGGGGTCTATCAGCTAGACGCCGCAATTCGCCCTGATCCCCTCGATCTCCCGCCCGATCACGCTGCCGTCCGGCCGTTGCGTGGATAGCGTGCGATGCAGGATGTCGAGGCGCTCGCGCGCCGGGGCGCGAGCGGTGCCGACGCAACGCACGCGCGCGGCGTAAGCCTGCGCCAGCCAGCCGATCTTGCGCAGTTCGGCGTCGGAGTTGGGCAGGGCCGATAGCGCGTCCAGTTGCGCGAGCGCAGCGGCGTCGCCGGCCAGGGCCTGGGCATTGGCCAGGCTGAGTTCGGCGCGGCGCGTGTGCGAATGCGTGCCGCCGTAGCCGCTGCGGGTCTGGCGCACCGCTTCGCCGAGCAGGGCCAGGCCGCGGTCGCGTTCGCCTAGGGACAGCAGCACTTCGCCTTCGAGGCGGTCGGTGTCGCCCAGCAGCGGGTGGTCGACGCCGTAGCGCGCGTCGCGCAGGCGGCGCGATTCGGTGAGCAGGGCCAGGGCTTCGCCGTTGCGGCCCTGTTCGTGCAGCACCATCGCCAGGTTGAACAAGGTGCCGGAGAGGCGGCCGGTGTCGCCGTGCTTGCGGGCGATCTCGATCGCGCGCCGCAGGGCGGACACGGCTTCGGACAATCGGCCGCGTTCCCAGGCGATCACGCCCAGGCTGTTGTAGGTGGCGCTGAGGTCGGTGTGGTCGGCGCCCAGGCGCGCGATGAGCAGATCGCGGATCTGGCGGAATTCGTCCTCGGCCAGGGCGAAGCGGCCTTGATCGACATGGATGGCGGCGAGTTGGCGGCGCGCGGACAGGGTGGTGGGGTGCTGGCGGCCGTTGACTTCCAGGGCGATCGCCAGCGCGTTGGCGGCTTCGCGTTCGGAGGCGTCGGTCATGCCCAAGTCGCGCTGGCGCGCGGCGATGTTCCAGCCGATCTCGACCAGCAGTGGGTGCTTCTCGCCGCCGTTCTGGCGCAGTTGGCTGCGCGCGCGTTCGAAGCCTTCGAGCGCGGCGCGGGTTTCGCCGACGTCGGCCTGCAAGCCGGCCAGGTCCATCAGGTTTTCGACTTCGCCGGCTTCGTTGTGCAGGACTTCGCGGCGTAGCGCCAGCGAGCGTTCGAACAACTGGCGCGCACCCTGGCGTTCGCCGTTGACGCGGCGACAGCGGCCGAGCTGGGAATAGAACTCGGCCGCCTGGGTCGGCAGTTGCGCCTGTTCGCGGCGCGCGCTGTCCAGCCAGGGCTGCATGAGTTCGATGCAGGTGCGCGATTCGCCCAGCAGGCGCAGCACCTGGCCGCGCTGGGTCAGCGATTCCAGGCGCAGGCTGGGCGGAATGTCGTCGGTGAGGTCGATGATGTTGGCCTGGCGGTCCAGCAGGACCTTGGCTTCGTTGTAGTCGCCCAAGCCCGTGCGCAGGCGCGCGACCACGCCCAGCAGCTCGGCGCGCGCGCGCGGCTGGCGCGCGAGTTCGCGGTTGCCGCGCGCGACCGAGGCGTCGAGCAGGCCGCGCAGGTCCAGGGCCTCGCCTTCGGGCGTGCCGCGTGCGTTTTCGAACAGGCCGACCATGAAGTCCTGCATCGCCTGCGCGCGGCTGGCTTCGCGCACGGCCTGGCGCGCCTGCCAGGCCACGATCGCCAGCGCCGCGCCCAGCACCAGGGTCACCAGGGTCGCGGTCGCCAGCGCCCAGCGATGGCGTTGCACGTACTTGTTGAAGCGATAGCCCAGGCTCTGCGCGCGCGCCTGCACCGGACGGCCGGCCTCGAAGCGTTGCAAGTCCAGCGCCAGCGCCTCGACCGAGGGGTAGCGCTGCTCGGGGCGCTTGGACAGGGTCTTGAGCACGATGTTGTCGAGGTCGCCGGCGAGCTGGCGCGCATGCCGGCGCAGCGCCGCGCTGTCCGGCGGCGGGCCTTCCTCGCCGGTGCTCTCGGCGTTGCGCAACACCGTTTGCGAAGGCCGCAGCGGATCGGCGGCCAGGATCGCCTCTTCCCACTCGGCGTCGGTCTGGCGCTTGAGCCGGTAGGGCTTGGTCTCGGTCAGCAGTTCGTACAGCACCACGCCCAGCGAGTAGACGTCGGTCATGGTGGTGACCGGCTCGCCGCGCACCTGCTCCGGCGCGGCGTAGTGCAGGGTGAAGGCGCGCACGCCGGTGCGGGTCTGCTCGGGCACCGGCGCTTCGCTGTCCAGCAGTTTGGCGATGCCGAAATCGAGCAGGCGCACGTCGCCGCCCGGCGTGACCATGATGTTGGACGGCTTGAGGTCGCGGTGGACGATCAGGTTGGCGTGGGCATGGCTGACCGCATCGCAGATCTGCCGGAACATGTGCAGCCGCTTGTCCAGCGGCGTGGACTGGTTGCGGCAGTAGTCGGTGATCGGTTCGCCTTCGACGTATTCCAGCGCCAGGTAGGGCAGGCCGTCGGTGCTGATGCCGGCGTCGAGCAGGCGGGCGATGTGCGGATGCGCCAGGCGCGCCAGGATCTGGCGTTCGCGGGTGAAGCGGATGCGCAGGTTGGTGTCGGCCAGGCCGGGGCGCAGCAGTTTCAGCGCGACCCGGCGCTGGTACAGGCCGTCGGCGCGCGAGGCCAGCCAGACCTGGCCCATGCCGCCTTCGCCGAGCATGCTTTCCAGCCGATAGGGACCGACCGTGCTGCCGGCGCGCGCGCCGGCCAGGGCCGCGACCAGCGGTTCGGCGAGGAAGTCTTCGTGACCTTCCTCCAGCGCGATCAGGGTCTGCAGTTCGTCGGCGAGTTCTGAATCTTCATCGCGCAGCTCGCTCAGGCGCGCCGCGCGCGCCGCTGGATCGAGCTCGAACAAGGCGTCGAGCAGGGGGGACAGCCGTTGCCAACGCTCGGCGTCCACGGGCGGCGATGCTCAGCTGTCTTTGAGCGACGCCAACAGGAACAGGCGGGCCTTCTGCCAGTCGCGGCGGATGCTGCGTTCGGAGCGCTGCAGCAGGGCGGCGATCTCCAGCTCCGACAATCCGGCGAAGTAGCGCAGCTCGACCACCTGGGCCAGGCGCTGATCGACCGCGGCCAGCTTGGTCAGCGCGGTGTCCAGGCCCAGGGTGTCCTCGTCCAGGCGCAGGCCGCCTTCGACGTCGTCGGGCAGTTCGGTGACCCGGTGCAGGTCGCCGCCGCGCTTCTGCGCCAGGCGCTGGCGGGCGTAGTCCACGACCACGCTGCGCATGGCCGAGGCGGCGTAGGCGAAGAAGTGGGCGCGGTCGTCGAACTGGGCCTCGCGGCGCCCGACCAGCTTGAGGTAGGCCTCGTGCACCAGCGCGGTCGCGTCCAGGGTCTGGCCGTGCTGGCCGGCGAGCTGGCGCCGCGCCATGGTGTGCAGCTCGTGGTACAGGGTCGCCAGGACGCGGTCCAGCGCTCCGCGATCGCCCTCGCGCGCGGCGTCCAACAACAGGGTGATGTCAGCGCTTTCGGCCATCGTGTTCCCCGGGGCAAGGCGCGACTATAACGTGTTCATCTTGGCACGGCGCATCCGCCGAGTTGGCATCAAAATTGCCTAGACACCCCTGCCAAGTCAACGTTGGCAGTGACCGCACCAGACCGTCGTACGTTGGCCCACGGAGGCCTGCTTCAGGGCCCGGCCGCAGCGCGGGCAGGGCTCGCCGCCGCGGCCGTAGGCGGCCAGTTCCTGTTCGAAGTAGCCCGGCGCGCCGTCGGGGCTGATGAAGTCGCGCAGGGTGGTGCCGCCGCGCTGGATCGCGTAGCCCAGGATGGTCTTGATCGCGCCGGCCAGCTCGCCATAGCGCTCGCGCGAGACCTTGCCGGCCGCGCGCAGCGGCGACACGCCGGCCGCGAACAGGGCCTCGGCGACGTAGATGTTGCCGACCCCGACCACCACGCTCTGGTCCATCAGGAAGGTCTTGACCGGCGCCTTGCGGCCGCGGCTGAGCTCGAACAGGTAATCGCCGTGGAAGTCGTCCGACAGCGGTTCCGGGCCGAGCGCGCGCAGCAGTTCGTGGGTTTCGCCGGGGCGCTGCCAGAGCAGGCAGCCGAAGCGGCGCGGGTCGTTGAAGCGCAGCACGCGCTCGGAATCCAGCAGCAGGTCGACGTGGTCGTGGGCGCGCACCGGCGTATCGGCGGGCAGCACGCGCAGGCTGCCGGACATGCCCAGGTGTAGCAGCGCGCTGCCGGCCGCGGTGTCCAGCAGCAGGTACTTGGCGCGTCGGCGCACGGCCGCGATGCGCTGGCCGGGCAGCTCGGTCTCGATCTCGTGCGGAATCGGCCAGCGCAGGTCGGGCCGGCGCAGGATCGCGGCGACCACTTCGCGGCCTTCCAAGTGCGGCGCCAGGCCGCGGCGGGTGGTTTCGACTTCGGGCAATTCGGGCATGGCGCAAGCGTACTATCGTCGCGCCGGACCGCCACCCGCGCGGCCGCCGTCGGAGCTCGCGTGTCGGACCCTGCCGCAGACAGCGCCGCCTCGTCCGCGAATACGCGGCTCGCGTTCGCGTTGCGCGCCTATGCGCTGGGCGAACTCGACGCCGCCGCCGCTCAGCTCGCGCGCCGCGGCGGGCAGGTGCACGAGGGCGTGCACCTGGCGCGCAAGAGCCTGCGCCGCGCCCGCGCCACCCTGGCCCTGGGCGATGCGGCCCTGGGGCCTGGGCAGGCCCTGGTCGACCGCGAACTGCGCCGGCTCAACCGCGGCCTGTCGACGTTGCGCGATGCCCATGCCCTGGTCGAGACCCTGGACCGACTGGCTGCGCGCAGCGCCGATCCCGAGGCCGTGCGCCTGCTGCGCCGCGCCCGCCGGGTGGCCGCGGGCGCGCGCGCCGAACGCGCGCGTCAGGCCCTGGCCGCCGATCCCGAGCTCGGCGGCCGTCGCGCCCTGCTGGCGGTGCTGCGCGCCGCCGCCGCCGCGCTGGCCTGGGGCCGGCTGGACTCCGAGGGCCTGCAGCAGGCGGTCGCCGCCAGCCGCGCGCGCATGGACCGCGCCGGCGCGCACGCCCGCGGCGACGGCGACGACGAGGCCTGGCACCGCTGGCGCCGGCGCGCCCGTCGCCTCTCGCAACAGCGGCGGGCGCTGAAGGCGGCCGGGCTGAAGGTGCGTGCTCCCGATCTGGACAAGCGCATCGCCGAGCGCCTGGGCGTGGCCCAGGACCTGGCCCTGCTGCTGGATCACTGCGGCCGCGGCTCGCCGTTCGCGCCCGCCGATCGCAAGGCGCTACGGCGCTACGGCCAGGACCAGCAGGCACGCGCCCGCCAGCGCATCGCGGCGGCGCTGCTGGAGTCGTCGGGGCCCAAGATGCATGCCAGAGCCGAGCCCGGCCCGGTGCCGGAAAAGCCGCAAGATCGCGGTAGTTGAGTCGAAATCGCGCGCCAGGGCGCTGAGTATCGCCGAAGTTGGCCGCTGGCCCTGCCCGGGCGATGGCCGGCGGCCCCCGCCCGCGCCGCGATCCCGAAGACCCTACGCAGGCTGAAGCTCAGGCCCCCGCGGCGCCTCGATGCCGTCTTGCGCGCCGGCCCGGCGACCCCCATCACAGAACCAGCCCGTACCGGCGCGAACGGTATGGCCGGGGTGGCATCATCCCGCGCGGGAGCCCGTCTCCAAGCGGCTCCCCTCCGGCTCGCACGCGGGCCGGTCGTCGGTTTTCAGATACGCCCCGGAGTTCCATCCAATGCCCGCTTCCTTGCTCGATTTCCTCGCCGGCGGCCTGATCCAGGCCAGCTTCTGGGAACTCGCCGTCTATTTCCTCGTGGTCACCCAGCTGACCATCATGTCGGTGACGCTGTACCTGCACCGCTCGATGGCGCACCGCTCGGTCGACTTCCATCCGGCCCTGGCTCACCTGTTCCGCTTCTGGACCTGGCTGACCACCTCGATGATCACCAAGGAGTGGGCCGCGATCCATCGCAAGCACCACGCCAAGTGCGAGACCGAGGAAGACCCGCACAGCCCGCAGTTCAAGGGCATCGACACGGTGATGTGGCGCGGCGTCGAGCTCTACCGCGCGGCGCGCGGCGAACGCGAGGACATCGAGAAGTACGGCAAGGGCTGCCCGGACGATTGGATCGAACGCAAGCTCTACACCCCGCACGCCACCAAGGGCCCGACCCTGCTGCTGCTGATCAGCTTCGCCCTGTTCGGCTTCGCCGGCGTGGCGATCTGGGCGCTGCAGATGCTGTGGATTCCGTTCTGGGCCGCCGGCGTGGTCAACGGCCTGGGCCACTGGTGGGGCTACCGCAATTTCGAAACCACCGACACCGCGACCAACCTGACCCCGTGGGGTTTCTGGATCGGCGGCGAAGAACTGCACAACAACCACCACGCCTTCCCCAGCTCGGCCAAGTTCGCGCTGCGCAAGTGGGAGTTCGACATCGGCTGGTTCGCGATCCGCGGCCTGGAGAAGCTGCGCCTGGCCAATGTGCTGCGCGTGGCGCCGTCGCTGGACGTGCGCCCCAACATCGCCATGCCCGACGCCGAAACCCTCAAGGCCCTGCTCGCGATCCGCTTCCAGGCCATGACCGATTACTACCGCAGCGTCACCCTGCCGGCGCTGCGCGAAGAGGCCGGCAACGCCGGCGACCGCATGCGCGCGCTGCCGCGCAAGCTGCGTAAGGGCCTGGCCGACGGCGGCCGCTGGCTCGACGGCGACGCCCGCGAGCGCCTGCAGAACTGGGTCGCCGAGCGTCCGCGCATGGCCACCCTGGCCGATTTCCGCCAGCGCCTGGCGCAGGTGCTCGACGATCGCTCGCACGACGCTCAGGCGACGCTGCAGAAGCTGCACGCCTGGTGCGCCGAGGCCGAGGCCAGCGGCATCCAGGCCCTGCAGGCGTTCTCCGCACGCCTCAAGGGCTACGCGCTGGCGCCCGCGCGCGCCTGATCCTGCCGCGCCGCAGCACGCCCTGAAGCCCGCGCAGCGATGCGCGGGCTTTTGTTTGCGCGCCGCGCGCCGTCGCGTCTTCACACCGAAGTCTCACTGTTGCGCATTCGGTTGCGGCGTTCGCGCGGGCGGTGTTAGCTTCGATGCAAGGACGCGATCGGCGCGGCATGCGCGCGATACGCAGGCGACAGCCACAGGGAGGTGCGTGTATGCGCAGGGAGAGCTATGCCTATGTCGCTTTGGCGCTGGCCTGCGCCCTGGTCGTGGCGCTGGGAGTGCAGAACCGCCAGCTGCGCCGCGACTACGCCGCACTGATCGACGAAGGCGTCCGGCCGCAGGTCGGCACCTGGCTGCCCAGCGCCGAAGCCGCCACGCTTTCCGGTGCTTCCGTCGTGCTCGGCCGCGCCGCGGGCGAGCGCCAGGTGCTGTATTTCTTCGATCCCAGCTGCCCGGTCTGCGAGGCCTCGGTGCCGGCGATCCTCGACATCGCGCGCGACCTGCAGCGACACGATCCCGCCCAGGTGCAGATGCTGGGCGTCGCGCGCCCGGATGCGCCGGGCCTGAACGCTTATCTGCGCGCACGCGGCTTCGGCTTTCCGGTCGCCCTGTCGACGCCGAAGATCCGCGCGCTGTTCAAGGTCAACCTGGTGCCGCTGCTGGTCGTGGTCGACCGCGACGGCCGCGTCGTCTATTCGCATGTCGGAAAACTAGATACCAAGGAGCAGGTACCCACCATCCTGACCGCGTTGCGCGCCACGGAACGGCATGTGGCGGTCGGATCATCGCAATGGAGAGAACGATGAAGGCTTTGTCTAAGCGTCTGCAGGCGGTCGCGTTCGCGATCGCTATCGTCGGCACCCTGGGATTCGGCGCCGCCCAGGCGTTCGGCACCGATCCCGACACCGGCTGCCCCACCAAGCCGGGTTGCAAGTACGGTGGTCACCGCACCGGCGGCTGCTGCCAGTTGCCGTAAGCGGCTGCGTCACCCGCTCCCCCAGGGCGATTCCCCTGTTATCGCCCACGTACGGCCGGCCCTCGTGGCCGGCCGTACGTCCTTGCCGGCCCCGCAGCCTGAATCGTGTCCCATACGCCGCGCGGGCGGGCTTGTCTGCGCCGCGCGCGCAGGTCAGGCTGCGCGACAACCTCGGTCCGGTTCCCGCGCATGCGTCGTCCGCTCATCGCCCTCGCGTCCTGCCTGTTCGTGCTGGCGCCCGCCATCGGCGCGGCCCAGGTGCGGTCCACCGGCGACTACCTCTCGCGCATGGACAGCGACGGCGACGGCAAGATCGCCCTGGTCGAATACCAGGACTGGCTGAGCTACGGCTTCGACGCCATGGACAAGAACCGCGACGGCGTGCTCGAGCCCGGGGAGTTTCCGCCCGGCCGTCGCAGCGCCACCAGCGCGCTCACCCGCGACCAGCACCGGGCGCAGTTGGCCGACACCTTCCGCAAGCAGGATCGCAACCGCGACGGGTCGCTGGACGCGCGCGAACTGGCCTCGCCGCCGCAGTAGACTCGCGCCCATTCCACACCCGCAGGGCCGCGCATGAGCCGATACCGTCTTCTGCTGGTTGCGATCGCGTTGTCGGGCGCCTTGCTCGCGCCGTCCGCGCGCGCGGCCGATGCGCCCCGGGCCGCGGGCGAGTCCTGCTTCCTGCTGTACGAGGTCGGCGTCGGCGAGCTGCGCCGCGATCCCGCCCAGGCCTGCGCGCAACGCTACAGCCCGGCTTTCACCTTCAAGGTCGCGCACGCCCTGTTCGCGCTGGATGCGGGCGCGGTCTCCGGCCCCGCGGAGCGCATGGTCTACGACGGCCAGGGCGATTGGCCGGCGTCGTCGCGGCGCGATCACGATCTGGCCTCGGCGATGCGCCATTCTGTGGTGTGGTACTTCCAGCGGATCGCCCAGCGGCTGGGCCCGAAGCGCGAGGCCGACTACCTGCGCAAGCTGCACTACGGCAACCAGGACGCGAGCGGCGCGCCGACCCGGTTCTGGCTGGGCGACACGCTGACGATCTCGCCGCAGGAGCAACAAGGCTTCCTGCTGGATCTTTACGCCGATCGCCTGCCGCTGTCCAAGCGCGCGCAGGCCCAGGTCAGGGCGATGCTGGTGCAGCCGCAGGGCCAGGTCGTCAATGCGCGCGGCGCGCAGGCGTTCGCCGCGCCCTGGCCCGCCGGCGCCGTGCTCGGCGCCAAGACCGGCTCGACCAGCGACCGCGAAGGCCGCGGCGTGCGCTGGCTGATCGGCCACGTCCAGCGCGGCCGGCGCGCCTATGTGTTCGTCAGTTGCGTGGTCGGCGCGCGCGATCTCGACGCCAACGCCGCCATCGACCTGGCCGCGCGCAGCCTGCGCGACGCCAAGGTGCTGTAACGCGGCTCAGTCGCAGCCGTCGCGTTCGCCGTCGAAGTAGGTTTCGAGCACGCGGCCGTCGCCGTCGATCAACTGGATCGACAGGCGCTCATGGTGGGCCTTGACCACGATCCATTCCCTGGCCTCGTCCTGCGCATAGGCCGCGACCTGGCCGCCGCCGGTCAGCAGGGTTTTGCCGACCTGCGGCACGCGCCGGTAGTGGCCGAGCAGGCGCGCGTCCAGGGCCTGGTAGTTCGGAATCGGCCGGCGCAGGCCCAGCGTGCTGCCGTCGCGCGCGAACATCAGGTCCAGACGCGACACCGGCGGGTCGCCGCCGGCGCTCATGGCGTGTCCGCTGAGCACGCCTTCGACCTCGCGATCGGGCAGCAGGCGCAGGAACCCGTCGACCGGGCCGCCCGGGGTCGCGCGCGTGGCCCAGCAGCCGCGCACGAAATCGATGTCGTCGGCGGCCCGGGCGGTGGCGGCCGGCCAGGCGCTCAGCAAGAGCGTGGCGGACAAGAGGGCGGTGCGGATCGGGATCATGGCGTGCTCCGGCGTCTGCGCACCCTAGCATCGGCGTGAGCGCGCGGCATCGACGCGCACGCGCGTTTGCCGGCGTCGTTCAGCGCGTGGCGGCGCCGCGCTGCTGGTGCCGGCGCGCCTTGGCGACGTTGCCGCAGGTGGCCATATCGCACCAGCGCCGGCGCCCGTTCTTGGAGGTATCGATGAACACCCAGCCGCAGTCGTGGCCGTCGCAGATGCGCAGGCGATCGAGCTGGGCGTCCTTGAGCAGATCGATCGCATGGGCGACCACGGTGTGCGCGATCAGGTCGGGGCCGCAGCGCTCGACCGACCACTCGGCCCGCAGGCGGCCCTGGCGCGCGACCAGCCTGGCCGCGGACGACGCGGCCAGGCGCGCCTTGTCCAGGATCGCCAGATCGCTCTCGGCCGGCGCCGTGCCTTGCGAGAGCGCGTACAGGATCGCGCACAGCGCCTCGCGCAGGGTCTTGCAGCGGGCCAGCGCGGCGGCCGCCTTGGCCGGCTCGGCCCGGCTCCGTTCCTCCAGCCAGGCCAGATCGGCGCGCGCGTAGTGGCCGGATTGGCGCGCCCAGCGCAACAGGGCGTCGTAGTCGTCCAGCCAGTCGCGCGGCTGGGTATCGCGCGCGGTGACCGTGTTGACCAGGTCGAGGGCGAGATGGCCGGCGACCAGATCGGCGGGCTTGAACGCGTGGTGTTCGATGCGCATGCGTAACCTGCTAAGCGATATTGACAGGTTATGCTCGCGCGCCTATAACCGTCAAAACTTAATTTAGAGGTTATTCGGCATGAGCCGGAATCTGCGCCTCGCGCGTCGCTGCCTGGAAACCGGCCTGCTCGCCGCCGGCATGGGCATGGCCGGCAGCGCCTGCGCGCCGGCCGCATCCGCCGGTACCGAATCGAACGCCACAGTGCCGGCGACGCGCATCGTCGCCGTCGATGCGCCCAGCAACCTCGGCCTGCGTCCGCCCGCACCGGGCGTCGAGCCCGGCGCGCGCAAGGCGCCCGCCGCGCTGCGCGCGACCGGCCTGCTGCAGCGCCTGGGCGCGCGCGATGCCGGGCGCGTCCAGGCGCCCGTGTACTCGCCCGATCCCGATCGTGTTGTCGGCTTCCGCAACGGCAGCGCCCTGGCCGGGTATTCGCGCACGCTCGCCGACCGCCTCGGGCCGTTGCTCGACGGCGACGAGTTCGTGCTCGTGCTCGGCGGCGATTGCAGCGTGCTGCTCGGTTCCGGTCTGGCGCTCAAGCGCCGCGGCCGTTACGGCCTGGCCTTCGTCGATGCGCACGACGACTACTCCTACGCGCGCGACCGCAAGCGCTACCGGGGCTACTACACCGCGGCCGGCCTGGACCTGGGCCTGGCGACCGGACACGGCCCTGCGGCCTTGACCGATATCGATCGTCTCTCGCCCTACCTGCGCGAGTCCGACGTGGTCCAGCTCGGCCTGTCGCGCACGCAGCAAGACAGCGACTACGCCGAGACCGAATCCTTCGACGCTTCCGGCATCCACACCATCGGCGTCGATGCGATACGCCGCAGCGCGCGGGCGGCCGGCGCCGACGCGCGTGCGCGCCTGGAGGCCACCGACACCCAGGGCTACTGGATCCACGTCGACGCCGACGTGCTGGATGCAAGGGCGATGCCCGCGGTGGATTCACCCAACGGGCGCGGGCTGAGCTACGCGCAACTGCGCGCGCTGTTGGCGCCGCTGCTGGCGAGCCCGAAGGCAGTGGGCCTGGAACTGACTATCTACGACCCGGATCTGGATCCGGACGGGCGCTACGGCGCGCGCCTGGCGCGCGCGATCGAAGGCGCGTTCGCCGACAGCGGGCGATTCGCGGTCGCCGCAGACGGCTCGCCGCGCGCCGGCGGCGGGCGACGCTAAGCGTCGTCGAAGCTGCAGGGCAGCGGCGCTTCGTCGACGTCCTCGTAGGCCTCGGGGCGGAAGCGCGGCGTGCAGATCGCCAGGAACACCAGGTCGCCATGGCCCAGATTGGCGATGCGCTGCCGGCAGCCCGGCGGGATCAGCACCACGTCGCGCGGTCCCACTTCCTGCGGTGGCAGATCGCCGATCTCGATGCACCCGCGCCCCTCGACGATCACATAGCGCTCGGCGGTGCCGACGAGCCGGTGCCAGCGCGTGGTCACGCCCGGGGTCACTCGCACCTGCGCGATCGACAGCTCGGGATCGTCGTCGCCGTTGGACAGCTCGACGACGTGGCATTGCTCGGAGATGTAGAACTCGCTGGCGGGATCGTAGGGGCGGATAGCCGGTTTCATGTCGAGCGTCCGGAGCCGGCCGCGGTCGCGCCGTCGCGCGACTCCAGCCAGTGCTGATGGGTATTGGCCGCGATCTCGCAATCGCAGTGGCCGCCATGCCTCTGGCACCAGTCGAGCAGGGCGTTCGCTTCGTCGTCGGTCAGGGCCATGGCGTCGATGCTGCGCATCGCGTGACGGGTGTCGTGGAAGCAGCCGTGGCGGGCGCGTAAGGCTTCCACCTCGTCGAAGAATCGCGCCAGTCGCACCTCGTCTAGCGGGAATTCGGCGCGCGCGCGTTGGCGCTGGCCTTGCTTCCATTGTTTGAGCAAGGCACGTCGTGTGGCGGCGTCTGGCCGGTTCATGGCTACGGTTCCCTGCGCTACCAGTCGCCGTTCGCGGGCGGGTTCAGCACGGTCTTGAGATGAGCGAAGTACTTCGGGTCTTCGTGCTCGAAGATGTCCGGGCCGCCGCCCATGTAGGCGCGCGTGAGTTCGTCGTCGGCGCGCTCCAGGTTGCCCAGTTCGAACTGCGACTGGCCCAGGCGCAGATGCAGGAAGGGATTGCCGATCGCATCCGGGCAATGCATCGCGTCGGTGAGCGCGGCGCGCGCGTGGTCGTACTCGCCGGCGAGGAAGTGCGCATCGCCGATCGCCGCCAGCAGCCAGGTGGCGGCTTCCCAGTCGGTGATCGGCTCTGGCAGCAGGCCCAGGGCCTCGACGTACCTGTCCACGGCCTCGCGATAGCGCCCCTGTTCCGCGCTGGCGTCGCCCTGTGCGGACAGCGCCTGCACGCGTTCATGAACCTGATCGGATAGTTCCATGATCGACATTCCCTTGTTCCCGCGGCCGCGGTCGTCGGAAGCATAAGCGCAGCTCCGCGATAGGCGCCAGAGTGCCCCTAAAAAGAACAACGCCGGCTTGCGCCGGCGTTGTCCTTACCGCATACGACGTGGGGGTCGTTCGGGGGGCGACCTCAGTCGCGGATGTCGACGTCCTTGGTTTCCGGCAGGAACAGCGCGCCGATCACCACCGTCATCGCGGCCACGATGATCGGATACCACAGGCCGCTATAGATGTTGCCGGTGGCCGCCACGATGGCGAAGGCGGTGAACGGCAGGAAGCCGCCGAACCAGCCGTTGCCGATGTGGTAGGGCAGCGACATCGAGGTGTAGCGGATGCGGGTCGGGAACAGCTCGACCAGCCAGGCCGCGATCGGTCCGTAGACCATGGTCACCAGCAGCACCAGGAAGGTCAGCAGCGCGATCACCACCGGCGTGTTGACCTGGGCCGGGTCGGCGCTCGAAGGATAACCGGCGGTCTTCAGCGCATCGCCCAGCTGTTTGGCGAACGCGTCGGACTGGGCCTTGAACTCGTCCTTGCCCAGCGCTTCGCCTTCGAAGCTGCTCAGGTTGATGCCGCCGACCGACACCGTGGCCACGCTGCCGGCCGCGGCCGGGGCGTTGACGTAGGGAATGCCCTTCTTGGCCAGCGCGGACTTGATGATGTCGCAGGACTGCTTGAAGGTGGCCTTGCCGACTGGGTCGAACTGGAACGCGCAGCGGTCCGGATCGGCGTTCACCGTGACCGGCGACTTCGCCACCGCCGACTCCAGCGCCGGATTGACGTTGTGGGTCAGCGCCTTGAACACCGGGAAGTAGGTGAACACGGCGATCAGACAGCCCGCCAGCACGATCTTCTTGCGGCCGATCTTGTCCGACAGCCAGCCGAAGAGGATGAAGCCGCCGGTGGCCAGCGCCAGTGCGATGGCGATCAGGATGTCGGCGCGGTTCGGATCCAGGCCCAGGGTCTTGGTCAGGAAGAACAGCGAGTAGAACTGGCCGCCGTACCAGACCACGGCCTGGCCGGCGGTGGCGCCGAGCAGGGCCAGCAGGGCGATCTTGCCGTTCTTGGAGAAGAAGCTCTCGGTGATCGGCGCCTTGGAGGTCTTGCCTTCAGCCTTCATCTGCTGGAACAGCGGCGATTCGGCCAACTGCAGGCGGATCCACACCGACACGCCCAGCAGCACCACCGAGACCAGGAACGGAATGCGCCAGGCCCATTCCTCGAACGCTTCCTTGCCGAAGTAGTTGCGGCAGCCCCAGATCACCAGCAGCGACAGGAACAGGCCCAGGGTCGCGGTGGTCTGGATGAAGCTGGTGTACAGGCCGCGCCGCCCGTGTGGCGCGTGCTCGGCGACGTAGGTCGCCGCGCCGCCGTACTCGCCGCCCAGGGCCAGGCCCTGGGCCAGGCGCAGGGTGATGAGGATGATCGGCGCGGCGATGCCCATGGTGGCGTAGCTGGGCAGGATGCCGACCAGGAAGGTCGCCAGGCCCATGATCACGATGGTGACCAGGAAGGTGTACTTGCGCCCGATCATGTCGCCCAGGCGGCCGAAGACCAGCGCGCCGAACGGACGTACCGCGAAGCCGGCGGCGAAGGCCAGCAAGGCGAAGATGAACTGGCTGGTGTCGTTGAGGCCGCCGAAGAACTGCTTGCCGATGATTACGGCGAGCGAACCGTACAGATAGAAGTCGTACCACTCGAATACGGTGCCCAGGCTGGACGCGAAGATGACCTTCTTGTGGCCTTTGGTGAGCTCGCCGGATCCGGGCGACGCGGTGGCGGTGACGCTGGACATGATGCGTTCCCCTAGAGGTTAGAAGCTGTACTTGACGTGCGTCTGCAGGCGGTTGAGCTCGCCGGAGTCGCCGTTCTCGAGTTCGCGCTTGCCCCAGATCAGCTCCGCGCCGATATCGAGCTTGGGCAGCGGAGAATAGATCAGGTTGACGTGCGCCGATTGCGCCGACTTGGTGATGCCCAGGCCGGTCAGCGCGGTCTCGTTGTCGTACTCGGCGCGCGAATAGAACAGGTTGGTGCGCAGCTTCGGACTGAACACGTGACGCCAGCCGACGAAGCCGCTGATCAGGTCGATGTTCTCCAGGTTGCCGGTGGCGTCCAGGACGGCGTCGTTGTTCAAGGCCAGGCCTACGTAGCGGCCGATGCCGCTGCCGGCGGTGACCATGTAGCGCAGGTCGTCGTTCTTGCCGAGATTGAACTTGCCCGAGACGCTGGCGCCGTAGCCGGTGCTGCTGTCGTTGACCGGGCCGGTCTGGTACTTGAGCTGGCGCGCGAGCAGGCCGACGCCGAAGTGGCCCCAGTCGCCCTTGGCGGTGTAACGCGCGGTCAGGTCCGGCATGCTGCCGTCGTCGCCGGCGACCTGGGCCATGTTGCCGCGGAACGGGGTGTACACCGTCTCCGGGTTCTCGATCGAGAACGACCACGGGCCCTTGGTGTAGCGCAGCTGGGCCTGGCGCACGAACACCGTGCCTTCGGTGGGGCCGAGGAAGTCGACCGTGTCCGGCAGCGCCGCGGTGTCCTGGAAGTTGGACCAGGCCTGGCCGGCGAGCCAGTTGTTCCAGGTCACGTAGGCCTGGCGCAAGGTGAGGGCATAGGTGTTGGTGGCGATCTCGTTGCCGGTGAAGGCGGTGGTGCCGCCGCCGAACAGGTCGAACTCCAGGTAGGCCTTGAGCTTGTCGCCGCTGTCCAGGTCGGTGTCGGCCGCGAACCAGAAGCGCGAGAAGTTCGCGCCCATGTCGGTGTCGGTGCCGCCCTCGCGGGTGCGGCCGCCGCCGACCGGAATGGCCTTGGGCACGTAGAACAGGCGCCCGACCGAACCGTCGGCGATGTCGCCGTCGTTGGTCTGGGTGACCGAGGCGTCGAGCTTGATGAAGCCGCCGTAGCTGAAGCGGGTGCCCGGATTGGCGCCGGGCGTGATCGCGGCGGTCTGCAGCGCGGGCTTGCCGGGCGTCGCGGCCGGCGCCGCGGGCGCGGTTGCTTGCGCGGTCTTGACCTCGGCGATCTGGCTTTGTTGCTGCTGCTGTTGCGAGACCAACTGCTGGACCATGGCTTCGAGCTGGGCGACGCGCGCCTCCAGCTCCTTTTCCTTCGCCGTCTGGGCGTAGGCCATACCGGGCAACGTCAGCGCGACCAGCAAAGCCGCGGCCAGCGGGCGCCGCCGGATCGCGCTCCCCGCCGGCGATGCGATGCGAATGGACATGATTCCCTCCCGAGGAATGCCGCGCAGGGCGCGCGACTGCGGCCAGACTGCGCGCCGGGCCGGGGAGGGGCCATTCGCCATTGGTCGTAAAAACCCGCGTTCAGACGCCGCGTACGACCATGGTCTAAACCGCGGTCACGGCGGCTATCGTGGCGGATGCGGCACACTGGAGGTTCGCCTGCGCCTGCGCGCGAACCTTAGTCGGTCCACCCCCCTTCCACCTCGACCCGTCCCATGTCCAACCGCCGGAGCGCCCCATGAACCAACCCGCCACCGTCTATCCCGTTGTCGCGGACTTCGCCGCCCAGGCGCGGATCACGCGGGAAGACTACGAGCGCCTTTACGCCGAGTCGGTGCAGCAGCCCGAGGCGTTCTGGGCCCGGGTCGCGCAGCGTCTGGACTGGTACCGGCCGCCGACCAAGATCAAGGACGTCAACTACGCCCTGGACGATTTCCGCATCCGCTGGTACGAGGACGGAGAGCTCAACGCCAGCGTCAACTGCCTGGACCGCCACCTGGCCACGCGCGGCGACAAGACCGCGCTGCTGTTCGAGCACGACGACCCCAACCTGCCCGCCGAGCACGTGACTTACCGCGACCTGCACGCGCGGGTCTGCCGCCTGGCCAATGCGCTGCGCGCGCTGGGCGTGCGCAAGGGCGACCGCATCACCATCTACCTGCCGATGATCCCGGAGGCCGTGGTCGCGATGCTGGCCTGCGCGCGGGTCGGGGCGATCCACTCGGTGGTGTTCGGCGGCTTCGCGCCCAACTCGATCGCCGACCGCGTCGCCGACTGCGGCAGCAAGCTCATCATCACCGCCGACGAAGGCCTGCGCGGCGGCAAGAAGATTCCGCTCAAGGCCAACGTCGACGCCGCGCTGAAGCTGCCGGGGACGAATTCGGTCGAGACCGTGCTGGTGGTGCGCCATACCGGTGCCGCGGTCGACATGCAGATGCCGCGCGACCGCTGGTACGACGCGGTGGTCCATGGCCAGCCCGAGACCTGCGAGCCCGAGCGCATGAACGCGGAGGATCCGTTGTTCATCCTCTATACCTCCGGCAGCACCGGCAAGCCCAAGGGCGTGCTGCACACCACCGGCGGCTACCTGGTCTACGCCAGCTACACCCACGAAGCGGTGTTCGACCTGCGCGAGGACGACATCTACTGGTGCACCGCCGACGTCGGCTGGGTCACCGGCCACAGCTACATCGTGTACGGGCCGCTGGCCAACGGCGCGACCGCGCTGGTGTTCGAGGGCGTGCCCAACTATCCGAACGTGTCGCGCTTCTGGGAAGTGATCGACAAGCATCAGGTCACGATCTTCTACACCGCGCCGACCGCGATCCGCGCGTTGATGCGCGACGGCGACGAGCCGGTCGCGCGCACCTCGCGCAAATCCCTGCGCCTGCTCGGCTCGGTGGGCGAGCCGATCAATCCCGAAGCCTGGCGCTGGTACTACGAGGTGGTCGGCGATTCGCGCTGCCCCATCGTCGACACCTGGTGGCAGACCGAGACCGGCGGCATCCTGATCACCCCGCTGGCCGGCGCGATCGACCTCAAGCCGGGCTCGGCGACCAAGCCCTTCTTCGGCGTGCAGCCGGCCCTGGTCGACGCCAACGGCGCCGCGCTCGAAGGCGCGGCCGAGGGCAACCTGGTGTTGCTGGATTCCTGGCCCGGCCAGATGCGCACCGTCTACGGCGACCATGCGCGTTTCATCGAGACCTACTTCAAGACGTATCCGGGCAGCTACTTCACCGGCGACGGCTGCCGCCGCGACGCCGACGGCTACTACTGGATCACCGGCCGCGTCGACGACGTGATCAACGTCAGCGGCCACCGCATCGGCACGGCCGAGGTCGAGAGCGCGCTGGTCCTGCACCCCAAGGTCGCCGAGGCCGCGGTGGTCGGCTTCCCGCACGACCTCAAGGGCCAGGGCATCTACGCTTATGTGACCCTGATCGCCGGCGAGGCGCCCAGCGAGGACCTGCGCAAGGAACTGGTGGCCTGGGTGCGCAAGGAAATCGGCCCGATCGCCACCCCCGATCACCTGCAGTGGGCGCCGGGCCTGCCCAAGACGCGCTCGGGCAAGATCATGCGCCGCATCCTGCGCAAGATCGCCGAGAACGCGCCGGACCAGCTCGGCGATACCAGCACCCTGGCGGATCCGTCGGTGGTGGACAGCCTGGTCAACGATCGGTTGGGTAAGTGATCGGGCGGGGCAAAAGCGAATCCCCCCTAACCCCCCTTTTTCAAAGGGGGGGGACTGGATGCATCGCCGTTTGTGGCTTCGCGCGGCGTTTCGAGTACATCGTCCCCAACCCCGGCGCCTCTGTTTTTCCCCCCTTTGAAAAAGGGGGGCAGGGGGGATTTGCCTTTAGCGATTTCCGCAAGGCAACCGCAATCGCTGCGCCACCATTTCCAAAATCACCGACATAACGCTTTCGGTCTCCAACAGCGCCTGTCTGTTGTCGAATCGCAGCACACGCAAACCTCGCTCAGCCAAAGCAGCGGCGCGGCGAATGTCGGAAAGTGCGCAGACATCATCGAAGTGCTGATTCCCGTCCACTTCGATCACCAAACCAGCGACCGGTGCGTAAAAGTCCACGATGAAGTTCAACAGCGGCTTCTGCCTATAGAACTGAACGCCCAGGATCTGCTTCCTGCGCAGCCGAAACCACAGGGTCCGTTCGGCGTCGGTCATGGCCGTCCGCAATCGACGTGCCGGGTGTTTGAGCTGGCGTCGGTACGGTTGCATGCGGCTATTGCATCGCGCCACGCTCGGTTTGAGGCAGTCGGTACATGCTGCGTGTCGGACTCAGAAAACCCCTACCCAGGAGCGCAGCCGTGGCCACCTTGCTGATCGCCGACGACCACCCGCTGTTCCGCGAAGCCCTGCGCGGCGCGGTGGCGCGGGTGCTGCCCGATGCCTCGCTGCGCGAGGCCGACAGCGTCGACGCGCTGTACGCACTGGTCGAGGCCGAGTCCGACGCCGACCTGTTGCTGCTGGACCTCAACATGCCCGGCGCGCAGGGCTTCAGCGCCCTGGTGCATCTGCGCGCCTTGCATCCGCAGCTGCCGATCGTGGTGGTATCGGCGCGCGAGGAGCCGGCGGTGATGCGGCGCGCGCTGGATCATGGCGCGGTCGGCTTCATCCCCAAGTCGGCCGACGCGGCGACCCTGGGCGAGGCAATCGCCAGCGTGCTCGCCGGCGATCGCTGGGCGCCGGCGGCGGCCTTGTCGGCGCCGGCCGCGGCCGAGGACGAACACGACGCCGCGCAGCGCCTGCGCGACCTGACCCCGCAACAGTTCCGCGTATTGCAGATGCTGGGCGCCGGCCTGCTCAACAAGCAGATCGGCTACGAGCTGGGCGTGTCCGAGGCCACTGTGAAGGCGCACGTGACCGCGATCCTGCGCAAGCTCGGCGCCAACAACCGCACCCAGGCGGTGCTGATCGCCGGGCGCCTGGCCCTGGACCCGGGCACGATCGTGCTGCCAGCGGAAGAGAGCGAGTAGCCGGGCGTCGCTGCGCAGGCAAGAGGTGCTCTTGTACGATTGGAGCCCGCCTTGGTGCCCGGCATGCGTAACGGAGTCCGTGTGGGATCTCGCAAGCTATCGATGCTGTGCGCGTTGCTGGTCCTGTGCACGAGTCCGTCGCTGCGTGCCGGCGAGGACGAATGCACCTTCGACCAGGACTATCAGATCAAGCAGGTCGCCCGGATGGCCGCGCGCCATCCGGGCGGACGCATGAGCGAAGACCTGCGCATGGTGTCCTGGCGCAGCGCCGACGGCAGCGTGCTGAGCGTGGCCCACGGAGGTTGCGTGGATCTGGGGACGACGGTCAGGCTTCGCTATCCCTCCGATCGGCGGCCCGACAACCGAATCGCCTTGCGCCGATTGTTCGCGGCGGTGTCGACGTACTGGTCGCCTGCCGATGCCGAGAACATGATCGCCGCATTCGCGAGCGGCGCATTCACCGTCCGCGCCCAGGACGGCGAACGGGTGGAGCTGGACCTGACGCGCGGCGAGCATTCGCGGTTTCCGCTCGGTCTCAGTTTGTCGATCGCGCCTACGGAGCTTGCGGTCACTTGGACGGAAGGCTGATGCGCGCCGACAGCGCGGGTGCCCGCGTATGACCGCCGAAGCGGATGGCAGCTACCCGCAGCGCGTCGAGAAAGCCATCGTGATCCAGGCGCCGCCCGACAGGGTCTGGCGCGCCTTGACCGAGGCGCGCGCGCTGGAAACCTGGATGTCGGACGAGGACTTCGCCGCGGAGACCGATTGGGCGCTGGGCGGCCCGGTGGTGTTCCGCGGTCTGCTGCACGGCCGTCTGCGCTTCGAGAATCGGGGCGTGGTCCAGGCCTTCGAGCCGCCGCGCCTGCTGCAGTACACGCATTGGAGTTCGCTCTCGCGGCGGGCGTTCCCCGATCTGCTCGAGCACCATGTCGTGCTGCGCTTCGAACTGACGCGCTCGGACGATGCCACACGCGTGGACCTGGCCTTGAGCAACCTGGGCAACTACGCCGTGTACGGGCATATCAACTACTACTGGGAAATCGCCCTCGTCGCATTGAAGCGCTATTGCGAAGCCGCGCGCTTTGCGCCGGACGCGAGCTAGCGGCCCTCCGCTTGAAGGCATCGCGTTGAAGGCATCGCGCCGCTGCGCACCGATAGCCTAGGAATGCGCGCGTTCAGACCTGCACGGTCTGCCGCTGCGCGGCCAGGAAGGCGCGCAGCGAGGCCGGCTTGATCGGCTTGGTCAGCACCCGGCAGCCGCGTTCGCGCGCGGCCAGCTTGAGCGCGTCGCTGCCGTCGCCGGTGAGCAGGGCCGCCGGCAGGGCGCGGCCGGCGCGCGCGCGCAGGGCCTCGACCACGCCCAGTCCGTCGAGGCGGTCGTGCAGGTGGAAATCGATCAGGGCGACGTCGGGGCGCTGATCCATCAGGGCCAGGGCTTCGTCGACCGTCGCCGCGACCAGGGCGGTGGCCTGCCAGCGCCCGAGCAGGGTGCGCATGCCGTCCAGGATTTCCAGATCGTTGTCGACGCACAGCACGCGCAGCCCGGCCAGGGAGTCGGCGATCGCGGGCGCCGCGGCGATGCGCACGCGCGCGGTACGGCCGCAGGGCACGGCGATCGAGAACACGCTGCCGCGGCCGACCCGCGAGCGCACGCGCAGCGGATGGTCCAGAGTGCGCGCGATGCGCTGGCAGATCGACAGGCCCAGGCCGAGGCCGCGCTCGCCGCCGACGCCGGGCTGATCGAAACGCCGGAACTCGTCGAAGATCTGCTCCAGGTGGTGCTCGGGTATGCCGGGGCCGGTGTCCCAGACCTGCAGTTCGACCTGGCCCTGGCGCGCGCGCGCGGCCATCAGCACGCCGCCCTCGCGGGTGTAGCGGAAGGCGTTGGCGATGAAGTTCTGCAGCGCGCGCCGCAGCAGGCGGCGGTCGCTGCGCACCGGCATTTCTTCCATCGGCACGCGCACGCGCAGCTGCAGGCCGCGGCCGGCCGCGCTGGGCGCGTATTGCGCAGCCAGCTCGCGCAGCAGTTCGCCGGCGTCGAAATCGGTGGGTTCCGGGCGCAGCGCGCCGGCGTCCAGGCGCGAGACGTCGAGCAGGCCGTCGAGCAGATCCTCGGCCGCGCGCAGCGAGGCGTCGACGCGTTCGGCCAGGCGGGTCTGCTCGTCGGCGTCGGTGGTTTCGCGCAGCGCGGTGGTGAACAGGCGCGCGGCGTTCAGGGGTTGCAGCACGTCGTGGCTGACCGCGGCCAGGAAGCGGGTCTTGGATTGCTGCGCGGCCTCGGCTTCCTGGGTGCGCAGTTCGACGCGCTGCTCCAGGGTTTCGTTGGCTTCGCGCAGGGCCTGCTCGGCGCGTTTGTAGTCGGTGACATCGCTGTAGCTGGTGACGTAGCCGCCGCCCAGCAGCGGGCGGCCGACCATCTCGATCACCTGGCCGTTGGCGCGCACGCGCTCGAACACGTGCGAGGCGCCCGCGCGCAGGTGGGCGAGGCGGCGCCGCACCTGCGCATCGATGTCGCCCGAACCCATCTCGCCGCGCTCGGCGTTCCAGCGGATCAGGTCGCTGACCGGGCGGCCGACGTAGAGCATGCCGTCGGGGTAGTCGAACAATTCCTGATAACGGCGGTTCCAGGCCACCAGGCGCATGTCGCGGTCGACCACGCTCACGCCCTGGCTGATGTTCTCCAGGGTGGTCGACAGCACCTGGCGGTTGAAGCGCAGTTCCTGGTTGGCCTCGTCCAGCAGGGCCACCACTTCGCCCAGTTCCATGCCCGAACCGCGCAGCGCGCTGGTCAGGGTGAGGCGGGCCGAGGCCGCGCCGATCGCCGAGGCCAGCAGGCGTTCGGTGAATTGGGCCAGGGCGCGATCGGCGGGCTGGTCGGGCAGCCAGGGGCGGCCCTGGGCCTGCGCGTACTCCTCGAACGCGCGCCGCGCATGGCGTTCGCCGACGATGCGTTCGGCCAGGGTCAGCAGCTCGCCGCTGCGCACGCTGCCGGCCCAGCCGCCCGGTCCCAGCGCGGGGCGCTGCACGTAGGGGTCCAGGTAGGTCGCCGCCAGCAGCTGGTCCTGCAGGCGCGGGCGCTGACGCACCGAGACGAACAGGAAGGCGCCGATGTTGAACAGCAGCGACCAGAAGGTGCCGTGGGTCAGCGCGTCCCAACCGGTCAAGCCGAACAACTGCTCCGGCCGCAGCCAGGACACGCCCAGCGGGCCGTGCTCGATCCAGCCGGTGTCCAGCCAACCCACCCGCGCCAAGGCCGGCAGCAGCAGGGTGTAGAGCCACAGCGAGGCGCCGGCGAGCAGGCCGGCGAACGCGCCGGCGCGACTGGCGCCGCGCCAGTACAGGCCGCCGATCAGCGCCGGCGCGAATTGCGCGACCGCCGCGAACGCGAGCAGGCCATGCTGGGCCAGGCTGTCGGCGCCGATCGAGGCGCGGTGGTAGGCGTAGGCCATCATCGCCAGCACCAGGATGGTCGCGCGCCGCACCCACAGCACCTGGCGGTCGATGCCCTGGGTTTCGCGCAACGCGCCGCTGCGCAGCAGCAGCGGCACGATCAGGTCGTTGCTGACCATGGTGGCCAGGGCGACGCTGGCGACGATCACCATGCCGGTCGCGGCCGAGAAGCCGCCGATGTAGACCATCAGGGCCAGGGTTTCCTGCTTCAGCGCCAGCGGCAGGGCCAGCACGTAGGTGTCGGGCGATACCGAGCTGCCGCCGAGCACGGCTTGGCCGGTCAGGGTGATCGGCACCACCAACAGGCTGATCAGGGCGAGGTAGCCGCCGAACAGCCAGCGCGCGGGGCGCAGATCGTTGGGGTCCTGGCACTCGACCACGGCGACATGGAATTGGCGCGGCAGGCACAGGATTGCGGCGAAGGCCAGCAGGGTCTGGGCGACGAAGCCCGGCGGCAAGCCGGGCTCGGTGACCACCCGCGCGGCCTGGCCCACGCGCGCGGCCAGGTTGCCGTCGCCGGGCAGGTGGGCGAGCGCGAACACGCCGATCGCGACGAAGGCGACCAGCTTGACCAGCGACTCCAGCGCGACCGCGAGCACCATGCCGTGGTGGTGTTCGGTGGCATCGATCTGGCGGGTGCCGAACAGGATCGCGAACACCGCCAGCATCAGGGCGACGTAGAACGCCGGGTCGGCGAGCAGGCTGGCGTCGGACGGCACGCCGGCCAGCACCTCCACGCTCATGGCCACGGCCTTGAACTGCAGGGCGACGTAGGGCACCGCGGCGGTCAGCGCGACCGCGGCCACCAGCGCGGCCAGGCCGGGCGCGCGGCCGTAGCGCGAGGACAGGAAGTCGGCGATCGAGACGATGCGGTGCTCGCCGGAGATCAGCACCAGGCGTTCGAGGATGCGCCAGCCGAAGGCCAGCATCAGCAGCGGGCCCAGGTAGATCGGCAGGAAACCCAGGCCGGTGCGCGCGGCGGTGCCGACCGCGCCGTAGAAGGTCCAGGACGAGCAGTACACCGCCAGCGCCAGCGAATACACGGCCGGGCGCAGCCAGCGTAGCTTGGGCGTGCGCGCGGTGCGCTGGTCGCCGTAGTAGGCGACCGCGAACAGCAGGCCGACGTAGCCGGCCGACACCAGCAGCAATATCCAGCCTGGGATCACCGCAGGGCTACTCCGCGTTCGGACTAGCGAGTGTACGGCGGGCGGGACGGGGGCGGCTTGGGGGCTACGAAAGTCGTAGGCGGGCGGCCCTCACCCCAGCCCGACCGCACAGCGGCCGGGCGTTCTCGCAAGCGCTGTCCTCATCCCGCAGGCGGGAGAGGGGTTAAAGCGGAGCGCATTCGAAGGAGACGATGCGTAGCTGGGCCTGGGCGACCAACGCGGTTTTTGCTTTTTTTGCCGTCATCCCCGCGAAGGCGGGGATCCAGTGACTTTAGCGGGCGGCCACGGGAGCGATGTTGCGCCGAAGAACTCGAATCGCAGGCAAAAAGAAACCCGCCTTGCGGGCGGGTTTCTCGGAGGCCTGGATCCCCGCCTTCGCGGGGATGGCCTTCCGGCAAAGCCGTTCGCGCGCCGCGCGAACGGGCCGGAAGGTCACTTGATCTTGCCTTCCTTATAGATCACGTGCTTACGAACGACGGGGTCGTACTTCTTGACCTCCATCTTGTTCGGGGTGTTCTTCTTGTTCTTGTCGGTCGTGTAGAAGTGACCGGTGTTGGCCGAAGAGATCAGACGGATCTTGTCGCGCTTGGAAGCCATGGGTCAGGTCCTCAGATCTTTTCGCCGCGGGCGCGGAGATCGGCCAGAACGGCGTCGATGCCGTTCTTGTCGATGGTGCGCATGGCGTTGGCGGAAACACGCAGCTTGATCCAACGGTTCTCACTGGCGACCCAGAAGCGGCGCTCGTGCAGGTTGGGGAGGAAGCGGCGGCGGGTCTTGTTCATGGCATGCGAGACGTTGTTGCCGGTCGTCGTTCGCTTGCCCGTTACTTGGCATACGCGGGACATGTGCACCTCGAAAGGATTGGATGCTTCCCTTGGCCAGGGAGGCGGCGGCCCCGCCGTCGGCGCGGAACTCCGCGGACAGCGCGCGACACGGGTGGAAACCTCAGCCGATCGAGGCGGCCGGAATCGCGCTTCCGGAACCGCTCGGACCTGCCCCTAGGGGTGGGTCGGACACAGCGAGCCGCGCATTATGCCGGAAAATTCAAGCCTGGACAAGAACTTGGGCGCCGGTCAGGGCGCTCGGGCCGGCCGTCGCGGTATTCTTTGGGCCGTCGACCCCTCCCAGACCGACCCGAGGTGCCCATGATCCGTCTAGCCACCTGTTCCTGCGGCCAGCTGCGACTGGCCTGCGAGGGCGAGCCGGTGCGGATTTCGGTCTGCCACTGTCTGGAGTGCCAGCGCCGTACCGGCAGCGTGTTCGCGGTGCAGGCGCGCTACCCGCGCGAGCGGGTGCGGCGGCTGGAGGGCGAGTCCGGGCGCTTCGAGCGCACCGGCGACAGCGGCACCACGGCCCGCTTCCATTTCTGCCCCGCCTGCGGCTCGACCGTGTACTGGGAGCCGCAGTCGATGCCGGACTCGATCTCGGTCGCGGTGGGCGCCTTCGCCGATCCGGGGTTCCCGCCGCCGCGTCACTCGGTCTACGAGGTCCGCCGGCACGCCTGGGTCCGGATGCCGGACGAGATCGAGCACTACGACTGAGGGGCGCGCGACGGCGCGGTTGTCAGCGCGGCCTCCGGCTGCACGGGTCGGGGCGGTAAGCCGGAGGCGCGCCGCGCCGCCGGGACTCGCCGAACTCAGTGCCCGGCCCGATCCCGGCGCCAGCCGCGATGCTTGATGTCCAGGTACAGGCTGTAGGCGGCGGTGAAGGCCGGGAACAGGTTCTGGATCACGCCCACCGAGTCCTGCTTCTGCGAGAACACGAAGTAGCTCAGGGTCATCGCGCTGCCGACCAGGCTCATGTACCAGAACGCGCGCGGGATCACGGGCTTGCCCTGGCGTTTGCTGGCGAGGAACTGGACCAGCCAGCGGCCGCCGAACATCAGCGCGCCGGTCAGGCCGATCAGCTTCCACGGCGACATGTGCAGGCCGGTCCAGGCCAGCCATTCGATCGGCGAATTCATGAAGTCCATGCGGCTCAGACCTCTTCGGTGGCGGTGACCTTGCCGCGCTTGATCAACCAGGCGACGCCGCGCAGGTCGCTGATGCCGACCAGGGCGCGGTTGAGATTGTTGTACTTGGACACGCCGGTGGAGCGCGCGCGATGGTTGACCGGCACGCTGACCGTCTTCCAGCCGGCGCGCTGCATCAGCGCGGGCAGGTAGCGGTGCATGTGGTTGAAGTGCGGCAGGTCGAGGAAGGCCTCGCGCTCGAACAGCTTGATGCCGCAGCCGGTGTCGGGGGTGTCGTCGCGCAGCATGCGGCTGCGGATCGCGTTGGCCCATTTCGAGGCCCAGCGCTTGCTGCCCGAGTCCTGGCGGTTCACCCGCCAGCCCGCGAACAGCTTGATGTCGGGCGCCGACTCGGCACGCTTGGCCAGCAGCTTGGGGATGTCGGCCGGATCGTTCTGGCCGTCGCCGTCCAGGGTCGCGATCCAGGCGCCGCGCGCGGCCTTGACGCCGTTGCGGATCGCCGTGCTCTGGCCGCTCTGGCTGAGGTGGTGGACCACGCGCAGTTCGGGCACCTGCGCCTTCAGCGCGCGCAGCGCGTCCAGGGTGCCGTCGCGCGAGCGGTCGTCGACGTAGACGATCTCGAAGTCGCCGCCGTCGTCGGGCGCGCGGCCGCGCAGCGCGGCGGTGATCTCGTGGATCAGCGGGGCGACGTTGTCCTGCTCGTTGAACACGGGGACGACGACGGACAGTTGCGGCGTATGGCTTGCGGTCATCTAACGGACTCGTCGCGGCTCATCGGAGCCGGGATTGGCGGTGCAATGCCCTCTGCGCACCGGGAGAGGGGCGGACAGCGTGCGCGCCCGCTCCGGTGCGGCGGGGCGGCGTGGCTTCAGGCCCGGGCGCCGAAATAATCCCGGCACCAGGCGACCACCTGCGGCAGCCCGGTTTCGATCGAAGTCGTCGGCTCGAACCCGAACGCCGCCTTGGCGCGCGCAGTATCGGCCATCGTCTCGATCATGTCGCCCGGCTGCATCGGCTTGTAGACCTTTTCGGCGGCGCGGCCGGCCGCGGCCTCGATCACGCCGATGAAACGCTCCAGTTCGACCGGGGTGTGGTTGCCCAGGTTGAACACCCGGTGCGGCGGATCGTCCTGGGCCGGATGCGCGAGCGCGCCGAGCACGCCGGCGACGATGTCCTCGACCCAGGTGAAGTCGCGGCGCATGCGGCCGTGGTTGAAGACCTCGATCGGGCGGCCCGCCAGCACCGCGCGCGAGAACAGCAGCGGCGCCATGTCGGGCCGGCCCCAGGGGCCGTAGACGGTGAAGAAGCGCAGGCCGGTGGCGTGCAGGCCGTAGAGGTGGGCGTAGGTGTGCGCCATCAGCTCGTTGGCGGCCTTGGTGGCCGCGTACAGCGAGCGCGGGCGGTCCACGCGCTGGTCTTCCGAGAACGGCGCCACCGCCGAATCGCCGTAGACCGAGGACGAACTGGCGTAGACCAGGTGCTGCACGCCGCGGTGGCGGCACAGCTCCAGCAGATTGACGAAGCCGGCCAGGTTGCTGTCGACGTAGGCGTGCGGATGGGTGAGCGAGTAGCGCACGCCGGCCTGCGCGGCCAGGTGGATCACCTGGGTCGGCGCGAACTCGTCGAACAGCGCGGCCAGGCCGTCGCGGTCGCCCAGGTCGATCGCGCGGATGTCGGTGTCCGGACACAGCGCGGCGACGCGGTCGCGCTTGAGCTGCGGGTCGTAGTAGTCGTTGTAGTTGTCCAGCCCGACCACGGCCTGGCCGCGGGCGCGCAGGGCGCGGCAGACGTAGCTGCCGATGAAGCCGGCGGCGCCGGTAACGAGGATGGTCATGGGGCGATGGTGGCGGATTCGGGGGCGGGAAGCATGCGCTGGCGGCGGTTACCGTATCGACAGTGTCCGCGAACCCGGGTCGGAACCGCGTCGGGGCCGCTGCGACCGGTGCGCGGGCGACAGCTTGGCCGCCCGCGCCTGAAGCGCAGCAGACTCCGCGCCCGCCGGAGCCCGCCGCGCCGGTCGCGTCACTTCACCGCGAGCTGCTTGGCCAGGCCGAAGGCTTCGTTGAGTTCGTCCTGGCTGGCCGCGTCGATCCAGACATAGACGCGGACCTTGCTCTTGGGCTTGTCGCCGGGCAGGGCGATGATGGCTTCGCGCGAGTACGGGCGCGTGGCGCTGGCCTTCTTGTACCAGACCACCGCCTGGCTGCCGACCGTGCCCTTCTCGGCGCGGTTGTTCTTTTCCGGCTTGAAGCTGCGCGCGCCCAGGTACACGCCGAAGCCCTTGCCGGCAGCGATCGCGGACGGCAGCTCCAGATAGCACAAGGTGTAGTCGTCGCCCTGGCGCTGGGTCCAGGCCAGGTCGGCGTTGTTGAGGTTGGGGCAGCTCGCGCCGGCTTGGGCGAAAGCCAGGGACGGGGCCAGCAGCAGGGCCGCGAAGGCTATCCGTTTCATATGCATCTCCTTGGGTGGGGTACGGTTTGGTTGGGTAATCGGTGGAACGAGGCGGCCGTGTCGCCTGAGCTTATCGTGCCTGGCGGTCAGAACAGGCCGAAGCGCTTCTTGGCGACGTTGCGCCGTTTGGGGTCGATGATGTCGTCCAGGTCGGCGAACTTGTCCAGCAGGCCGTCGGTGCCTTTGCGCAGCTTGAGCTCGCGCTCCTCCGGGTACAGCGGCACCACGGCCAGGAACTGGATCTGCTTGTCGTCGTCGATGCGCAGGCGGTGGAAATCGTCGGGCACGCTGACCGAGGGCAGCAGGATGGCCGAGTCCAGGCGGGTGCCGGCGGCATAGGGCTCGGGCGGGTCGCCGTTGGCGATCGAGTGGCCCCAGCCCAGCCAGGTGCGGTGCTTGTGCGGAAACCGCGCCAGCATCTTCAGCAGCCGCACCGGCCAGTACCAGCGCTCGTCCTGCATCGAGGCCTGGTCCAGCCGCCAGTCGGCCGGCAGGGTCGCGATCAGCTCCAGGTGGCGCGGCGCGTCGGAGCCCTCGGGCACCGCCATCGCCAGGTCGCTCATGCCGGAGGTCACCAGCCGCACGTAGGGGTAGCGCTCGTTGGCCGGCAGGAAATGCACGTCGATATGGACCAGGTCCGAGACCAGCTCGTGGAACACGCTGCCGATCGGGCCCAGGTGGGCTTCGATGTGCTCGGAAATGCGCTCCAGGCAGATCTCGCCCTGGACCGGCTCCCACTCGGGCGCCTGGTCGTAATGGTAGATCGGGCTACCGCTGAGGCTGACCACCTCGGCCTTCTTGCTGTCCGTCATCGCCGCCTCCCCCCGAGGCCCGTCCGCGCCGTGGCGCGGCCGTCATTCGACCTTGCCGCGCAACTTTTCCAACACGCCATCCAACGAGTCCAGGTCGCTGTAGTGAATCACCAGGCGGCCCTTGCCGCCGCGGCCGTGCAGCACGTTGACCTTGGTGTTCAGCGATTCCGACAGCTCGCGCTCGAGCGTGGCGATGTCGGCCTGCGGCTTGGCCTTGGCCGGCTTGGGCTTGCCGCTGCCGGGCACCTTGCCCGCGGCCAGCTGTTGCACGCGGTGCTCGACGTCGCGCACCGACCAGCCCAGTTCGGCGGCCTGGCGCGCCAGCGCGATCGCGGCCTGCGGGGCCAGGGTCAGCAGCGCGCGCGCATGGCCCATGTCCAGGGCGCGGGTCTCGACCAGCACGCGGATCTCGGCCGGCAGTTCCAGCAGGCGCAGCAGGTTGGAGACCGCCACCCGCGAACGGCCGACCGCTTCGGCGGCCTGGGCGTGGGTGAGGTCGAATTCGTCGATCAGGCGCTGCAGCGCGTTGGCCTCTTCCAGCGGGTTGAGGTCTTCGCGCTGGATGTTCTCGATCAGCGCCATCGCGACCACGGTACGGTCGTCGACTTCGCGGATCACCACCGGGATTTCGGTCAGCCCGGCCAGCTGGGTCGCGCGCCAGCGGCGCTCGCCGGCGATGATTTCGTAACGCTTGCCGCCGATGTCGCGCACCACGATCGGCTGGATCACGCCCTGGGCCTTGATCGACTCGGCCAGCTCGGCGAGCTTGTCGTGGTCCCAGGTCTTGCGCGGCTGGTACTTGCCGGCGGTCAGCGCGTCCACCGGCAGGGTGCGCATCACGTCGGCTTCGGTGGCTTCCAGGATCGGGGCCTCGGCGGCGGCCTTGGGGCCGAGCAGGGCTTCCAGCCCGCGGCCGAGGCCGCGCTTCTTCGCCGCGCTCATGCCACGGTCTCCTTGTGGTCGCGTTGCGCCGTCTTGGCGGCCTGTTCGCGCTCGCGCTGGCGGCGCAGCACTTCGCCGGCCAGGCCGAGGTAGGCGATGCCGCCGCGGCTGGCCTTGTCGTAGCCGACGATGCTCTGGCCGTGGCTGGGCGCCTCGGCCAGGCGCACGTTGCGCGGCACGATGGTGCGGAACACGCGGTCGCCGAAGTGATTGGTCAGCTCGGCCGAGACCGCGTTGGCCAGGTTGTTGCGCACGTCGAACATGGTGCGCAGCACGCCTTCGATCTCCAGCTCGGGATTGAGCCGGGCCTTGAGCGCGTTGATGGTGTCGAGCAGGGCGCTGATGCCTTCCAGCGCGTAGTACTCGCACTGCATCGGCACGATGATCGAGTCGGCGGCGGTCAGCGCGTTGAGCGTGAGCAGCGACAGCGCCGGCGGGCAGTCGATCAGGATGTAGTCGTAGTTGGCGCGCAGCGGGGTCAGCGCGGCCTTCAGGCGCTGCTCGCGCGCGTCCTCGCCCATCAGGCGGATTTCCGCCGCGGTCAGCTCGATGTTGGCCGGCAGCAGGTCGAAGTCTTCCGGGGTGCGCAGCAGGATCGAGGCGGCGTCGGTCTCGCCCAGCATCACGTCGCAGATCGAATCCTCGATCGTGCGCTTGTCGATGCCGCTGCCCATCGTGGCGTTGCCCTGCGGATCCAGGTCGACCAGCAGCACGCGCTTGGGCGCGCGCGCGAGCGCGGCGGCCAGGTTGACCGCGGTGGTGGTCTTGCCGACCCCGCCTTTCTGATTGGCGACGGCGATGATGCGGGCCATGCGGCTCGTCCCCTGCTATACGGGCTGTGTGATGTGGCCGGACGGCGCCGGGCGCCGGTCGGACTGGGGATTATGCCCGGACGGGGCGCGTTCGCGCTCCGTCATGCCGGAATTCGGTCCGCGTCCGGCCCGAGGCCGGCCCCGGCGCGGGCGACCACGACCAGATGGCGCTCGGCGTCCAGCCCGGGCACCGCCAGCGGGTGCGAGGCGCGCAGCGTCCAGCCCGCGGGCAGGGCCGCGATCTCCTCGACCGGGTGGGCGCCCTTCATCGCCAGCAGCACGCCCTCGGGCTTGAGCAGGTGGCCGCCCAGTTCCAGGATCAGCGGCAGGGTCGCCAGCGCGCGCGCGGTGATCGCGTCGTAGGCGCCGGGCTCGTCGAAGGCCTCGATCCGCGATTCGGCCACGCGCGCGTCCTTCAGTTCCAGGGTGCGCAGGGCCTCGCGCATGAAGCGCGCCTTCTTGCCGTTGCTCTCGACCAGGCTCACGCGCAGGCCCGGCTTGACGATCGCCAGCGGGATGCCGGGCAGGCCGGCGCCGGTGCCCAGGTCGGCCAGGGCGCCGCCGCGCTGCGCGATCGCGTCGACGTAGGGGTGCATGGCCAGCGAATCGAGCAGGTGCTTGGTCACCATCTCCTGCGGATCGCGCACGGCGGTGAGGTTGTAGGTGCGGTTCCAGCGCGCGAGCAGGGCCAGGTAGTCCAGCAGCGGCGCGGCCAGGGCCGGATCCAGGGCCAGCGCGGACAAGCCGGCTTCGAGCTCGCGACGGAGCCCGGGCGGGAGGGGGGCGGGTGCGTTCATTGGCGACAGTATCGCCGATGGCGGCGACCGGCTCAGCGCGCGCTGTCCAGGGATTCGGCCGGCGCGCCCGGACGCGGGCGCCAGGCCAGGGCGCCGACGTAGCCCGGCGCCGGCGTCAGCTCCTGCAGCCGCCATTCCCGCGGCGAACCCAGCGCGGGGTCGCTGTCGACCAGATGCAGCACGCCCTCGTGTTCCTCGAAGCGCAGCCGGTGCAGGCCGAAGGACAGGCCGTGGCCGTGCGCCTTGAGCACCGCTTCCTTCAGGCACCACAGGCGCAGGAAGGCGCGGTCGCGCTCGCGCTGGGCATCCAGCCAGGCGGTCTCGGCGGCGGTGAAGTAACGCTCCGACACCGCCAGCGCGCGCGGCCGCGGGCGCAGCCGTTCCAGGTCGACCCCGACCCGGCCGTGCTCGGTCAGGGCGATCAACAGGCTGTCGCCGCTGTGGCTCCAGTTGCAGTCCCAGGCCTGATAGGGCGCTTGCAGGTAGGGCCGCTGACGCTCGTCGCGGCCCAGGCCCAGGCTGTGCGGCAAGGTGCCCAGCTGTCCGGCCAACCAGGCCCGCGCCTGCGCTTCGGCGGCATGGCCGGGCGTGTGCGGCTGCCAGGTCCAGCGCGGCGATGGGGGCGGGGCGGGCGAAGTCATGGCTGGCTCAGGGACATGAACGTGGCGTTTGGCGGAACGCCGGCGCGCCAGCGTAAGCTAAAGCAGGGGACGCGGCGCTGGCCGCGATCGATGCCGCCGCCGCAAGGCCGGCGCTTAAGGGGAGGCGGCGCAGGCCGTCGGCGCCGGGTCCTGTGCGGGGATGCGGTCGGAGTAACGAATGGCGAACGATGTCAGCGGTTGTTGATCACGATGCGGTGCCGGGGGACGAACGCGTCGCCCTGGTGACCGGAACACAGGCACGACTGCTCGCGTACGCGCGCAACGACGCGATCGCGCAGGCGCGCTTCGAAGGCGAGGTGCGCGCGCTGGCCGCGGCGCTGCCGGCGGCGCGTTACGCGATCAATCTGTGCGAGGACCGCTATCGCTTCCTGGTCGCGTTCTGCGCGGCCGCGCTGCGCGGGCAGACCACGCTGTTGCCGTCCTCGCGCGCGCCGGCGGTGATCGGCGACGCGCTCGCCCAGCACGCCGACAGTTATTGCCTGGGCGACGGCGCCCTGGATCCTTCGCCGCCGCGCTACTGGCGCCTGCCCGACGCGCTCGCGCAGGCCGAAGGTCCGCCGCCGACGATCGCCGCCGGGGCGTTGGTCGCGATCGGCTTCACCTCCGGCAGCACCGGCCAGCCCAAGCCCAATCCCAAGACCTGGCGCGCGTTTCGCGCCAGCACCGCGCAGAACCTGGCCGCGCTGGACGACCTGCTCGCGCCGGGTGCGATCACGCCGCTGGTCGCGACCGTGCCGCCGCAGCACATGTACGGCATGGAGATGTCGGTGCTGCTGCCGCTGCTGGGCCCGGTCGCGGTGCACGCCGCGCGCCCGTTCTTCCCCGACGACGTCGCCCGCGCCCTGGCCGACGCGCCTTCGCCGCCCTTGCTGGTCACCACGCCGGTGCACCTGCGCGCGCTGGTCGAATCCGGCATCGTGCTGCCGCCGCTGGCCGGCATCGTCTCGGCCACCGCGCCGCTGGCGCAGGAGCTGGCCCTGGCCGCGGAGACGCGCTACGGCTGCGAAGTGCGCGAAGTGTTCGGCTCCACCGAAACCTGCGTGATCGCGCGCCGCCGCACCGCGCGCGAACAGGCCTGGACGCCGCTGCCGGGCGTGCGCGTGTCGCCGCAGCCCGACGGCACCGCGGTGCATGCGCCGCACCTGCCCGAGGCGGTGGTGCTGGCCGACCTGATGGAGGTCGGCGCCGACGGACGCTTCGTCTTGCGCGGCCGCAGCGCCGACCTGCTCGAGATCGCCGGCAAGCGCGCCTCGCTGGGCGATCTCACCCGCAAACTGTTGGCCATCGACGGCGTCGAGGACGGCGTGGTGTTCCAGCTCGATGCCGCCGAGGGCGCGGTGCGCCGGATCGCGGCGCTCGCGGTCGCGCCCGGCCTGGACGAGGCGGGCATCCTGCATGCGCTGCGCGCGAGCATCGATCCGGTGTTCCTGCCGCGGCCGCTGCGTCGCGTCGACGCGCTGCCGCGCAACGAGACCGGCAAACTGCCGCGCGATCTGTTGCTGCAACTGCTGCACGGCAACGGCGGCTGAACCGCGCGCGAGGTGTCTACGCCGCGTGACGCGCACGCCTCCGCGCAGACATCGCCATCACGAAGCCGCGCCCAGACTGATCGTGTCCCGGAGCGGCCGACGACCGGTGTCGATCGGCGCGAATACGCATCGGGCGTCCTGTGAACGAAGAGGAGACACGATCATGATGGGCATCATCATTTGGCTGGTCGTAGGCGGCGTCATCGGCTGGATCGCCAGCATGATCATGAAGACCGACGGCCAACAGGGCATCTTCCTCAACATCATCGTCGGCATCGTCGGCGCCTTCCTGGGCGGTTGGCTGGGCGGCGTGCTGGGCTTGGGCGCGGGCGATATCAACGACGGTAATTTCAGCATCAACGGTCTGCTGTTGTCGCTGGTCGGCGCGATCGTGCTGTTGGGCATCGTCAATCTGTTCCGGCGCGGGCGCGTGCGCTGAGCCGCAGGTTGTGCTCGACGAAAAAGCCCGGCCTCGCCGGGCTTTTTCGCATCCGCGGCTTCTGGTTCTCGGCTCATCGGCGGATTCGCGGACGCACGCGTGGGCGGCGGCACGCCGCGGGCAGGCCGCGGCACGCGACAAGGCGCTTTCTCTCGCCCGGACTCCCTGTAGGAGCGGCGCAAGCCGCGACCGCGAATTCCAGCCACGTCGCAGGATCCGAACGGGCTGGCTTTCTGTGGGAGCGGCGTGAGCCGCGATCGCGAACTCCGGCTATTGCGTGGGCAGGGCGGTTGGGGATCTGCTGTTGCCCTTGCTCTGCATGGCTGCCCCGAAGGTCAACGGCTCCCGCCCGCTGCGCGTGCGGGTCACTTTCTCTCGCCAAGCTCCCTGTAGGAGCGGCGCAAGCCGCGACCGCGAATTCC
>NZ_JBAHWA010000026.1:0-42903 GCF_036697405.1 Lysobacter sp. CCNWLW3
AACCCCGACGGCAGCGGCGGCACCCCGGCGGTCAACACCTACACGGTCTACGACGAGTCCGGCCGCTGGCTGGGCGAGTACGACCACAACGGCGCGGTCCTGCAACAGGCGATCTGGCTGGACGACCTGCCGGTCGGCCTGCTGGCCGGCGCGGGTGCCAACCAGAAACTGCACTACATCGAGCCCGACCACCTGGGCACCCGCGCGCCGTCATCGACCGCAGCCGCGATGTCGCGATCTGGACCTGGGCGCTACAGGGCGAGGCGTTCGGCAACAGCGCGCCGAATCAGGACCCGGATCTGGACAACACCGCGTTCGTGTTGGATATGCGGTTCCCGGGGCAACGCTACGACGCGGCGACGGGGCTGAATTACAACTACTTCCGGGATTACGATGCGGGGAGTGGGCGGTATGTGCAGAGTGACCCGATTGGCTTAGAGGGCGGGCTCGGCACATACGTCTATGTTGATGGGAGGCCATTGTCGGCAGTGGACCCATCTGGCTTGGCTATATTTGCAAGGCCGATCACCTTCCGAGTGCGGCCTCCTACGGGTCCAGGCACTCTTATAGGAAAGCAGCATCCGTGGTTTAGTCAGCCGCAGTTGCGAATTGCTCCTAAGAGGAGGCAAGCCAAAGAATAACATTCCATCATGGGCAAGAGGCACGTCTCCCACGAACTCGGAGACGCCGATTGAGTATGCATATCGAGTGTGTCGTGATGCCGGTATGGAGCCAGGAAAAGGGCCAAAATCAAATTTGAACCAGCTAAAAAAAAACGCCGAAACCCATTTCAAGCCTGATGGCTCTCCTCCGTCTGCCTTGGACATGATTATTTTCAGGCTTTTCGATAACTCAGAGTCGCCTCCTCCGCCCACTCATTCGGACATAACCTGATGAAGATTGGGGCTCAAGATGAAGTGTTCTTGATTTGTCTAACTGTCGCGAAAAGAAATTTATGGCTAGCCTGGGTAGCTTCATTGTCAGGCGCTGATTTTTTCCTTGCCGAGAACAAGGCTTTGCTTTGGTCGGACAATGACGCAGATATTAAAAACCATCTAAAAGAAAATGGCTTAAGCGTCGAAAATGAAATTAGTTATTTCGATATAGATGATCTTATGCGTGGGCTGAGGCGCGGGTCCATCGCAGATCCTGATCTGGCCATCAATGTCTGGAACATGTTTACGGATCTTTATAATACTTTTCATGATGAGAAGGTCGCCAAGTTTTGTGAAGATATAGATTTGAACGACTTGTATGGACGACTATTTTCTTTGTGCGGTGCGGCGGAGATTATAGGTTTGGAAGCGTCTCGGATAACGAGTAAAGATATGGATTTACTATACGAAATTGTGGGGGTCGGGGTTGCTATGGTCGCCGCTCACACTGATAACGGTAATAGAAGCATGGAAATGCCGTCTCATTAGCTTGGCTACGGGTGAAAACCATAATGTCCAGGAGCTCTGACGCCTCCCCTTCTCCGATTTCGTGCCGTTGGAACTAGATATCGAACATATTCTTGACGAGATGAAACGAGGGAGGACGAGACGAGGACATCCACAGTTCCGCGGTTGCCTGATTCCAGATCAGACTTTTCCGGCTGTAATAGTGCGACAGGATGTAGATGCTGGTCGCATGACTCAGGCCCGCTCTTCGCTGATACGATCCGATCAATCCGGCGTTCCCGCGTTCGCGAATATTTAAGGAGAACGAGTTGTGAATGCGGTAATTAAATTGATCAGGGTGGCGGGGGTGGCGATTGGATTGCTGTTTTCTCTAATGTCTTCTGGCTGCGTTGCACCTGGAGAAGGAAAAAAAGCGAGGCTTGGAAGGGAGGAGGGTGATCGAATAGTAGAGGCGCTAGCAAATTACCACGCCAAATATGGAGGGTATCCGGCTCAGCTTGAGGCGCTTGTGCCAGACTTCCTTAAGGCGGTTCCGGTGATGGATCATAACAATGCGGAGCAAGTGCAGTTTTTCTATATTAAAACTAGTGATGGGCAGTATAGGTTGATCTTTAAGTACGTCGGTCCCGGAACGAACGAGTGCAATCACTATCCTTCCTATCCTGACGGTTCCTGGAAGTGCGTGGGCGCATATTGAGGCCCAAGAATTAGTGAGCAGCGAACAAACAGCGAACAAAGACAACCACAATTCCACACTAGCCTGACATCCGATTCAGACTTTTCTGGCTGCGCAAGCACGACCGCCCTGAGATGCTGGTCTCATGACACAGGCCTGCTCTAGGTGGGCACCATGTGGAACAAGATGAGGGCGTGTTGCTAGCCGCGAATGCAAAAATGAAAGCCGCGATCCTCTCTTTGTGCTTCGCCGTCATCGCTGTATCTGCATGCTCGGGCGGGAAGCCAAAGGAGCTGCGGTATCTGGAGGGCATGAGCCTGGAGCAGGCCCGCACCCAGTTTCAGACGCTGCCGTCAGACACTCAGGTCCGAGTAGTCGTCTGGGAACTGGAGCATCGGCGACCGTCGTCCTCGCGATTCGACTATCTGTTGGACAAGAACGGCACGCGTGTTGGGCCGCTACTTCTCGCTGAGGCCGTTCAAACAGGTAATTTGACCGTCAATGTGACTATGCTGCTGGAGTTCGCGCAACTGCCGCCGTCACCCACCTCAGACCGGGATTGGCGGCTCTCAGCGGCACTGTCTCGTTGCTTCGAGTTGGGCGGGCGGAACAACCGTGAATGCTGGAGTCTTCAGCGGAAGCTTGCCCCAGGTGGTCAGCGTGAAAAGAGCTAAACAAGGACACTCGTATTTCGGTCCCGCGGGTGGGTCTACGACCGCTCACGACGTGACTTGAGTGTCGAGGCTTGGTAGGGCAGCACCTACTCGAATGCCTGGCAAGATATGCAACTTAGCTGCGCGAGGAGACGGCGGATGGATGCACGTGTTCGCAGAACTAGTCCTGGTTGGGCGCTCTTGCTGCTGCTCCCTCTATCGTCAGCCGTTGCGGCGAAAGAGGGTGACGGCATTGCGGGAACCTACTCGTCACTCAAGTACAGTCATGAAAGCGGAGACCTGTCGGGCTACGAGATCCAGATCGTTCCCGTGACTAACGGCTATAGGGTCGTACTTCAGCTGGCGGAAGGAGAAGTTACAGATGTCGTTGTAGCCGATGCTTCCATAGATGAGAGCGGAAGAATCTTGGCCAGCTTCCCTTTGCGAGCGGGCGGGAGTTGCAGGCTGCGCGCAAGGCTGGACGGAGGAAAGCTTGTCGGCGTGCTTTCATTCGACATGTCGGGTGATGTTGAACTGACGGTGCCTCGTTCGTCTGGCTACTGGGACCGGCCATGAAGGACGCTTCAGCGAGAATGTCTGCAGTTCCGGATACAGGGGGCGCGACATGGAAAGAGTCGTGTAAGCACTAAGGGGGTGTGGTGGGAATTTCCATGCTGGATCAAGTTGGAAGCGCGATCTCCGGTCTAAGTGGTCAGCCGTGGCTGTTCGCTACGATCTTTATCGCGACAGCCGTTGTCGGCGGCAATGCTGTTTTCTACTTCAATGCGAAGCGGCGGCGTCTACCAGGGCGCACAGGGCTGAGTCCCTTCAACTTTCCTGTTTCGACGTTCAATGGACGGGAGTGGCTGTCCTTGATCGTTGTTATTGCCGTTTCCATGGCTTTCGCTGTGCTCGCGGTGAACAGCGTTCGTGTATGAGATCCGGTTGCCGGGCGCCCTTGTAGTTCTCTAGTTCTCCACGGACCAGATGCGAGACGAGGATGTCCATTTGAATGCCTGTACTACAAGAGCGAAGTTGTCGCTCATCATGGTCAATGCGATGGCCTTGGCCGCTTGCGGTAGCTGCAGCGCAGATGAGCATCCGTTCGGGACCTGGGTTGGACCAAGCGATGAATCGTCGCCAAGGCAGATCGTCCTGCATCGAGGAGGGCGGTTCGAAGTGCGCGGCTTGCCCTCAGTCGCGGCCTGTCCCGACTCGCCGTCGACAAGCAGGGTGGACGGCACCGGGAAGTGGGAGAACGATGTCGACGGTGGAAGAGTTGTTCTTACTTTTGAGGAGTTGTCGGATAAGAAGTGCAATGTTCCATACGGCACGGTCGTCTTCCGCACGTCCAGCACAGATTGACCGTCTTTCTTGATGTCGATCGACCATCGAGTGCGATTCGGTATGAACGAGAACCGTAGCGGTAAACCAAGAGGCGAGGACATCCGTTGCCCCGCAGTGGTCCCTTCTCTGTCGTTCTTTGCGCTTGCATGCATGCTTGCGGTCTCGTCGGCGACCGCGTCACAACGTCCTAGGCTCTGCGTGTTGCCGTTCGAGATTCGCGCCGGAGATCGTGGTTTGCTCTTGCTGCCGCCAGGCGATCCCGGTTACGGCGTGGTTGCTGGCAAGGACTATCTGATACAGGTGGACGATGGCCATCAAATTGTGGCCGGGAAAAGGGGCTGCTGCGGAGCGGGCAATATATTCGAGAAAGAAGCATATCCTTAGGGTCCATCGCGACGGTAAAGTAGTTCATTCTTTTCGGCTCGATCCTTTCGTTGGAGCCAAAGTGAAGTGCGTGGTCTTCCGGCCACTTTACGAGGCTTGGCCCTTGATCCAGGTGGACGATATTTCCGGCTGTGGATGCAAGTGATCGTGCTCGTTTCTGGGTGGTGCCAACGAACTGAGGTGCACGACGGCCGTCGATGACGATGCTTCTTCATGTAATCGAGGATTTCATGGGAAAAGTTCTTTTCATCGTAGTTGCTTCGTTGTTCATTGCTGCCAGTATCGTTCCGGCTAGGGTATGCGCTGCCGCAGAGGCCTCACAACACTCGATGATCCCGCGAGTCTTGGAGATCTCAACTGCCGCCTACCGGGATTTTGAATCGAAGTTGATATCCAGAGGGTCGGGGTCATCCGATCTGGAACGGCATGTTTCGAGCATCGACAACTACTACCTGAAAATCCATCTGTCTGGACGGGTGTGCATTGTCGAGTTTACGCCCATGCCATTGAACGGAAATTCCTTTCGAGGCGGCGGCGCGAGGTATGTGATTGACGTAGAGTCCTCGATGATCCAGGAGTACCTGGAGTATCGGTGACCCGCCGGGCGTCCTCGCGCCTTCTCGGTAGCAGTCCGTCGAGGTTGGCAATAACCTGTACACGCATAGAGCCAGATCGCTAGGCCGATACTAAACGAGCGATACTAAACGAGGACGCCCATAGTTCCGCATTTGCCTGACACCCGGATCAGACTTTTCTGGCTGCAAGAACGCGACGGGGTGTAGATGCTGGTCGCATGACTCAGACGCGCTCTTCACTGATTCCGCCCGGCCAATCCGGGGTTTTCCACTGCGTGCAGCGCTGCGTACGTCGCGCATTCCTATGCGGAGTCGATCGTTGCACAGGCAGGTCGTTCGAACACCGAAAGGTCTGGGTCGAGCAGCGGTTGATGTTGCTGGCCGATTGCTTCGCCATCGCCATTCACGCGTATGCCGTAATGAGCAATCACCTGCATCTGGTGGTGCAGTTGGAGCCGGCCCTGGCGCAGCAATGGTCGGATACCGAGGTGGCAGAGCGTTGGCTGCGTCTGTTTCCACCGCGTGAGGGTACGGCTGCCGCTCGTGACCATAAGCGGGACATGCTCACGGCCGATGCCGATCGAGTGTCCGTCATCCGCACCCGCCTGGGAGACTTGTCTTGGCTAATGCGCTGCTTGGCAGAGCCGATTGCTCGCGCGGCCAACGCCGAAGACGACTGCAAGGGGCGATTCTGGGAAGGGCGATATAAGGCGCAGGTGCTTTGCAACGATCGCGCGGTACTGGCCGCGATGGCCTATGTTGATCTGAATCCGATTCGCGCTGGCCTAGCCGATGATCTCGCCCAGTCGCACCACACCAGCGCGCGTATCCGGCTGAATGGAATAAGTCCTGATGCTGCGAAAGCGCCGCTGAGACCTGTCGCAGGATCGCTAGTGGCGTGTCTGCCCATACGCCTGGATGAGTACCTGACATTGCTGGAGTGGACCGGGAGACAAGTGCGTCCAGGTAAACGAAGCTCCATATCGCTAGGCACACCTTCCGTGTTGACCGTGCTCAATATAGAGCCCAATCGCTGGGCAGCTCGGGTGAGATCGATTGGATCGGGCTACTGGCGCGCAGTCGGTGACGTCGGGGATCTGCTTGCGATAGCCCAGCGACTCAGTCAGCGTTGGCTCAAAGGCGTAGGCTTCGCTGCCGCGCTCGCGTAGAGCCCGCACTGCCAGCTATCGAGAGCTGGTACGTTAACAGGGCGGCGCGTGGCGTATGAAATCAAGCCCTCCGATGGCGTCGCACGCATTGTGAGGCGCTCGCTACGGCGCATTGCGAGCGGCGAAGCTTCCGGCCGAGTCCATCCTCGATCCTATGAGTGCGTTGCCGTCAATTGATGGGTGTCCTCGTCCCTCCTCGTCCTTCAACTGACGGAAGGTTTAAAAAATGAACTGGTACGGTGCCAGCGTGTTCCTGGAGTCGGTGCACTCCAATCAAGAGAGAAAAGAGGTTGATGCACTTTGGGAAGAGGTGATTTTTTTGGTGCGCGCTCACAGCGAAGAGGATGCTGCTGCTATCGCGCGAGAGATGGCCAAAGAGAAAGAAGTGGCTTACAAAAATGCAGCCGGCGGGATGAGTGAATGGAGAGTTTCAAGCGTTAGTAGAGTGGTAGAGATCGATGGTGAGGACATTGGAGTAGGGACTGAAGTCTTTTCTCGCTTCCTGCGCAGGTCAGAGGTGGAAAGTCTACGCACTTCCTTTGAAGACTAAAGAAAGACGCAGCCGCAGTTAAGAAAAGCTGAGATTCGATTGGTGGCGTGGCCAGGGAGAAATAAAGGGCACCGAGAAATAAAGAAATAAAGGACACCCACAGTTCCGCCTACTGCCCACTGCTCCGGGCGGCAGCCGCACGGTGCTGCTCAACCAGGCCGGCTGCGCCCCGTTCGGCCCCGCGACCGGCTGGGTCTACGGCAACGGCCGTACCCTGTCGCGCAGCCTCACCCGCAGCCGCCAGGCCTAGACCATCCAGGACAACGCCAGTGGCGGCCTGTCCTGCATTACGCCTACGACGCCATCGGCACCACACCACGGTCTAGACGAATCCGGTCGTTGGCTGGGCAACCACGATCACAATAGCGCCGCGCAAGAATTGGACCTAGAGTTACTATGGGATTCTCGTGGTGTTACTCATGGCGATTTGGGGATTTGCGGATGAGAATGGTAATCCTGATCGGCTGCCTGTTAGTCACGCCTCAACTTGTGGGCTGCAGCTCAAGGGCAAGCCATAACAACGAAGCTAACGGGGGAAAGGTGCATGGCATCCATAAGTAAAATGCTGTTTCTGTTCGTGGTGATGTTCTTTTCGCTTGCAGCGTGTGCGAAGGAGCAGTCTATGGTTTTGAAAATAGATGACGTTCAGTTCTTGAAAGTGGATGAAACGAAAGATGGACTGGAGATGTCTGGTTTGGTTTTTCATAGTTCTCTAGGTGTAAAAGAGATTGCAACTGAGGCAAGTGGCGACGAGCTGGTCGTTCTGGTTTATTTAGAGAGCGCTTCAGAGAAAAGCCAGGGAAATTTCAAGTATTCGCTTCATGTCCCGGGCTCGGTCAATGTGGTTTCCTTTGGAGCTGAGCATGCGCCCATCTGGAAGCGAGGTGCTGGAGTTGTTAGGAGGGTGCGGGAAAAGTAATTGTCCGTAGTAGCGAACAATGTGGCGAACAAGGACACCCAAGTAGCGAACAAGGCGCGAAACGAGGACACCCACAGTTCCGCAGTTGCCTGACATCCAGATCAGACTTTCCTGGCTGTAACAGCACGGCGGGGCGCAGATGCTAGTCGCATGACTCAGGCTCGCTCTTCATTGATTCCGCCCGGCCAATCCGGGGTTTTCCACTGCGTGCAGCGCTGCGTACGTCGCGCCTTCCTGTGCGGAGTCGATCACTACACTGGAAGGTCCTTCGAACACCGAAAGGTCTGGGTCGAGCAGCGGTTGATGTTGCTGGCCGATTGCTTCGCTATCGCCATTCACGCGTATGCCGTACTGAGTAATCACCTGCATCAGATGGTGCAGGTGGAGCCGGCCTTGGCGCAGCAATGGTCGGATACCGAGATGACGGAGCGGTCGGGTGAGGGCGCTCATGGCTGCGCGATAGCCTGATCTGAAGAGAGGAACACTCATGAACGATGAGGGCGCGACCCTGGATCGAGTCGAGGCCATGCTTCGCGACTTCTGGCAGACCTTCTACAGCCGACCGGAAATGCACGGCTCACCCGACGAGCTCAATGCGATGTTCTTCTACTTGGATCAGGTCGAATTCCTGATGCTCGGAGGCGCGCAGAGCGATTACTGGGAATGCTCTTGGATGGCCTTCCTGGTCGAGAGGAGGCTGATCGTCGGCGCGCGGAATCTGCTGGGGGAAAGTCTGCGGGAAGGGACGGAAGGCTACGTGCAGTTGCAAAGTCTGCGGCGGGAGTACTTGGTGTGGAGGTCGGCCAAGGGCCGCTGGCCGGAGAGGCCCGGCTGAATGCATCGCGTGCTCGCAACGAACACCCAGGGCTTGCGGATGATCTTGTTGATCGCGTTCTTGCTGGCTATCTGCGGTTGCGAGGAGTATCCGAGCGAAATCTCAGTCGAGCGCGACGTTTGAAAGCTCGCTAAAGAGCGGGTGCCTTTGGGCGTGGATGTCGTTCCGACGGAAACGTATCGGGCCGATGGCGACTACAAGACGCTTTCGCAAATCGTCGTGTACAAGGCCGTCGCCAGGAGAGAGATCGCGATCGAACGCGGTTGGTTGCGGGGCTGCGTGATGCGCAAGGGGCAGGTCTTGCCCGGCCGCAAGGTCGAGCTCATCTACCGCTGGAGCGATGATCGCTGGATGCTCGTGAATGACGGGCCGGTTGATCGACGCGACCGTTGAAGGACGGCCGCGTGCCCTACGCCGAATCGAATCCGGTCCGCCGCTTGGGACCTAACCCACCGCATTCAACTGCCGCGGCCTCGCCTGAGGCTCCGGCTCCGGGCAGAACCGTAAAGCGACCTCGCGCGAGATCGCCGCGTAGACCAGGGTGCGCAGGCTCTGGTTCACGGCCTGGACGATGTCGCGTTGCGCTTCGGGCAGGGCATGACGCTGCGCGAGCCAGTCCAGGTCGAGATAGCCCACGCGGGTGTGGCCGTCTTCATGGCGCCAGGCCAGGACCTTCATCGGTAAGTCGATCGCCAGGGTCGGTTGCTCCAGCATCGTCACCGACGAGGCCAGCGGATTGCCGAACAGCAGCAGCTGCGTCGGCGGCATGCGCAAACCGCAGCCATCGGCGATGCGCGCGTGGTCGATGCGCGCGTACACGCGCAGCCCACGGTGTTCGACCATCGCCACCAGGCGGTCGATGGTGGTGGTGACGGTGTACGCGCTGCGCATGATCTGCATGCCGGGCGGTGCGAGCGGGGTCGGGGCGTGTTTGTTCATGCGGTGGCTCTCACTGTGCTGCGATCGCGTGGATCGAGTCGGCGCAGGTCGCCCGATGGTTCGGATTTCCTGCGCTCCATCCACAACATCGCCCCACCGCGCCGCAAGCGGACGCGCGCGGTGCGCCGGCACGATGAACGCGCGCTGGGCATGTCGATGAATGCGCGGTGCGCGCAAGAGGGGCGACTAAAGTCTATGCGGCGGCCCGCGATCGCTGCGCCGCCGCCACGCTGGGCGCAGTTCACTCGCCGCCGGCGTAACCGAGTTGTCGCCAGGCTTCGAACACCACCACCGCGACCGCGTTGGACAGGTTCAGGCTGCGGTTATCGGGCCGCATCGGCAGGCGCAGGCGCTGCGCCTCGGGCACGGCCTCCAGCACCTCGCCGGGCAGGCCGCGGGTTTCCGGGCCGAACAGGAAGGCGTCGCCGGCGCGGTAGGCGGGGCGGTCGTGGCGGGTGCGGCCGCGCGTGCTCAGCGCGAACAGCCGCGGCGGCGCGCCCTGGTCCTGGGCGATCGCCGCCAGCGCCGCGTCCAGGCCCGCGTGCACGCGCAGGCTGGCGTACTCGTGGTAGTCCAGGCCGGCGCGCTTGAGCTGCTTGTCCTCCAGGCCGAAGCCCAGCGGCGCGACCAGGTGCAGGCGCGCGCCGGTGTTGGCGCACAGCCGGATGACGTTGCCGGTGTTGGGCGGGATCTCGGGCTGGTACAGGATGACGTCGAACATGCGGCCATTATGCGGGGCCCGGCCCCGGCGCCCTAGGCACGCAAAGTGCGCAACGCAAGCCGGTCACGCCCCCCTACCTAACTTGTGGCCTAGTGCCCCGGAGCGGCCGCCGCGACTAGGATGCAGGGTCGCGCGCGAGGCCCTGCCCCCGCGCGCTCCCATTCGTTCGCACCAATCCGACCGTCCCAGGAGCTGCACATGTCCCCGATTTCGCTGACGTCCCGCGCCCGCCCGCGCGCCGCCGCCCTCGCTCTCGCCCTGGCCGCCGTGCTGGGCGCCGGGGCCGCCGCGCCGGAGCCCGCGTTGGCCGCCGCGCCCAAGGCCTCGGTCGCGATCCCGTACGAGGAGTTCACCCTGCCCAACGGCCTGCGCGTGATCGTGCACACCGACCGCAAGGCGCCGATCGTGGCGGTCAACCTGTGGTACCACGTGGGCAGCAAGAACGAGCAGCCCGGCCGCACCGGCTTCGCGCATCTGTTCGAGCACCTGATGTTCCAGGGCTCGGAGAACCACAAGGGCGAGTTCTTCGCGCCGTTCGAGCTGGTGGGCGTGACCGACCAGAACGGCACCACCAACCAGGACCGCACCAACTACTTCCAGAACGTGCCCACCACCGCGCTGGACATGGCGCTGTGGATGGAGTCCGACCGCATGGGCCACCTGCTCGGCGCGATCGACCAAAAGACCCTGGACGAGCAGCGCGGCGTGGTCCAGAACGAGAAGCGCCAGGGCGAGAACCAGCCCTACGGCCGCCGCATCAACGCCAAGATGTTCGAGGCCCTGTACCCGGCCGGCCACCCCTACCACTGGCAGACCATCGGCTCGATGGCCGACCTCGACGCGGCCTCGCTGGACGACGTCAAGACCTGGTTCCGCAGCTGGTACGGCCCCAACAACGCGGTGCTGGTGCTGGCCGGCGACATCGATCTGAAGATGGCCAAGGAAAAGGCGCTGCGCTACTTCGGCGACATCCCCGCCAGCGCCACGCTCAAGGACATGCCGGCCAATATTCCCAAGCGCGCCCAGGACACCCGCGAGAACGTGCCCGACCGCGTGCCGCAGGTGCGCGTGTACCGGGCCTGGCCGGTGGCCGAGAACGGCAGCAAGGATTCGACGTTGCTGACGTTGCTGAGCCAGGTGCTGGGCGGCAGCGCGTCCTCGCGCCTGGACACGCGCCTGGTGCATCAGGACAAGCTGGCCGACAACGTCGGCACCTCGGTGTGGAACAGCGAGATCAGCGGCACCTTCTTCATCACCACCACGGTCAAGGAAGGCGTGGACTCGGCCAAGGTCGAGAAGATCGTCGACGAGGAACTGCAGCGCCTGCTGAGCCAAGGCCCGACCGCCGAGGAACTCGACCAGGCCAAGACCGCGATCCGCGCCGACTTCGTACGCGGCATCGAGCGCATCGGCGGTTTCGGCGGCAAGTCCGACGTGCTGGCCGAATGCGCGGTCTACAGCGGCAAGCCCGACTGCTATCGCGAAGAGCTCGAGACCCTGATGGCGGCGACGCCCGAGAGCGTGCGCGCGGCCGGCCAGAAGTGGCTGGGCGTGGGCTCGCACACCCTGGTGGTGCAGCCCAGCGACAAGCCGGCCTCGTCGCTGCCGGAAACCGCGCAGGCCGCCCCGGCCGGCGCGCCGGCCGCGGTGCCGGCGCCGGATCCCAAGTTCAAGACGGTCAAGTCCGACGTAGATCGCAGCCAGGGCGTGCCGGTCACCCAGACCTTCCCGGCGCTGAGCTTCCCGACCCCGCAGCGCGGCAAGCTGTCCAACGGCATGGAAGTGGTGCTGGTCGAGCGCCACGAGATTCCGGTGGTGCAGCTGTTGATGGAATTCCCGGGCGGCTACACCGCCGACCAGGGCCGCAAGCTGGGCACGGCGAGCTTCGCCATGTCGATGTTGGACGAGGGCGCCGGCGATTACGGCGCGCTGCAGCTGGCCGCGCGCAAGGAGGCCCTGGGCGCCGAGCTGGGCGCGGGCGCCAGCCTGGACAGCGCTTCGATCAGCCTGTCGGCGTTGAAGGACAAGCTGGATCCCTCGCTGGACCTGTTCGCCGACGTGGTCCGCCGTCCGCGCTTCGACGCCGCCGAGATCGAGCGCGTGCGCGCGACCTGGCTGGCCGGTATCAAGCAGGAAAAGGCGCGTCCGCAAACCGCCGCCCTGCGCGTGCTGCCGCCGCTGCTGTACGGCAACGGCCATGCTTACGCGATCCCGTTCACCGGCAGCGGCACCGAGGCCTCGATCGCCTCGCTGAGCCGCGACGATCTGGTCGCCTTCCACCGCGACTGGCTGCAGCCCGACAAGGTGCGCATCGTCGTGGTCGGCGACACCACGCTCAAGGACATCGTGCCGCAGCTCGAGAAGCGCTTCGGCGACTGGAAGCCGGCGCCGAACGCGCCGGCGCTGCCGGAAGTGGCGACGGTGCCGCGCCCGACCGCGCCGCGCGTGTTCCTGGTCGATCAGCCCGGCGCGATCCAGTCCAACCTCTACGTCGGCGAAGTGGTGCCGCCGACCGCCGACGCGGGCTCGATCGATTTCGACTTCGCCAACGGCGTGCTCGGCGGCGAGTTCAGCTCGCGCCTCAACATGAACCTGCGCGAGGACAAGCACTGGGCCTACGGTTCCTACAGCGGCGCCAGCAACACCAAGGGCCAGCGCCCGTGGATCGCCTCGGCGGCGGTGCAGAGCGACAAGACCGTGGATTCGATCAAGGAGCTCAAGCGCGAGATCGAAGCCTTCACCAGCGGCCAGGAGCCGATCACCGAGGCCGAGGTGGCCAAGATCCGCGCCAGCAACACACTGAGCCTGCCCGGCGCCTACGAGACCGCCAGCGCGGTGCTGGGCCAGGTCGCCGGCAATCTGCGCTACGGCCGTCCGGACGATTACATCGTCCAGTACAAGGCGCGCAACGATGCCATGACCCCGGCGCTGGCGCAGGCCGCGGCCAAGACCATCGACCCGGCCGCGGTCACCTGGGTGGTGGTCGGCGACCTGTCCAAGATCGAGCAGCCGATCCGCGATCTGAAGCTGGGCGAAGTGCAGGCGGTGGACGCGGACGGCAAGCCGGTCAAGAAGTAAGGCGTAGGGGCGGGCCCTCATCCGCCCTGCGGGCAGCTTCTCCCGCCAGCGGGAGAAGGGACGGCAAGCTTTCGCGCCCCACCCCCAGAAGCCCTCGACGTTCTGGAGCCCCTCTCCCGCCCGCGGGGTGAGGGGCGGCGCTTGCGAGCCGTCGGCTCGCGCTGCACCCAACGACCGCCCGCCATGCGGTCGGGCCGGGGTGTGGGTTGGGGTGAGGGCCGCGCCGGCGATCGAAGCAAAAGCCCCCGCCAGTCCTCCCAAATTCACGCGCACCCAGCCAGAATGCGCGTCATCCAAGACGCCCCACCGGAGCTCCGCATGAACCGTCCGCTCACCGCTTCCCTATTCGCCGCCCTGGTCCTCGGCGGTTGCACCTGGGTGCAGATGGCCCCGGGCGCGTCGGCGGTGCGCGTGCTCAGCGGCGGCGCCGCGCCGGCCTGCGAGAAGCGCGGCGAAGTCGCGGTGTCGGTCAAGGACTCCGTGGCCTTCTACGAGCGCAACGCCCTGCGCGTGAGCGAGGAGCTGGAAACCCTGGCCCGCAACGAGGCCCCGGGCCTGCAGGCCGACACCATCCAGCCGCTGGCGCCGCCGGCCAACGGCGAGCAGCGCTACGCCGCCTACCGCTGCGGTGGCCAGGTGCCTACCGCCGGTCGGCCGGCCGCGGCCCCGGCCGAGTCCGCCAAGACCTACCCGGTCGGCGGCTGACGAGGCAGCGGGGCGGGCCTTAGGGCCCGATCCAGGGCCCGCAGGCCGGTTTGGCGGCCTTTGGCACCCTTTCGGTGCCGTCGGCACCGGCTGAACGCTTCAGCCGCGGGCGCCCGTTCGGTGGCCCGGGCGACACCATTTAATGCAGGGCGGCGTAGAACCCGTTAATCTTTCGTGTTTCCGCTCACGGTTCGCCGCCCATGCTGTTCCAACATGTCGCCATCGCCGGTCTCGCCCATATCGACGCCCCGCGTCGCCTGAGTTCGGACGAGATCAACGAACGCCTCAAGCCGACCCTCGACCGGCTCGGTATCAAGGCCGATGTGCTCAAGGACATCGCCGGCATCCACGCGCGCCGCCTGTGGGACGGCGACATGCTCGCCTCCGACGCGGCCACCCTGGCCGGCGTCAAGGCGCTGGCCGACGCCGGCATCGAACCCGACCGCGTCGGCCTGCTGGTCAACACCTCGGTCAGCCGCGACTACCTCGAGCCGTCCACCGCCAGCATCGTCAGCGGCAACCTCGGCCTGTCCGAGCACTGCCAGAACTTCGACGTCGCCAACGCCTGCCTGGCCTTCATCAACGGCATGGACATCGCCGCGCGCATGATCGAGCGCGGCGAGATCGACTACGCCCTGGTCGTGGACGGCGAGACCGCCGGCCTGGCCTACGAGAAGACCCTGGAGCGCCTGACCTCGCCCGACGCCACCGCCGAGCAGTTCCGCAACGAGCTGGCCACCCTGACCCTGGGCTGCGGCGCCGCGGCCATGGTGATGGCGCGTTCCGAACTCGCGCCGGGCGCGCCGCGCTACCGCGGCGGCGTTACCCGCGCCGCGACGCAGTGGAACAGCCTGTGCCGCGGCAACCTCGACCGCATGGTCACCGACACCAAGATGCTGCTGACCGAGGGCCTCAAGCTGGCCCAGCGCACCTGGATCGCCGCGATCGGCGCGCTGGGCTGGGTGGCCGACGAACTCGACGAGTACGTGATCCACCAGGTCAGCCAGGTCCACACCCAGGCCTTCATCAAGGCCTTCGGCATCGACCCGAAGAAGGTCCTGACCATCTTCAACGAGCATGGCAACATCGGCCCGGCCTCGGTGCCGATCGTGCTGAGCAAGTTGCGCGAGATGGGCCGCCTGAAGAAGGGCGACCGCGTGGCCCTGCTCGGTATCGGTTCGGGCCTGAACTGCTCGATGGCCGAAGTGGTCTGGTAAGCACGAAAAACGTGCGCGGAAACGCGCGCGTTGTGCCACGAAAGCCCGCGCCTGCCAGCGCGGGCTTTTTCTTTGGGCGCGCGCGGCCGCCTTCGCATCGGCCTGATCGAAATCTTCATGCGGGCCGCGCTAGCATCGGTGCTCACATCGCACCCAGCAAGGGACTGCCCATGACCACACCCAAGAGCCACCTCGAAATCGCCCTGGCCTCGATCCCGGTGTTCACCGACGACGGCGAACTCGACGCCCAGGAATTCGACAAGCTGCTCGCGCTGGCCCTGCGCGACCAGGGCATCGACGACGACGAGAAGCGCGTGCTCGGCAACATCTTCAAGCAGGCCGAATTGGGCGAGCTGGACGCGACCGTGAAGGCCCGGATCGCCGAGGCGCGCCGCCTGCACGGCATCGCCTGAGCCCCGCGACCGGCCCGGCGGGGGCGGCGCACGCCCTGCCGCGAACCCGCCCGGCCGAGGTTGAACTTTCACGCGCGCCTGCCGCACTCTGACCGGCCTGAGTTCCGCACAAGGAAGAGCCATGCGTCAGGCAGTTGCCTGGGTGTTGTTGCCGTTGTTGGCCGCGTGCGCATCGACCGCGCCCGCCGTGGATAAGGACGCCGCCGGCAAGGCCGGCGCATCCGCCGATCTGTGCGCGCAGGTACGCGCCTGGAAGGCTTCGGGCGAGTACGAACGCCTGCGCCTCGCGCCCAGCGGCGGCTCCGACGAGGGCGGCCTCAATTCCCGCTTCGATTTCGACGGCCGCCACCGCCTCAAGTCGCTGTCCGCCGAATGCGGCGCCGGCAGCTATTCCGAATGCGAATTCTCGGTCGAGCGCGTCGACGGCAGCCGCTACGTCTTCAGCGAGCTCTCGCGCTTCGGTCTGATCGAGCGCGACGGCCGTTACTACCTGATCTACGGCATCGTCGGCGCCAACAAGGGCAAAGACCCGCAGGCCCAGCGCGTGGTCGAGCTGGCCGACCCGCCCAAGCCCGTGTGCGACCAGATCGGGGATTACGCCGATCTGATGTGAACCACCGCGGTTCACATCGGAGTTACCCACGCCCTAGGAAGGGCGGATCACCAGGAGCGAGAGCGTCATGGATTACAACGAGCTGACCCAAGAGCAATACAACGAGCTGATCAAGCGATTGGTCAAGATCACCGAGTCGCTGCACGAACGTTCGCAGGACGTCGGCGACGACCGCGCCACCATCGGCTACGGCTACACCTTCAACCGTTCCAACAACGTCGAGATCTGGGACCGCTCGGGCATCGAGCTGAGCCGCGACGAGCGCGCGCTGCTGCAGCGCATCGACGACGCACCCGCCGCCGACCGGACCCGCTTGGGCCTGACCTTCCCGCGCGCGCTCGATGCCGCCCAGGCCGATCGCTTGCTGGAGGCCTCGATTCCCGAATACGAGGCGCCGGTCAACGCGCTCGACATGCCGATGTCGCGCGAGAAAGCCGCGGCGGTGTCGGTGGTCTACAACCGCGGCGTAGGCTCCTATAACCGCAACATGGAACCGTTCCGCGACGCCGTCGAAGCCGGCGATCGCGCCGAGGCCTGGTTCGAACTGCGCTACAACTCCTGGGGCTCGCACGCGCCGTCCGAGGCCGGCCTGCGCAAGCGCCGCTACATGGAAGGCCAGCTGTTCGGCCTGTACGACGATCCGGCCAACGTCGACGCCGCCGAGGCGCGCGACGTCTACCGCAGCTTCCAGCTGCACCGCGACCGCATCGTGCGCGACGAGCGCAACTGGGGCGAATCCATCGACGGCCGCAACGAAGGCCGCAACATGATCGACCAGGCCAACCGCGACTTCAGCAACATCACCGCCGACTACGGCGAGGTCCAGACCATCCGCGAGGCGTTGGCGCCGGCGCGCGACGCCTTGCTCACCGATCTGCGTCGCGAGCACCCGGATCTGGCCGATCGCCTCACCAACGAAGCCTTCGAGGCCGGCGCGATCTATCTCGATCCCGGCCGCAATACCGCCACCGTCGCGATCGACGCCGAGCACGCCGCCACCCTGGACGCGCGCCGCACGCGCAACGGCGCCGAGGTGTCCAGCAACGATCTGCTGATCGGCGAGGGGGGCGACGACACCCTGCGCGGCGCGCGCGGCGACGACATCCTGATCGGCGGCGCCGGCCGCGACCGCCTCGAAGGCGGGCAGGGCCGCGACACCTACGTGGTCGGCGACGGCGACACCGTGCTCGACAGCGATAAAGTCGGCGAAGTGCGTTGGGGCGGGCGCGTGCTCAGCGGTGGCGTGCGCAACGAGGGCGATCCCGAAAACACCTACCGCAGCGCCGACGGTCTCTACACCTATCAGCTGCAAGGCACCGACCTGCGTATCACCGATCGGGCCGGCGCCACGGTCACGGTCAAGGAATTCGAGAGCGGCAACCTCGGCATCACCCTGGGCGCCAATCCGGGCGGCGGTACGCGCGAGGTGCCGGGCAGCGGCGTGCCCGCCAACGACGCGCCGGTGACCGTGCCGGGCGAGCGCAGCACCGGCCAGCGCAGCGAGGCCGCGCCCGAGCATCCGATGTACCGCGAGGCCCTGGGCCAGGTGCAATCGCTGTACGAGCGTCACGGCAAGCAGGTCGGCAACGAAGAACTGCAGCGCACCGCGATGGGCGTGGCGGTGGACGCGAGCCGCGCGCGCATGACCGGCATCGACCATTTGGTCTTCAGCCGCGATGCCCAGCACGGCGGCCCGGACCTCAACGGCAATCTGATCGCCGTGCAAGGCCGGCTCGACGACCCCGGCCACCGGGTCAGCGCGACCGCGCTGCAGGAAGCCGCGCGTACCCCGGTGGCCGAGTCGCAGCGCCAACTCGACCGGGTCGGCCAGGAGCAGCAGAGCCAGGACCGCGCCCTGGCCCTGGCCCAGGAGCAGCAGACCCTGGGGGCGCGCCGCCTCGGTTGAAGCGTTCCCGGCACGCCCTGCGTGCCGGGAACCTCCCATCACTCGACCATCAGGCACGCCGCGACCGTTCGAGGGCGGTCCGGCGTCGCCGCGCTTCGGCCGGACTATCGGCAACTCGCTGTTTTTAATCGGGTTCTGCGCCGCGCTGGACCCGTTCTGCCGTTCGTCGGAGCATCACATGTGAGCACTTGAGGTTGTTACATGTGATGCGATAACGTGCGCTCCATGGAACGCAAATCCTCCGCCTACTACCAGCGCCTGCACCGCGAACGCCTGCGGCAGAAGGGGCTGGTCAAGAAGGAGGTGTGGATCCTGCCGGAGTTCGGCGACGAGCTGGCGGCGGTCGAAAAGCGCATGCGTCAGCCGCGCGGGTCGATGGGCCCGGCGCCGGCACGGCCCGATAAGGAGAGTGGAATGAGCGAATCGAAGAACTGGACGGCGACGGCCCTGTACGAGGCCCTGTCGGCGACCGAGGAGTTCCGCAACGGCGAGTCCCGGATCGAACTGATCGACGGCGCCGAGCCGGGCTTGCACGTGACGATGTCCGAATACGGCGACCTGCCGCTGTTCATGGCCGTGGTCGGCGAACAGATCGTGGTCGAGGCGCTGCTGTGGCCGGTGGCCCAGGTGCGCGACTCGGCGGCGTTCAACGACGAAGTGCTGCGCACCCACAAGATGTTTCCGCTGTCCACGGTCGGCATCGAGACCCTGGCCGACGGCGAGCGGGTCTACATCATGTTCGGTGCGCTCAGCGCCGGCTCCTCGCTGTCGAACGTGCTGTTCGAGATCGAGACCCTGGCCGACAACGTGATCAAGGCCACCGAAGCCTACGAACCCCAGCTGCGTCAGGCCGCATGACGCGGCCGGGCCAGGAGACGAGACGATGAACATCTGGAGCAAGCTGCTGACCGCCCTGCGCGGCGGCGCCAACGAAGTCGGCGAGTCGCTGGTCGATGGGCAGGCGCTGCGCATCCTCGATCAGGAAATCCGCGACGCCGACCTGGAGCTGCGCCGCTCCAAGGAAGCGCTGGCCGAGATCATGGCCAAGCACAAGCTGGCCGAAGATCGCCTGGCGGGCGCGCGCGACAAGGTCGCCGAATACGAGGCCTATGCGATGAAGGCCCTGCAAGGCGGCGACGAGCCGCTGGCGCGCGAAGTCGCGGCCAAGATCGCCCTGCTCGAAGGCAGCCGCGACGGCGACGAGCACCAGGTGCGGCAGTTCGCGGCCAGCATCGTCGACCTGCGCAAGGCCATCGCCCAGGCCGAAGGCAACATCCGCCGGCTCAAGCAGCAGGTGGATACGGTCAAGGCCACGGAAAGCGTGCAGCGTGCGCAGGCCACCGTCGCCCACCGTTACGCCGGCTCGCAAAGCCGCATGCAGACCGCGGTGGAATCGCTGGAGCGGATCAAGCTCAAGCAGGCCGAGCGCGGCGCGCGCATGGACGCGGCGGCCGAATTGGCCAAGGATGAGGGCCAGGACGCGCTGGACACCAAGCTGCGCGAGGCCGGCATCATCGCCGACGCGGTCAGCGCGGATTCCGTGCTGGAGCGCTTGAAGCAGAAGAGCGCGGGTTGAACGCGCGGTAAGGCAAGCACCGCGCGGGCCGGAACGGCGCGCGCGGGGATGGCGGGATAATCGGGGAGAAGGGCGTGTTCGTATTCCTGCAGATCGTATGGTCGTTCCCGACCGTCATCTTCAGCCTGCTGATGATGATGGTGGTGCTGTATTGGCTGATCGCCGCCACCGGCCTGATCGACCTGGACATCCTCGACGGCGTGTTCGGCATCGGCGCCGAAGGGGCCGAGGGCGCGGGCGCCGACGGCGGCGGTCTCAGCGGCGTCACCGGTCCCCTGATGCGCATGGGCCTGGGCGGCATTCCGCTGACCGTGGTGTTCACCGCGCTGATCTTCTCCAGCTGGTTCCTGACTTACTTCGCCGAGTATCTGGTGCTGCGCCACCTGCCCGGCAACTGGATGCACACCGTGCTCGGCGTGGCGACCATGGTCGGCGCGCTGATCGCCTCGGTGTTCCTGAGCGGCCTGGCCTTGCGCCCCTTGCGGCGCTTCTTCGCCCAGCTCAAGCCGCCGGCGGCGCGCCCGCTGCTGGGCCAGGTCGCGATCGTGCGCAGCCCCACCGTCACGGCGAGCATGGGCAGCGCCAGCGTCGAAGACGGCGGCGCCGGCCTGATCCTGCAGGTGCGCGACGACGCACCCGGGCGCTTCAAGCGCGGCGACCGCGTCGTGCTGATCGAATACTTCGCCGAGCAAAACGCCTACCGCGTGATCGGCGAGGACGAATTCAACGGGCCGTAACCGCGTCGGCGATCCGTCGCGCGGTCGGCCGTCATCGCTTTTCGAATTGGGTCAAAGGGGAGAGTCTGCAATGAATCTTGAAATCATCCTGCCGGGGCTGATGATCGCGGGCGCGATCATGGTCGCGATCTTCGGCTTCTTCGGCCTGTTCAAGGCGTTCTACATCAAGGTGCCGCAGGGCACGGCCTTGATCGTGAACGACCTGTCGGCGACCCCGAAGGTGCATTTCACCGGCGCGCTGGTCTACCCGGTGATCTACAAGAAGGAGCTGATGCAGATCTCCTTGATCACCCTGGAGGTCGACCGCCGCGGCAAGGACGGTCTGATCTGCAAGGACAACATGCGCGCGGACATCACCGTGGCCTTCTACCTGCGCGTCAACGAGACCCAGCAGGATGTGCTGAAGGTGGCCAAGGCCGTCGGCACCGAGCGCGCCTCCGACCGCGGCGCGGTCAACGAGCTGTTCAACGCCAAGTTCTCCGAGGCGCTGAAGACGGTGGGCAAGAAGTTCGAGTTCACCGACCTGTTCGAGAACCGCCAGGACTTCCGCGACCGCGTGCTGGAGACCATCGGCAACGACCTCAACGGTTACCTGCTCGAGGACGTGGCGATCGACTATCTGGAGCAGACGCCCAAGGACTCGCTGGATCCGAACAACATCCTCGACGCCGAGGGCATCCGCAAGATCACCGAGCTCACCGCGACCCAGAACGTGATCACCAACGAGCTCGAGCGCAACGAGCAGCTGGCGATCACCAAGAAGAACGTCGAGACTCGCGAGGCGATGCTGGCGCTGGAACGCCAGCAGGCCGACGCCGAGGCGCGCCAGAAGCGCGAGATCGAGACCATCAAGGCGCGCGAGGAAGCCGAGACCGCCAAGGTTCGCGAGGAAGAGCGCCTGAAGGCCGAACAGGCCCGCATCGGCGTGCAGGAGCAGCTCGACATCCGCGAAGAGAACCGCATGCGCGAAGTCGAAGTCGCGCAGCAGAACCGCCAGCGCGCGGTGGTAATCGAGGTCGAGAAGGTCACCCGCGCCAAGGATCTTGAGATCGTCTCGCGCGAGCGCGAGGTCGAGCTGCAGAAGATCGACAAGGAAAAGGCCCTGGAAGAGCAGCGCAAGGACATCGCCAACGTGATCCGCGAGCGCATCGCGGTCGAGAAGACCGTGGCCCAGGAAGAGGAGCGCATCAAGGAGGTGCGCGCCGTGTCCGAAGCCGACCGCGCCAAGCAGGTCACCGTGCTGAACGCGCAGGCCGTGGCCGAGGAAGAGCTGGTGCGTCTGGTCAAGCAAGCCGAGGCCGACGAGGCCGCGTCCAAGCACAAGGCGGTGGAGATGACCACGCTGGCGCAGGCCGAGCTGGACGCCGCCGGCAAGCAGGCCGAGGCCAAGAAGCGCCTGGCCGAGGGCATCGAGGCCGAGCGCGCCGCGCCCGGCCTGGCTGACGCGCGCGTGCGCGAAGTCACCGCCGGCGCCGCCGAGAAGGAAGGCCTGGCCCAGGCGCGCGTGATCGAAGCGCATGCCGACGCCAAGCAGAAGCAGGGCCTGGCCGACGCCAAGGTGCTGGAAGAGAACCTGTTCGCGCAGGCCCGCGGCGAAGAGCAGCTGGGCGCGTCCAAGGCCAAGGCGACCAAGGACCTGGGCCTGTCGGAAGCCGAAGTGCTGCTGCAGAAGTTCAAGTCCGAGGCCGAGGGCCTGGCGCAGAAGTTCGGCGCCCTGGACGGGCTCAGCGACAGCGCGCGCGCCCACGAAGAGTTCCGCATGCAGCTGGAGAAGAGCTTCGAGCAAGCGATCGCGTCGATCGAGGCCAACAAGGAAGTCGCCAAGGAGCAGGCCGACGTGCTGGCCGCCGCGCTCAGCAAGGCCAATATCGACATCGTCGGTGGCGAGGGCGAGTTCTTCAATTCCTTCGCCAAGGCGCTGTCGGTGGGCAAGGCGATCGAAGGCGTGGCCGGCAAGAGCCCGATCGTGCAGGACGTGCTGCAGAAGCTGCTGTCGCTGCAGGGCGACAAACCCTCCAAGTCCGGCGACGGCGCCTCGCTGGCGTCCTGAGGCGGCAAGCCGGGAATTGGGAATCGGGAATAGGGAATAGGAATGGGTATCGGAGCTGAGCCGGCGCTGGATCGCGTCGGCTCGAGCGATTCCCGATTCCCCATTCCCGATTCCCGCCAAAAGGAAGCGAAGATGTCGGAAACCAAGCCGCAGGCGCCGGACGCAACGGCCGCCGAAGCCATACTCGACCAGGCCGTCGCCCAGGGCGGCGCCTACGAGGTGCTGCGCAAGCGCCTGGGCGAACAGGGCGCGCGCCTGCGCGGCATCGCCGACGCGCTCAACGCCCAGCGCCTGAGCGAGTTCGGCAGCAGCCGCATGGACGTGATCGGGCGGCTGCGCATCCGCACCGAGAACAACTGCGTCGCGCGCGATATCGTCCAGGTCGGCGACTGCCTGCTGTTCGGCTACAACGTCTTCATCGGGCTGAAGAAAGAAACCCGCATCGAGGACGTGTTCTCGCTGCACCGGCTGGTCGAGACCGCCGAGGGCTACGACGTCGAGGCGGTGGACCCGGCCGGCAGCTTCCTGGCCGCCGGCAGCTTCCCGCAGGATTTCCGCGAGCTCTACGCCTATTACAAGAACACCCGCCTGCTGCAGCTGGCCGCGCACGACGGCAAGCTGCTGGCCGCGTTCCAGATCGGCGAGCGCCTGGACGACGTGCGCGTGTTCCGCTGGTCGATCGAGGCCGACGGCCAGGTCCGCTACATCGACAACCGCGGCGAGCGCGACATCGCGCTGCCGGCGCCGTTCGATTTCGAGTGGACCCGCGCCACCCGCGAGATGGCGGTCGAGGGCCGCCACCCGCACCTGAACATCCTCGACAGCGTGTTCGTCGAAACCGTCGGCGGCGACCTCACCGTCAAGATCGAGAACAACACCCAGGACGGCCTGGGCATCTACCGCGAGCCGGTCGCCGACCGCACCCAGTCGCTGGACGATGCGCAGGTCGAGTTCGCGCGCGTCGGCAGTCTGATCCTGCTGCGCGTGCTGCCCTATCGCGAGGAGCAGTGGCGGCACCTGGTGTTCAACACCTTGACCCGCAAGGTCCAGCGCATCGACGCGATCGGCCTGGCCTGCGTGCAGCTGCCCGAAGACCACGGCATCGTGTTCCCGGGCGGCTACTACCTGCAGAACGGCGAGTACAAGAACTTCGACTCGGCCATGGACGGCATGCGCTTCCAGCGCGCGATCCGGTCGCCCAACGGCGAGGACGTGCTGTACGTCTTCTATGAGCCGCAGTCGGGCCGCTCGGCGCTGTTCACCTACAACATGATCGAGCGCCGCCTGCAGACGCCGGTGTACGCGCACGGCCATGCGCGCTACGAAGACGGGCGCATGGTGGTGTTCACCGCCGAGAGCGAGGAGCCCACCCGCGTCCATCCGATGCAGGTCTGGCAGACCCCGTTCTCCAGCGACGAGCACGCCGCGCGCCAACCCGCGGGCAACAGCTTCATGGGCCGGATCGGCAATGCCGAACTGGTGCGCGGCATCTCCGACCTGCTCAGCCTGTGCCGCGAGATCGACGCCACCGAAGTCTCGGTGCAGCGCTACACCCAGCTCAGCGTGGCCACCCACCGCCTGTTCGACATCCACCATTGGCTGGGCGATCCCAAGGGCGGCGACGCCGCCTCGGTGCTGCGCGAGATCGCCGCCACCAGCGAATCGGTGATCGACGAGTACGAAAAGGTCGAGGGCATCCGCAGCCAGTCCGAGCGCGCGATGCGCGAGGGCCAGAGCCGCCAGAAGGCGCTGCTGGACTCGCTGCTGCCCGACGCCTGGGACACCGTGCAGCAACACGTCGACGCGCTCAACGGCATCGCCGCGCAGCGCGGCCACCTGCTGACCATCCGCGACTACCGCTACATCGACGTCGCCGCGATCGACGCGATGGAAACGCAGCTGCTGGCCGCGCAGGAGCGTATCGCCGCGGCCACCGGCGCCTTCCTGTCCGGCGACAAGGCCCTGCAGCCCTACGCCGAGCGCCTGCAGGCGCTGGACGCGCAGGCCCAGCAGGCCGTCAGCGTGGCCCAATTGGACGAGCCGCTGAAGCAGATGCAGGCCATGTCCGGCGATCTGGACATGCTGTCGCAGCTGATGGCGACCCTGCGCGTGGACGACGCGACCCAGCGCACCCGCATCGTCGAGGCGATCTCCGGCATCTACTCGCGCCTCAACCAGGCCAAGGCGCGCGCCGATCTGCGCCGCAAGGGCCTGGGCTCGGCCGAGACCGTGGCCCAGTTCGGCGCCCAGTTCACCCTGTTCGGCCAGGGCGTGGCAAGCGCATTGGCGCTGGCGCGCGATCCGGAGCGCTGCGACGAGCAGCTCTCGCGCCTGATGGTGCAGCTGGAGGAACTGGAGAGCCAGTTCGGCGAGCACGAGAACTTCCTCAACGACATCCTCAGCAAACGCGAAGAACTGCTCGAGACCTTCGAGACCCACAAGCAGGCCCTGCTGGACGAACGTCAGCGCAAGGCGCAGTCGGTGCTGGACGCGGCCGCGCGCATCCTCGACGGGCTCGGCCGGCGCACCGCGCGTTTCGAGAACGCGGACGAGCTCAACGCCTTCTTCGCCGGCGACCCGCTGATCCTCAAATTGCGCGAACTGGCCGGGCGCCTGCGTACGCTCAAGGACAACGTCAAGGCCGACGACGTCGAGGCCCGCCTGAAGGGCGCGCGCGATCAGGCGGTGCGCGCGCTGCGCGACCGCAGCGAGCTGTTCGAGGCCGGCGGCGAGGTCATCAAGCTGGGGCCGCGCCACCGCTTCAGCGTCAACACCCAGGAACTGGACCTGACCCTGCTGCCGCGCGAGGACGGCCTGGCCCTGCACCTGACCGGCACCGATTTCCTGGAACCGCTGCGCGACGAGGCCTTCGACGCCTTGCGCGAGTACTGGCAGGTCGCGCTGGATTCCGAATCGCCCACGCTGTACCGCGCCGAATATCTGGCCGGCTTGGTGCTGGAAGCCGCTGCGGCCAACCGCGAAGGCTTGAGCCTGGACGCGCTGCGCCAGCAGCTGGCGCAGCCGGAAACCCTGGCGCGCAGCGTGCGCGACTTCGCCGCGCCGCGTTATCGCGAGGGTTACGAGAAGGGCATCCACGATCACGACGCGGCTCTGATCCTGCAGGCCCTGATCCCGCTGGCCGACAGCGCCGGCACCCTGGCCTACAGCGCCGACGCGCGCGCGTTCGCCAGCGTATTCTGGTCCCAGGCCATGGCCGGCGAAGAGGCCGCGCAGTGGCCCGAGCGCGCGCGCAGCGCGCGCGACATCCAGCGCCTGTTCGCCAGCGATGCCGGCCTGCTGGCGTTGCGCGCCGAAGTCGAGGCGGCGATGCGCGCTTTCCTGCAGGCGCAGCCGCTGGATCTGGACCCGGCCCTGTGCGCGCACGCGGCCGACTATCTGGTCGCCGAGCTATCGGCCGAGCATGTCCAGTTCGCTTTCAGCAAATACGCCCAGGCCCTGCTCAAGACCCTGCAGGAGCGCCTGACCGCCGCGCGCATGTGGGACGGCTTCGTGCAGACCCAGCGCCGCCTCGGCGAGCGCCTGCCGGCGCGCTGGTCGCTGGCCGCGAACTGGCTGGACGCGCTATGCCGCGAGCCGGCGCACGCGGCCCTGGCCGGATACGCGCGCGAAGCGGTGGCCCTGCTGTTGCTGGACGAACGCGTGCCGCGCCGGGTCGGCGAGGTCGAGCTGCGTGCGCCGGTCGAAGGCCTGCTGGGCGAACATCCGCGCATCACCGCGCAGCGCATGGAGCTGGGCGTGGACGATTTCCATGCCCGCCTGCGCGCGCACCGCGAGCGCTTCCTGCCGGGCGTGCGCCGCTACCAGGCCCTGCGCCAGGAAACCGTCGCGCGCGAGCGCGAGGCGCTGCGCCTGTCCGAGTTCAAGCCGCGTCCGCTGAGCTCGTTCGTGCGCAACAAGCTCATCAACGACGTCTACCTGGCGGTGATCGGCGACAACCTGGCCAAGCAGATGGGCACGGTCGGCGAAGGCAAGCGCAGCGACCTGATGGGCCTGCTGATGATGATCTCGCCGCCCGGCTACGGCAAAACCACGTTGATGGAGTACGTGGCGCACCGCCTGGGTCTGATCTTCATGAAGATCAACGGCCCCGCGCTGGGCCACGAGGTGCGTTCGCTGGACCCGGCGCGCGCGCCGGACGCGACCTCGCGCCAGGAGCTGGAGAAGCTCAATCTGGCCCTGGAGATGGGCAACAACGTGATGCTGTACGTCGACGACATCCAGCACACCCATCCCGAGTTCCTGCAGAAGTTCATCTCGTTGTGCGACGGTACGCGCCGCATCGAGGGCGTGTGGAAGGGGCGCATCCGCACCTACGACCTGCGCGGCAAGAAGTTCTGCGTGGTCATGGCCGGCAACCCATACACCGAGTCCGGCGAGGTGTTCAAGATTCCGGACATGCTGGCCAACCGCGCCGACATCTACAACCTCGGCGACGTGCTCGGCGGCATGGAGGACGCGTTCAAGCTCAGCTACCTCGAAAACAGCCTGACCTCGAACCCGGTGCTGGCGCCGCTGGCCACGCGCGAGCTGGCCGACCTGTACCGCTTCGTCGACAAGGCCGCCGGGCGCGCGTTCTCGGCCAACGAACTCAGCCATGCCTACGGCGGCGCCGAGATCAACGAGATCGTCGCCACCCTGGAACGCCTGATGCAGGTGCGCGACGTGGTCTATCGGGTCAACCAGCAGTACATCGCCAGCGCCGCCCAGGCCGCGCAGTATCGCGTCGAGCCGCCGTTCAAGCTGCAGGGCAGCTACCGCAACATGAACAAGCTCGCCGAGAAGATCTCGCCGGTGATGAACCAGGCCGAGCTGCAGCAGTTGATCGCCGACCACTACCTGGGCGAGGCGCAGCTGCTGACCGCCGGCGCCGAGGAGAACCTGCTCAAGCTGGGCGAGCTGTGCGGCACCCTGGACGCGGCGCAGGCCGAACGCTGGGCGCAGATCAAGCGCGACTTCCTGCGCAACAAGGCCATGGGCGCGTCCGACAGCGACGTCGGCGGGCGCGTGGTCGCGCAGTTGGCCGACCTGGTCGAGGGCGTGCGCGCGCTGGACGCGCCGGCGCCCGCGCCGCAAGCGCCCGGGCCCGAGCCGGTGGAAGCGCCGTGGCCGCAGATCGTGGCCTTGTTGGAGCGCGCCGCGAACCGTCCGCCGGCCGCGGCGCCGGCCGCCGAAGCCGATCCGCAAGTGCTGCTGGACGGTCTGCGCGCCGCGCTCGAGGCCGCGCTGGGGCCGCTGATCGGCCGCCTCGGCGACGGCGCCGAACAACAGGCGCAATGGCAGGCGCGTCTGGTCGAGGCGATCCAGCACATGGGCGAGCGCGGTGCGGTCGCCACCGCCCACGTCCAGCACGCGACCGAGCAGCAGTTGCAGCTGCAGCGCGCGCTGGCCGACTTCGCCGACCGCCTCAACGAACGCACGCCGCGCTGATGGCCGGGGTCGATTACACCGAGCTGGATCGCGCGCTGCGCGAGAGCGCCGCCGACCGCCGCCTCGACAACCAGGAGAAGTTCGAACTGCGCGAGCTGGGCTCGCGCCTGGACCCCGAACGCGTGCGCTACCTGCGCAACCGCGCCTTCGACATGGCCCGCGAGCTGATCGCCGAGCGCCCGGCCGAGGCCCTGGACGCGCTGCGCTGGCTGGAACAAGTGGTCAAGACCCTGGACGTGGTCGGCGCCGCGTCCAGCATCGACTCCAGCGCCCATTTCACCCCCGGCGACGACTGCCTGCGCAAGCTGCGCGCGCTGTGCATGGGCGCGCGCCGCAGCCTGGACATCTGCGTCTACACGATCTCCGACGACCGCATCACCGAGGCGATCCTGGACTGCCACAAGCGCGGGGTGGCGGTGCGCCTGCTGACCGACAACGACAAGCGCTACGACGACGGCAGCGACATCGCCCGCCTGCGCGGGCAGGGGGTGGACGTGCGCATCGACGCCGGCCCCTTCCACATGCACCACAAGTTCGCCCTGTTCGACGGCCGCACGCTCGCCAACGGCAGCTTCAACTGGACCCGCAGCGCCAGCACCGGCAACGAGGAGAATCTGGTGGTGACCGACGACCCCGCGCTCGCGCGCAGCTTCGCCGGCCGCTTCGAGACCCTGTGGGCCAAGTTCGCGGCGGCTTACTGAGCCGGCCGTCGAGCATCGCTTTGGGGCAGGGGCGGTGTAAGCCGCGGCCTGGCCTGGCCCGGCGCCGGTAGGGCGGTCGCGGCTTACGCCGCTCCTACCCCTGAGCACGGCGAATCGGGTTCTTTCCGCCCCGAAATCCCCCGCGCCGCCGCAATGCGACCGATAATGGCGCCCCTGTCCGCCCGGCCCGCGCTCTTGCGCGGGCGCCGCACGAGCCACCGATGACGTCGATCCGCGATCTCCCCGACTACCCGTTCCAGCCGCAGCGCTTCGAAGTCCGTCCGGGCATCGCGATGAGCTACCTCGACCAAGGGCCGAAGGACGGCGAGGTGGTGGTGATGCTGCACGGCAATCCCTCGTGGAGCTACTACTGGCGCAAGCTGGTGCTGGGCCTGCGCGACCGTTACCGCTGCATCGTTCCCGACCACGTCGGCATGGGCCTGTCCGACAAGCCACGCGACGAGCGCTACGCCTACACCCTGCAGTCGCGCATCGACGACGTCGAACGCCTGCTGCAGTACCTGCGCATCGACGGCCCGATCACCCTGGCCGTGCACGACTGGGGCGGCGGCATCGGTTTCGGCTGGGGCCTGAAGCATTCCGACCAGATCAAGCGCCTGGTGATCACCAACACCGGCGCCTTCCCGCTGCCGGCGGCCAAGCCGTTGCCCAAGCGCCTGCGCCTGGGCCGCGATTCGGCGATCGGCACCGGACTGATCCGCGGCTTCAACGCCTTCGCCGGCAGCGCGGCCCGCGTCGGCGTGGTCACGCCGATGCCGCGCGCGGTGCGCCGCGCCTATTTGGCGCCCTACGACTCCTGGGCCAACCGCATCGCCACCTCGCGCTTCGTCCAGGACATCCCGCTGGGCGAGGGCGACGCGGCCTGGCCGCTGGTCCAGGCCATGGGCCGCAAGCTGCCCGAGTACGCCGATCGGCCGGCCTTCATCGGTTGGGGCCTGCGCGACTTCGTGTTCGACCACCATTTCCTCAAGGGTTTCACCGACGCGCTGCCGCAGGCGCAGGTACAGGCCTTCGAGGACGCCGGCCACTACGTGCTCGAAGACAAGGCCGCGGTGCTGGTGCCGCAGATCCGCGCCTTCCTCGACGGTCATCCGATGGCCTGAGAGGGATGGCGTGCGCCGCCTTTGGGAGCGGCGCAAGCCGCGATCCGACCGCGGTTGAGGCATCGCGACGGACCTCGCTCCCACAGTGGCGGCGGCGTGCGGACTCCAAATCGCCCGGACCCTCTACAATCGGCGCATGAGCAACGAATCCCCTGGCGCGCCGGAGCGCGCGCCCAGCACGCCCTGCAACATCGCCGCTTCCCTGCCGGGGCGCGCCGCCGAGGTGCCCGAGCAGGTGGCGATGCGCTGCCCCGGCACGCGCGGCGCCGACGGCCTGGCGCGCTACGACCAGGTCCTGACCTACGCCGAGCTGGACTCGCGCAGCGATGCCATCGCGGCCGGACTGGCCAAGCGCGGCATCGTGCGCGGCACCCGCACCGTGGTGATGGTGCGGCCGTCGCCGGAGTTCTTCCTGCTGATGTTCGCCCTGTTCAAGGCCGGCGCGGTGCCGGTGCTGGTCGATCCGGGCATCGACAAGCGCGCGCTGCGCCAGTGCCTGGACGACGCGCAGCCGGAGGCCTTCATCGGCATCCCGTTGGCGCATATCGCGCGGGTCGTGCTGGGTTGGGCGAAATCGGCGCGCATCCGCATCAGCACCGGCGCCCGCGCCTGGCTCGCCGATGCGACCCTGGCCGAGGTCGAGCGCGCCGGCAGCGGCGCCGGCTGCCAACTCGCCGACACCCGCCCCGACGAAGTCGCCGCGATCGTGTTCACCAGCGGCTCCACCGGCGTGCCCAAGGGCGTGGTCTACCGGCACCGTCATTTCGTCGCCCAGATCGAGATGATGGGCAGCGCCTTCGGCATCGTGCCCGGCGGCGTCGATATGCCGACCTTCCCGCCGTTCGCCCTGTTCGATCCGGCCCTGGGTCTGAGCTCGGTCGTCCCGGACATGGACCCGACCCGACCGGCCCAGGCCGATCCGAACAAGCTGCACGACGTGATCGCGCGCTTCGGCGTCGACCAGTTGTTCGGCTCGCCCGCGCTGATGGCGGTGCTGGCCAAGCACGGCGCCAAGCTCAACGGCCTCAAGCGGGTGACCTCGGCCGGCGCGCCGGTGCCGCCGGACACGGTCGCGGCGCTGCGCGCGCTGCTGCCCGACGACGCCCAGTTCTGGACGCCCTACGGCGCCACCGAATGCCTGCCGGTGGCGGTGATCGAAGGCCGCGAACTGCAGTCCACGCGCGCGGCCACCGAGGCCGGCGCGGGTACCTGCGTCGGCCGCGCGGTGCCGCCCAACGAGATCCGCATCATCGCCATCGACGATGCGCCGATCGCGCAGTGGTCGGACGTGCGCGCGCTGGCGGCCGGCGAAGTCGGCGAGATCACCGTCGCCGGGCCGACCGCCACCGACAGCTATTTCAATCGCGAAGCCGCGACCCGCAGCGCCAAGATCCGCGAGCCCCTGGCCGGCGGCGGCGAACGCGTGGTCCACCGCATGGGCGACCTGGGCTATTTCGACGCCGAGGGCCGCCTGTGGTTCTGCGGCCGCAAGACCCAACGCGTCGAAACCGCGCAGGGCCCGCTCTACACCGAGCAGGTGGAGCCGGTGTTCAACGCCCATCCGCAGGTGCGGCGCACCGCCCTGGTCGGGGTCGGCGCGGCGGGTGCGCAGCGACCGGTGCTGTGCGTGGAGCTGGCCGAAGGCGTGCACGCGCGCGACTGGCCCGCGATCGAGCGCGCGTTGCGGGCGATCGGCGCGGCGCACGCGCACACCGCGGGCATAGGCGATTTCCTGCGCCATCCGCGTTTTCCGGTCGATATCCGCCATAACGCCAAGATCGGCCGCGAGAAGCTCGCGATCTGGGCCGCCAAACAGGGAGCGTGGAGATGAAGGTACTGGTCACAGGCGGCGGCGGTTTCCTCGGCCAGGCCCTGTGCCGCGGCCTGGTCGAACGCGGCTTCGAGGTCGTGAGCTACAACCGCGGTCTGTATCCGGCCCTGGACGCGCTGGGCGTGGCCCAGGTCCAGGGCGATCTGGCCGATCGCGAGGCCGTGATCGCGGCCGCGCGCGGCTGCGAGGCGGTATTCCACAACGCCGCCAAGGCCGGCGCCTGGGGCAGTTACGACAGCTACCACCAGGCCAACGTGGTCGGCACCGACAATGTGCTGGCCGCCTGCCGCGCGCATGCGATCGGGCGCCTGGTCTACACCTCCACGCCCAGCGTCACCCACCGCGCCACCCATCCGGTCGAAGGCGGCACCGCCGATACCGTGCCCTACGGCGAGGGTTTCAAGGCCGCGTACGCGACCACCAAGGCCATCGCCGAGAAGGCGGTGCTGGCCGCGAACGCACCGCAGCTGGCGACCGTGGCCCTGCGTCCGCGCCTGATCTGGGGCGTGGGCGACAACCAGCTGCTGCCGCGCCTGGTCGCGCGCGCCAAGGCCGGACGCCTGCGCTTCGTCGGCGACGGCTACAACAAGGTCGACACCACCTACATCGACAACGCCGCGCAGGCGCACTTCGACGCCTTCGATCACCTGGCGCCCGGCGCCGCCTGCGCCGGACGCGCCTACTTCATCAGCAACGGCGAGCCCAAGACCATGCGCGAGACCCTCAACGGCCTGTTGGCCGCGGTCGGCGCGCCGCAGGTCGACAAGACCCTGCCGTTCGGCGCCGCCTACGCGATCGGCGCGGTCTGCGAAGGCCTGTGGCATGCGCTGCCGCTGAAGGGCGAGCCGCCGATGACGCGGTTCCTGGCCGAGCAGCTGGCGACCTCGCACTGGTACGACATGGCGCCGGCCACGCGCGATTTCGGCTATGTGCCGCGGGTGAGTTTTCACGAAGGCCTCACCCGCCTGAAGGCCGCCTGCACGTAAACGCGGCTCGTCACCGCCCGACGACCGACGCCTGTGGAGGATCGGCTCAACCCGCGGCCTCTGCCTGCCGCGGGGCCATCGTCTGGAGGTTCCGATGCTTCGTTATGCCGTCATCTTCTTCATCATCGCGCTAGTCGCCGCGGTACTGGGCTTCAGCGGCATCGCCGGCGCCGCCACCAACATCGCCTGGATCCTGTTCGTTGTCTTCGTGATCCTGGCCGTCATCTCGCTGCTGCGCGGCCGCAAGGTCTGACGCCTCGATCGGCCCGGTGCCGTCGCGGCCGATCCGCGCAGCCCTCGTTCCGGCCCCGCGGGCCGGAACGCCGCCGTCTCGGGCCCGCCGGGGCGGAGGGCTACAATGACGGCATGACCACTTCCGCCGACCTCCTGTCCCCGTCCTCGCTCAAGTCCATGGCCGGGGGCGCGCTCGAAGCCGCGCTCAATCGCGCGCTGGCGCTGGATCCCGACACCCGCGACGGCCTGCGCGCGCTGGACGGCCGGCGCGTGGCCCTGCACATGGCCGCACCTCCGCTGTCGCTGCAGGTGCGCGTGGACGGCGACCAGCTGCGGGTCGGGCCGGTCGATGCGGCGGTCGAACCGGATCTGGCGGTGCGCAGCACCCTGGCCGGTCTGGTGTCGCAGCTGCCGTTCCTGCGCAACGACGATGCGCCGCCGGTGGGCAAGCTGCGCATCGAGGGCGATGCCGATCTCGCGCGCCGCCTGCAACGCCTGGCCGAGCGTTTCGATCCGGACTGGCTGCGGCCGTTCGCCGGAATATTCGGCGACGTGCTCGGCGTGCAGATCGCCAACACGCTCGCCGGCGGCTTGCGCCACGCGCGCGGCGCGGCCGGCGCCTTCGCCCAGAACGCGGCCGAGTACGTCACCGAGGAATCGCGCGACGTGGTCGCGCGCGACGAGCTCAATGCCTTCCACGACGATGTCGACGCCCTGCGCGACGGCGTCGAGCGCGCGAGCGCGCGCGTGAACCGCCTGCGCGAGCGCATCGGCGCGCGGAGCGGCGCATGAAGTCGGCGTTGCGTGCCTGGCGCATCGGCCGGGTCCTGCTGCGCTATCGCCTCGACGACCTGCTCGACGGCACCCCGGTCGAGCGTTGGCTCAAGCTCGCGCGCCCGTTCGTGCCGCGCGCCTCGGCCGAGATCGCGGCGATGCCGCGCGGCGCGCGCCTGCGCCTGGTGCTGCAGGAGCTGGGGCCGATCTTCGTCAAGTTCGGCCAGATCCTGTCCACCCGCCGCGACCTGGTGCCGCCGGACGTGGCGATCGAACTGGCCCTGTTGCAGGACCGGGTCAAGCCCTTCGACGGCGAGGCCGCGCGCGCGATCGTCGAGATCGCGCTGGAGCGCAGCATCGGCGAAGCTTTCGAGGCCTTCGACACCGAGCCGCTGGCCTCGGCCTCGATCGCGCAGGTGCACGCGGCGATCCTGCCCGGCGGGCGCGAGGTCGTGGTCAAGGTGCTGCGGCCGAACATCGAAAAACAGATCGCCGGCGACATCGCCCTGCTCAAGACCATCGCCAGCGTGGTCGACCGCGCCCATCCCAGCGCCGACAAGATCCGTCCGCGCGAGATCGTGGCCGAGATCGAGAGCACCCTGGCCGCCGAGCTGGACCTGCAGCGCGAGGGCGCCAACGCCAGCGTGCTGCGCCGGTTCTGGAAGGACAGCGACGATCTCTACGTGCCCGAGGTGATCTGGTCGCACACCGCCGAACGCGCGCTGACCCTGGAACGCGTGCGCGGCATCCCCTCCGACGACATCGCCGCGCTCGACGCGGCCGGCATCGACCGCAGCGCGCTGGCGGCCAAGGGCGTGCGGGTGTTCTACACCCAGGTGTTCCGCGACAACTTCTTCCACGCCGACGCCCACGCCGGCAACATCTGGGTCGACAGCGATCCGGCGCGCAAGGCCAACCCGCGCTTCATCGCCCTGGACTTCGGCATCATGGGCCAGCTCTCCGACGAGGATCAGTACTACCTCGCCGAGAACTTCATGGCGATCTTCAACCGCGACTACCGCCGCATCGCCGAGCTGCACGTGCAGGCCGGCTGGATGCCCGGGCATATCCGCATCGACGAGCTCGAAGCGGCCACGCGCGCGGTCTGCGAACCCTATTTCACCCGCCCGCTGAGCGAGATCTCGCTGGCCGAGGTGCTGGTCAAGCTGTTCCGCACCGCGCAGCGCTACGAACTTACGTTGCAACCGCAGCTGATCCTGCTGCAGAAGACCCTGCTGAACATCGAGGGCGTGGGCCGCCTGCTCGATCCCAAGCTGGACATCTGGGCGGTGGCGCGACCGGTGCTGCAACGCATCCTGGTCGAGCGTTACAGCCCGCAGCGCCTGGCCACGGAATTCCGCAAGCGCCTGCCCGAGCTGGTCACGCACGCACCGGAGATGCCGCGCCTGCTGCACGCCTGGCTGACCCAGCAGGTCAGCGGCGCGCACGAGCTGCGCATGCGTTCGCAGGACCTGGCCGAACTCACGCGCACCGTCAAGGACGCGCAGCGCCGCACGGTCGCGGCGATCCTGGGCACCGGCCTGTTGATCGTGGCGGCGGTGCTGTACGGCCTGGAGGCGGGCGGGCCGCGTTTCTGGTCGATCCCGGCCTCGTCGTGGATCGCGGGCATCGGCGGCTTGTGGGCCTTGCTCGCCGCGTGGCCGCGTAGCCGCGGTTGAGAGGGTCGGTTGGCTGCGGTGCGATAGCGAGACGCGCGGCCTAGAAGCAAATCCCCCTCGATCCCCCTTTTTCAAGGGGGAAGACCAGCGGGCAGCAGCGAAGCATTTCGGCTCTTGCGGTTCCCCCTTTGAAAAAGGGGGGCTAGGGGGGGCTTTGCTTTCAGCCGCGAACGCCGGTCAAGGCTTGGCCGCCGGCGTCGCCGCCGCCTTCGCCGCCGCCTCGAAATCGCCGGCCACGTACACGCTCAGCGCTTCGGGCTGGAAGTGCTTGCGGATCGCCGCGTTGACCTCGTCCGCGGTCAGCGCCTTCAGGCGCGCATCCAGGTCGGCCTGGTACTTCATGTCGCGATCCAGGAACAGATTGCCCGACAGGATGCCGGCGATCGCGCCGTCGGATTCCCGGCCCTGCTGGCGCTGGGTCAGCAGGCCGGCGATCGCATCGCGCAGCTCCTCGGCGCCGACGCCGTCGCGGATCCAGCGCGCGTACTCCTCGCGCATCGCGGCCTCGGTCTTGCCCAGGTTCTGCGGCGCGGCGATGGCCTGGATCACCAGGCTGCCGGCGTCGTCGCGGCCGGTCCGGCTGGAGTCGCTCTCCAGGCTGCTGGACACGCCGTAGCTCAGGCCTTCCTTCTGGCGGATGCGCTCGCTCAGGCGCGAGATGCCGCCGCCGCCGAAGATGTAGTTGGCCACCATCAGCGCCGGATAGTCGGGGTCGCGGTCGTTGAGCGAGAGGTTGCTGCGCGCGAGCAGCACGCCGTTGGCCTTGTCCGGGGTCTCGAAGCGCGCGTGGCGCGCGGCGACGGGGTGGTAGCGGGTCGCGATCGGGGCGAAGGCGTGCGGCGTGCGCCAATCGGTGAACAGCGCCTGCAGCTGCGCCTTCAGCGCGACCGGGTCGAAATCGCCGACCACGCTGATCTCGCCTTCGGCGGTGCCGTAGAAATCGCGATGGAAGGCGCGCAGGTCTTCGACCTTGAGCGCCTTCAGATCGGCGATCGACTGGTCGATGCCGCGCCAATGCAGCGGATGGTCCTGCGGCCAGGGATCGAAGTACTGCGCCATGGCCATGCCGGCGACGGTGCCGGGCTCCTTGCGCGCGGCTTCCAGGCCGGTGATGGATTGCAGGCGGAACTGCTCGAATTCGCTTTGCGGATACTCGGGCTTGCGCAGCACCTGGGCCGCTAGCGCCAGCGCCTCGGCGAGCTGGGCGCGGCGCGTGGTCATGCCGATGTTCGCGCTCTGCAGGCCGCCGCCGATGCCGATGTCGGTCTTCAGGGCCTCGAAGCGCTGATCGATCTGTTCGCGGTCGAGCCCGGCCGCGCCGCGCATGATCAGCGCGCCGGCGACGTTGCCCGCGGCCACGCGGCCCTTGATCGAGTCCGCGTCGCCGAAGCGGAAGCGCGCGCTGAACACCACGGTCTCGCCGCGGGTCTTCTTCGGCAGCAGGGCGACGCGCAGGCCGTCGCCTAGGGTGAAGGTTTCGGTGCGCGCCTGGATGTTGGCCGGCGTCGGATCGAACTGCTCGCCCGCGGCCACCGCGGCCTTGCCGGTGTAGCCCTGCAGCACCGCCGCGGCGGTGGGCGCGGCCGCGATCTGCACGCGGTCGGCCTGGTCGGTGGGCACGAAGCGGCCGAGGGTGCGGTTGCTGGGCTTGAGGTAGTCGCGGGCGACGCGGTTGACGTCGTCCAGGCCGACCTTGTCCAGGGCGTCGCGGCGCAGGAAGTACAAGCGCCAGTCGCCGGCCGCGATCGCTTCCGACAGGCCCAGCGCGACCGCGTTGACGTTGGTGTAGCCCAGCTCGTAGCCGTTGCGGATGCGCTGCTTGGCGGCGTCGAGCTCGGCCTGGGTGATCGGCGTGGCGGCGATGTTTTCCATCTGGCTCAGCAACGCCGCCTCGGCCTTGGCGGCGTCGCCGTCGCGCGGCAGGCCGATCATCGCCGTCATCAGCCCGGGATCGCGCAGGCTGTCGGCGCCGCTGCCGGCGCCCGCGGCCAGCTTGGTCTCGACCAGGTTCTTGTGCAGGCGCCCGCCCGGCACGTGGCCCAGGATGTTGGCCAGCACGCCCAGCGCGGCGCTGTCGGGGTGGGTTTCGGCCGGCACGTGGTAGGCCGCCATCACCAGCTGGATATCGCCGCTGCGGCGCACGGTGACGCTGCGCTCGCCGTCCTGGGCAGGGTCGGCGGTGTAGAACGCGCGCAAGGCCTGCTTGGGCCGCGCGACCGGCGCGAAGGCGCGCGCGATCTCGCCCAGGGTCTGGGCCGGGTCGATGCGGCCGGCGACGATCAGGGTCGCGTTGTCGGGGCGGTACCAGCTCTTGTAGAAGGCCTGCAGGCGTTCGATCGGCACGCCCTCGACATCGCTGCGCGCGCCGATCGTGCTGTTTCCGTAGTTGTGCCAGAGATAGGCGGTGGAGCGCACGCGTTGCGCGAGCACGCCGTTGGGGCTGTTCTCGTTCTTCTCCATCTCGTTGCGGACCACGGTCATCTCGCTGTCGAGGTCCTTCCTGGCGATGTTGGAATGGACCATGCGGTCGGCTTCCAGGCCGAGCAGCCAGCGCAGGGTGTCGTCGTTGGCCGGGAACGAGGCGTAGTAGTTGGTGCGGTCGACCGAGGTGGTGCCGTTGAAGCCGATGCCGCGCTTCTTCATTTCGGCCGGAATATCGGTATGGCTGGGCGTGCCCTTGAACAGCAGGTGCTCCAGCAGGTGGGCCATGCCGGTCTCGCCGTAGTTCTCGTGCATGGAGCCGACCTGGTAGGTCAGATTGACCGTCACCGTCGGCTTGCTGGCGTCCGGGAACAGCAGCACGCGCAGGCCGTTGCCCAGGGTGTATTCGCAGATGCCTTCCACGCAGGGGCCGGCGGCGACGCCCTTGGGCGGCGCGAACGCGGGCTCGGCGGCCTGCGCGGGCAAGGCCAGGGTCAGCGCCAGGGTCAGGGCGCAGAACCGCGGTCGGTACGGCAGAGGAAACGATCGCATGGAGTGTCCTGGGGATGAAATCGGAGAAATGGCGTGTGGCCGCAGCCGCTATGGACGAAAATACCCGCTGCGCTCCCTACCGCCTGTGCCATAGAGCATGTCAGACACCTTCAGTTCCCTGGATGCGCCCGCCGAATTGCCGGTGCTGTACGCCGACGATTGGCTGGCGGTCATCGACAAGCCGGCCGGGCTGATGGTGCACGACAGCGCGCTGGCGCGCGGCGAGACCGACTTCGTCGCCGACCGCCTGCGCGCCCAGTTCGGCCGGCCGGTGTTCCTGGTCCATCGCCTGGACCGCGCCACCAGCGGCTGCCTGCTGCTGGCGTTCGAACGCGAGGTCGCCTCGGCCCTGGGCAAGGTGCTGATGTCGCGCGAGTTCGAGAAGGATTATCTGGCGGTCTGCCGCGGCTGGCCCGAGGACGCGTTCACCATCGACTACGCCCTCGACGGCGGCCCGGGCAAGCCGCTGAAGAAGCCGGCGGTCACGCGCTTCCGGCGCCTGGGCAGTTGCGAGCTCGCGCACGCTTCCGGCGGTTTCGAGACCTCGCGTTACGCGCTGTTGCTGGCGCAGCCGGAAACCGGGCGTTTCCGCCAGATCCGGCGCCACCTCAAGCACGTCTCGCACCACCTGATCGGCGACACCAGCCACGGCGACGGGCGGCACAACCGCGCCTTCCGCATGATGGGCATCCACCGCATGCTGCTGCACGCGCAGCGCCTGGCTTTCCTGCATCCGGTCGGCGGGCAGCGCATCGTCGCGACCGCGCCGCCGGATCGCGAACTGGCCAAGGCGCTGGCCTTGTTCGAGCAGGCCGCGCCGGCCCAGTGAGGGCGGGCGCGGCGCGAATGCCGCGCTTACTTGGTTTCGGCGCCGGCGCTCTTGCTCTTGACCTTGTCGTCCTGGGCCTGAGCTTCGATGTCCTGCTGCAGCTCCTGCATCATCGGCACCACCAGCTTCTGCATCGCGGTCATGGTGTTCTGCATCAGCGCCGGCATCTTGTCGAGCAGGCGCTGGCCGGTGGGGCTGGCGTAGAACGCGATCAGGGCGTCGGTGTCCTGGCCGTCGAAGGTCTGACGGTAGATGTCGAGATAGATCGGCTCGAGTTTTTCCCAGGACAGGGCCTTGCGCAGCTGCGCGCTCGAACGGCCGAGCACCTGGTCCAAACGCTGGCGCTCGGCGGGCGCCATCTCGCGTCCGGCCATCATCTGGTCGACCATCTGCCGCTGCGAGGCTTCGATCTGCGGCAGCATGGTCTCCACGGTCTGGCGCGCGCGCATCACCTCCAGCAGGCGGGCGACCTGGGCGTCGCTGGGCGGGGCGGCTAGGGCGGCCAGCGGCGAGGCCAGCATCAGCGCCAGGGCGAGGGCATACGATTTCATGGGGTCGATCCTCCTTGATGGGTAGCGCATCGTCGGCGGCGGCTCCGGCGCCGTCAACGCCAGGACACCGGGCCGGACTACAATCGGGCCGTTTACAATCGGGGCCGGAGGGATGCAATGGCCGATCCTGAAATCACCATACCCGAGCAGGAACTGGTCGAGCGCTTCGTGCGTTCGACCGGGCCTGGCGGGCAGAACGTCAACAAGGTCGCGACCGCGGTCGAGCTGCGCTTCGACGTGGCGCAATCGCCGTCGCTGCCCGAGCCCGTGCGCGAGCGCCTGCTCGCCAAGCGCGACCGGCGCGTGACCGGCGACGGCGTGCTGGTGATCAGCGCGCAGCGTTTCCGTACCCAGGAGCGCAACCGCGACGACGCGCGCGCGCGCCTGGCCGCCTTCATCGAAAGCGGCCTGCACGCGCCCAAGCCGCGCATCGCCACCCGCCCCAGCCGCGCCTCGAAAGAGCGCCGCCTGGGCGCCAAGCGCGAGCGCAGCACGGTCAAGCGCGGCCGCGCGACGCGCGATTGGGACTGACGGAGAGCGCATGCCGACGACCGCCGACAACGTGGTGCTGCCGCTGCCGCCCAACGCGCCGCGGGTGCGGCCCAACCGCCTGACCCGCTGGATCGGCCGCAGCGTGCTGCGGCTGGGCGGTTGGCGCATGGTCGGCGCCTTTCCCGACATACCCAAACTGGTGCTGATCGGCGCGCCGCATTCGTCCAACTGGGACGGCGTCTGGGGCTTCGCGGCGAAGGCCGCGCTGGGCCTGGACATCAAGGTGCTGGGCAAGGATTCCTTGTTCAAGGTGCCGGTGTTGGGCAGCCTGCTGCGCTACCTGGGCGTGATCCCGGTCAACCGCAGCGCCGCGCACGGCGTGGTCGAGCAGGCCGCGGCGATGATCCGCAACGCCGAGCAGTTCTGGTTCGGCTTGGCGCCGGAGGGCACGCGCAAGCCGGTGGAGCGCTGGAAGTCCGGCTTCTGGAAGATCGCCAAGGCCGCCGACGTGCCGGTACTGCCGGCCTATTTCCACTACCCCGACAAAGTCATCGGCATCGGCGAGCCGTTCTGGCTGGGCGACGACATGAACGCCGACCTGGCCCGGATCCGGGCCTGGTACCGGCCCTGGCAGGGCAAGCACCACGGCACGCCCTGATCGCAGTGGCTGTGCCAAATCTGCAGACGATGGGCTGAGCGAAGGCACGGCCGCGGCGCCCTGGCCGGATTCGGCGACCGCTTCGGGCCGCGCTTTGCGTACGGCTTCATTACGGGGTCGACGCGTCGCGGGGGGTGACGCGGGTTTCCCGGCCAGGGCCAGGAGGTCGGTCGTGTCGGGCAGGATGTCGTTAGGGGAAGTGGCGGAGGCCACGATCGCCGCGCATGCGCGCATATCGGGCGCACTGCGCGCCTGCAGGCCGGAGGGCGCCCGTGCCCGCCTTGCCCTGGTTCGCGCTTAGCCCCAACGGCCTGCTCAGTGCGGTCGGGCTGTGGCGCGGCGGCGAAGACACCGTGCCCACGCCGCTGGAAGACTGGCGCCTGGCCGTGGTCGACGTGGTCATACCGGCGCGCCTGCAACAGCACGACATCGCCCATTGCCTGGCCGCCCTGCTGGCCCAGACCCTGCAGCCGCGCAGCGTGGTGCTGGTCGACGACGGCGGCACCGAGCGCGACGGCACCGCCGCGATCGCGCGCGAATTCGCCTCCGCCAACGGCCTGTCCCTGCGCGTGATCGAGCGCATGTGGTCGATCGGGCGTGCGCCGACGATCAAGCGCCAGGCGCGCGAATCCGACGCCGACGTCGAATTCGTGCTCGACGGCGATACCCTGCTGCATTCGGCCGACTACATCGAGCGCTGCGTGCGCGAGCTCTACGAAGGCGCCGGCATCGCCAGCGTCTGCGGCGTGATCCAGCCGATGCGCGGCGGACACCGGCGCGCGCTGGAGCGCTCGCCCGCGTTCCAGCGCTGGCTGCACGGCGAGGTCTATCGCGATCCGCGCGCGCGCCGCGGCTGGCTGCGGCGCTGCCTGCAATGGCTGGGCGACGTCTATCGCGAAATCAGTTGCCTGCTGCAGCAGCGTTTCATCAACCGCGGCCAGATGGCCCTGTTCGGCGGTGTGGTGATGCCGCGCGGCAACGCGATCGCCTACCGCCGTCGTTACATCAAGGACCTGTTCGATCGCTACGAACCGGTCCACGGCGACCAGCTCGACGGCGCCGAGGACGTGTTCATCGCCCTGGCCCTGGCCCAGGAGGGCTATCGCAACGTGCAGCTGTTCGAGGTGCTGGCGCACAGCGAGCAGGCGCCTCTGGATCGCCTGCCGCGACAGAGCTTCCGCCAGGCCGGCGCCTTCTTGCGCGGCTGCCGCGAGTTCGATGCCTTGCTGCTCACGCCGTTCAAGGTCTGGCGGCGCTGGCTGCGTCCGCGGCCGCCGCTGGCCATCGAGCAGCGGCGCGTGCGCGAGGCCTATCGGCAGCCGTTCGGCGAACGCCTCACCCACGAGTACGGTCGGCCGATCGGCTGGGCGCTGTTCCTGATGGCGGCCGAACGCTTGGCCTATCCGCTGTTGTTGCTGTGGCTGGCCTTCAGCGGCCTGTGGCTATGGCTGGGCGGGGTGGTGCTGGCGGAGATCCTGGCGACTGCGCTGGTGTTGGCCTCGGTGGCGCGCGACGGGCATGCGGCCACCTTGGGCAAGGCCTTGCTGGTGGCGCCGGTGCGCTACGCGATGGTGTTCGTGGAGTTGGCCGCGGCGGTGGCGTTCCTGCCGCAGCGGTTCCGGGCGCCGCGGCGCGGGCGATAGCGTGCTCTCCATGAGGGCGGTGTGAGCCGCGATCGCGAATTCCAGCCAGGTCGCCGGTTTCGAACGGGCTGGCTTTCTGTGGGAGCGGGGTGAGCCGCGATCGCGAACTGCGGCTACGGCGCTGGCCGGGCGCGTCGGGAGATTCGCCGTTGCTTTTGCTCTGCATGGTCGGCCCGAAGGTTAACGGCTTGCGCCCGCTGCGCGTGCGGGCCACGTTCTCTCGCCAAGCGCCCTTAGGAGCGGCGCAAGCCGCGACCGCGAATTCCAGCCACGTCGCCGGTTCCGAAAGGGGACGGCTTTCTGTGGGAACTTCGACCGGGTTGGTTTCAGTAGGCTCGGCTTTCTGTGGGAGCGGCGTGAGCCGCGATCGCGAACCCCGGCTACTGCGCTGGCCGGGCGCGCTAGGAAATTTGCTGTTGCTCTCGCTCTGCAGGGCCGCCCCGAAGGTCAACGGCTTCCGCCCGCTGCGCGTGCGGGTCACTTTCTCTTGCTAGCCCAAGAGAAAGTAACCAAA
>NZ_JBAHWA010000027.1:0-42799 GCF_036697405.1 Lysobacter sp. CCNWLW3
AAGCCGTTGACCTTCGTGCCAACCCTGCAGAGCAAGGGCAAGAGCAAATCCTCCCCAACCCTCCTTTGTTAAAGGAGGGAGCTAAAGGCAGACAAGGTGACCCGCACGCGCAGCGGGCGGAAGCCGTTGACCTTCGCGCCAACCACGCAAAGCAACAACAACAGCAAATCCTCCCCAACCCACCCGGCCAGCAGGCATAGCCTGCAATCGTTCAGCCGCGCACGAACCTGCGGTTCGTAAACGCACGGCTTCACCCCTTGATAAAGGAGGGAGCCAAAAGCAGGAGAAGGTGACCAGCCGACGCAGCAGCTGGAATTCGCGGTCGCGGCTCACGCCGCTCCTACAGGGAGCCCGGCAACAGAAAATGGCCCGCATGCGCGGCGGGGAAGCCGTTGGCCTTCGTGGCAGCCAAGCGGAGCAAGGGCAACAGCAAATCCCCCCAACCCGCCCAGCCAGCAGGCATGACCTGCCGGCGTTCAGCCGCGCACGAACCTGCGACTGACAACGCGCGCGCCTTCATCCTTTTTCAAAGGAGGCGGCTGGAGGCAAGAGAAACCGATCGCCTGCGCCGCTATCGGCCGCTCATTTCTTCGGCAAGTACAACAACGGATCGACCGGCTTGCCGTTGTAGCGGACCTCGAAGTGCAGCATGTCGCGCGCGGCGCCGCTGCGGCCCATTTCGGCGATCTGCTGGCCCGACTTCACCAACTGGCCTTCGTTGACCAGGCGGTTGCGGTTGTGGCCGTAGGCCGAAAGCCAGGCATCATTGTGCTTGATGATGATCAGTTCGCCGTAGCCGACCAGGCCCGAGCCCGAGTACACCACCACGCCGTCGCTGGCCGCGCGCACCGGCGCGCCGCTGCTGCCGGCGATGTCGATACCCTGCTTGGTCGGTTCGCCGGCGACGTAGCGGCTCAACAACTGGCCGTCGGCGGGCCAGCGCCAGTCGATGCCGCTGCTGACCGGCGCGGTCGCGGCCGGCGGCGGACGCGAGGGCGCGGTGGCGACCGGCGGACGCACGACCGGCGTGGCCGCAACGCCGGTCGCAGGCGTCGTAACGGTGGGCCGGGCCGGCGGCGGACGCGAGACCGGCGGGCGCGCAGCCGCGGCATTGCCGCTGCCGGGATACAGCTTCAGACGCTGCCCCGGATAGATCGTGTACGGCGCGCCGATGCCGTTCCAGGCCGCCAGATCGCGCGCGTCGATGCCGTTGCGGAAGGCGATCCCGTACATGGTGTCGCCGCGCTGGACCACCGCGCTGGCGCCGTACTTGGGCGTGGACACGCGCACCGGCGCGCGGCCGCCGCGCGAGGGCTCGCGGATCACGGTGCTGGAACAGGCCGCCAGCGCGAACGCCGCGGCGACAACGACCAGCAATCGTTGAATATTGATCGTGCCTATGGGCAACCGTCCTGTGTCGATCATGCGCGCGCTCATGCTCCCGATCTTGCGTGCCACCACAGCCAGCCCAGGCCCAGCACCACCACCGCGGTCGCGACCCAGCCCACCGGCTCGATGTAGCGACGCAGCGCGGCCTCGGCGCGCGGCCCGCCGATCCGGATCACCAGCGCCAGCAGGAACACCCGCTTGCCGCGACCGATCAGCATGCTCAGCACGTATTGCAGCATGGGAACGCCGACGATGCCCGACGCCCAGGTGAACACCTTCATCGGAATCGGCATGAAGCCGCCGATCACCAGGAAGGTGAACACCGCCCACGGCGACTCCACCATCTTGGCCTGGACCGTGGCGATGCCGGCCTCGATGTTGTCCAGCATACCCAGCGCCGCGAACATCGGCTTCAGGGCCTCGAAGGCGTAGTGCCCCAGCGCATAACCGACCAGGGCGCCGGCCATCGAGCCGATCAGGCTCAAGGTGGCGAACCAGAACGCGCGCCTGGGCTGGGCCACGCACATCGGCGCCAACATCACTTCGGGCATCACCGGAAAGATGATCGCCTCGACGAAGCTCAGGCCGGTGAGGTAGGCCGGCGCGTGGCGGTGGGCGGCCCAGGCCAGCGTGCGCTCGTAGAGCGGACCGAAAATCTTCACTCAGTATCCCTGTCGCGCGCGGCGTTCAATCGATCATGCCCGACAGCAGCGGCACGAACACCACCGGCGCGAGCGTGGTTTGGCTGACGTTGCCTTCGGCGTCCTTGCGCAGCTTGAGCAGCGACTGCGAGGAAGAACCGCCGACCGGCGCGATCAGGGTGCCGCCCGCGGCCAGCTGCGCGGTCAGCGCGTCGACCAGGGCCGGCGCCGCGGCCGTGACGATGATGGCGTCGAAGGGACCGTTCTCGGGCCAGCCGATGCGGCCGTCGTCGTGCTTGCTGCGCACGTTCAGGCCGAGCTGGCGGAAACGCTTGCGCGCGGTGCGCAGCAGTTCGCCGATGCGCTCGACGGTGTGCACCTCCAGGCCCAGCGCGGCCAGGATCGCGGCCTGATAGCCCGAGCCGGTGCCGATCTCCAGCACCTTGCCCGGCACGCCGTCGGCGAGCAGGGCCTCGGTCATCTTGGCCACCACCCAGGGCTGAGAGATGGTCTGGCCGTGGCCGATCGGCAGCGCGGTGTCCTCGTAGGCGCGCGTGGCCAGGGCTTCGTCGACGAACAGATGGCGCGGCACGGTGCGGATCGCATTGAGCACGCGCTCGTCGGCGATGCCGTTGTCGCGCAGGCGCTCGACCAGGCGATCGCGCACGCGCTGCGAGGTCATGCCGGTGCCGATCGCCTCGGGTTGCAGACGCATGCGCACGCTCATGCGCTCCGCTCCAGCTCGGCGGCGAGCCCGCCGACCCAGCTGGCGACCTGGTCCAGGGCCTGATAACGGGTCAGGTCGACGTGGATCGGGGTGATCGAAATGCAGCCGCGGCGCAGCGCATGGAAATCGGTGCCGGGGCCGGCGTCCTGCTCGGGACCGGCGGCGCCGATCCACCACCATTGGCGGCCGCGCGGATCGCGCTGCGGCACGCAGGCTTCGGCGCGGTGGCGATTGCCCAGGCGGGTGACCTCGAAGCCGGCGATCTCGCCCCAGGGCAGGTCGGGCACGTTGACGTTGAGGATGGTGTCGGCCGGCAGCGGGTCGGTGCGCAGACGGGCGATGATCTCGACCGCGGCGCGCGCGGCGGTTTCGTAATGCTTGCCGTCGTGATCCACCGTCTGCAGCGACATCGCCAGCGCCGGCAGGCCCAGGAAGCGGCCTTCCATCGCCGCGGCGACGGTGCCCGAATAGATCACGTCGTCGCCGAGGTTGGCGGTGTTGTTGATGCCGGACACCACCAGGTCGGGCTCGACCTCGAGCATGCCGGTGATGGCGACGTGGACGCAGTCGGTCGGGGTACCGTGCACGCGCCAGGTCGAGGCATCGAGCTGGTGCACGCGCACCGGGGCATCCAGGGTCAGCGAATTGCTCGCGCCGGAACGGTCGCGGTCGGGGGCCACCACCAGCACCTCATGGCCGGCCTCGCGCAAGGTCTGCGCCAGGACGCGGATGCCGGGGGCGTCGACGCCATCGTCGTTACTCACGAGAACTCGCATGGACTCCCTTGCGTTGCCGCACAGCTTCGAAACAGGGTTGGCACCGGTGCGACGAAGCGACTTCGCAACCCCGGGAGCGCGCGCGAACGGCGCACGGGACCATGATAGCCGATGGGCGTTACCGGCTCCCGCGCCGGCGCGTGCGCGGCGTCGCGGCGGGCCTGGATCCGGCCCGCTGCGGCCAGAATCGGAAAAATCGCGCCCATCCCGGCCCCGCCTTGGCCAGGAGCAGCGTAAGCGGCGACCGCCACACCTCAACCCACGACGCAAGTCGCGCCACGCCCGAAGCCATCGCCTGTGCGGCGCCCTCGCCCCAGATCGAACGCGCCCGCGCCGACACCACCCGCCCGCATCGGCCAGACTGCCGCAAGGCCCCTGCTAAAATTCGCCCATGCCCGACGACCGCGACGAAGACGAAGCCGAGTTGTTCCGGTCCGCCATCGGGCCGGTGCGGCGCCTGCCCGAGGCCGCGCTGCCGCCGACCGCGCCCAAGCCCAAGCCGCGCGCGCGCATGGCCGAGCGCGACGAGGCGCAGGCGCGCGAGGAGTTCCGCCACGCCCTGGACGCCAACCTGGCCGGCAGCGGCGAGCTCGAATCCGGCGATGCCCTGTCCTACCGTCGCGACGAACTGCCGCCGCGGGTGTTCCAGCGCCTGCGCCGCGGCGAGATCTCGGCCCAGGAGGAATTGGACCTGCACGGCAGCGACGTGCGCCAGGCCGAGGCGCTGCTGCGCGCGTTCCTGCACGACGCGCGCGAGCACGGCCTGGGTTGCGTGCGGGTGATCCACGGCAAGGGCCGCCGCGGCACGGACTACGTCGACAGCCGTGGGCTACCGGTGCTGAAGAATCTGGTCGACCGGCTGCTGCGGCAGCGCGGCGACATACTGGCCTTCCACTCCGCGCCGCCCTCGCAGGGCGGCACCGGAGCGGTGCTGGTGCTGCTCGCGCCGCCGGTCAGGCGGCGCTGAGCAGGGTCAATCCTCGCTGTTCTTGGCCAGCTGCTTGCGCGGCAGGTTGACCCAGGTCACATCGATGCCGCGACGGCGCGCGATGCGCTCCACCGTGGCCATGTAGACCTCGTCGTTGTCCATGATCGACGGCGCTTTCTGCGGCGGCACGTAGGCACTCTTGGTGCTATGCCCGGCGCAGGCGGCCAGACCGAGGATGGACAGCGACAACAAGGCGACTTTCAAGGACGCGTTCATATTCCCGTCTCCTGAGGCTTACTGCGTCCGGCACCATTGCCGGTCGCACTTTTGGCTTATACGCCCGCCCTCAGGACCAACCAGTGCCGCCCGTTGCTTTCCGACGAACGGTCGATCAGGGCCGAACCAGCGTCGTGATTTCGCCCAGTTCGGCGAGTACCACGGTGGCGTAGGCGCCGGCCGGCAGCACGAAATCCAGTTCCAGCGCGCGGCCTTCGGCGGCCTCCTCCAGCCAGCGCCAACTCAGCGCCGACGGGCGCAGGCGCAGGGCTCGACGCTCCTGGTTGAGACCGGCCTGTTCCAGACCGGCGCGCAGCGCGGCGGCGTCCTCGCCGGCCAATGCGGCCAACTCGATCTCGGCTGCGGCCTGGCGGCTGCGCAGCTCGCCGCGGCCCCACAGCGGGCCGCTGGGATGGATATCGAACGCGGCCAGCCGCGCGGCCAGGGTCTCGTCGTAGGGCTCCGGACCGAACACGCTGCGGCTGCCGTCGAGCATCCAGACCTCGCCGTCCAACGGCCGGTCCCAGCAGTCGGCGCCCACGCGCGCGGCCAAGACCCGGTTGAACAGCTCCGAGCGCGCCGCCGACAGCAACAGGCTGCGCTGCTCGCGCCGCACCCGCCGGCCGCCGAACATCGCCAGCGCATTGGCGACGTTGTCGCCGTCGCGGCCGAAGCGCTGCTCGCCGAAATAGTTGGGCACGCCGCGCGCGGCGATCGCCTGCAGGCGCGTTTCGATCGCGGCGCGCTCGCCGTCCAGTTCGCGCAGCCTGAGCACGAAGCGATTGCCGGCCAGGGCCCCGCGCGGCAGCTTCTTGGCGTGCCAGGCGCTGTCCAGCACGCGCAGGCCTTCGCCGGACGCGGACGCCTCCTGCAGCGCCGCCAGGTCGGGCGCGACGCGCTTGGGCAGGTGCACGCTGAAGCGCTGGCGGGTGAGCGCATGGCGGTCCTTGAGACCGGCATAGCCGATCGCCAGTTCGCCGACGCCGGCCCAGGCCGCCAGCCGCTTGGCCGCGAAGGCGGTGTTCATGCCGCGCTTTTCGATCGTCAACAGCAGATGCTCGCCGCTGCCGCTGGGCTCGAAGCCCGGCAGCTCCTCGACCAAAAAGTCCTCGGGCACGCTGCGGATGCGCGCGCGCACGACCGGCGCGCCATGGGCGCGCGCCAGGGCGGGCTCGGAGCTCATGCCGGCACCAGCAGACAGATCGCGGTCGCGGCGATGCCTTCGCCGCGGCCGGTGAAGCCCAACTTCTCGCTGGTGGTGGCTTTCACGCTGACCGCGTCCAGGGCGATGCCCAGGTCCTGCGCGATCGCCTCGCGCATGGCCAGCGCGTGCGGGCCCACCTTGGGCCGTTCGCAGATCACGGTGACGTCGGCGTTGCCGACCCGGTAGCCGCGCGCGACGATCAATTCGTTGCAGTGGCGCAGGAAGCGCCGGCTGTCGGCGTCGCGCCAGCGCGGGTCGCTGGGCGGGAAATGCTGGCCGATGTCGCCCAGCGCCAGCGCGCCCAGCAGGGCGTCGCACAGCGCATGCAGGACCACGTCGCCGTCCGAATGCGCGATCACCCCGCGATCGTGCGGCACCCGCACCCCGCCGAGCATGACGTGGTCGCCGTCGCCGAATGCGTGGACGTCGTAGCCTTGGCCGATTCTCATAGCGATTCCTAAGATGGGTTCGTGGGCGGCTCGGGCTCGCGCGCGCGGCGTGGGCGCCCCCACAGCAGCGCCCAGACGCCCAGGCCCAGCAAGGCGATGCACAGTGCCAGCCTGGCCAGCGATTCGCCCGTGCCGGGCGGTGTTCCCAAGGGGTCTGCGTCGTTCGTCAGTTGCACGCCGACGGGCTCCAGCAGCGCCCAGACTCCGGTCAAAACGCCGCCCGCGCCCAGCAGCAAAGCCACCAGGCCGAACAACCGCAGGGCGATACGCAGCCAGATCATCACGGTCCCGTGCTCAGCCCTTGCCCAGCAGGTACTCCGCCAGCGCCAGATCGGCCGGCGTGGTGACTTTGAGATTGTCTTCGCGGCCTTCGACCAGGCGCGGATGCAGGCCGGCGTACTCCATCGCCGAGGCCTCGTCGGTCACGATCAGGCCGGCGGCCGCGGAAGCGCGCAGCGCCGCGCTCAGGGCGCCGCGGCGGAAGGCCTGCGGCGTGAACGCGCGCCACAGGCCTTCGCGCGGCTCGGTGGAGTGGATGCGCGACCCATCGGCGCGCTTGAGCGTGTCGCGCACCGGGGCGCCGAGGATGGCGCCGTCGGGCTCGGCCTCGGCCGCCGCGATCAACGCGTCCAGGTCGATCCGGCGCAGATTCGGGCGCGCCGCGTCGTGCACCAGCACCAGGCTGGCGTCGCCGACGTCTTCGGGCAATGCGCGCAGCGCGGCCAGCACCGAATCGGCGCGTTCGCCGCCGCCGACGCAACGCAGCACCGGCTTGCCCTGGCGCTCGCTCCAGCCCGGCCACAGCCCGTCGTCTGCGGCCAGGGCGACCATCGCACCGGCCACCCGCGGATGCGCGAGCAGTGCGTCCAGCGCGTGCGCGATCAGCGGCTTGCCGGCCGCGATCAGATATTGCTTCGGGGTCTGCCCGCCGAAACGGCTGCCGCGACCGGCCGCGGGCATCACCGCCCAGATCGGCGCGCTCATCGGCCCGGCTCCGCGTCGATCCGGAACGGGCGGGACGGCGCCGTCACGGCGCCTGCGCGTCGGCGTCGGCCGACGCGGCCTGCACGCTGACCGGGGTTTCGGGTTCGACCACGCGGTAGAAGGTTTCGCCGGGCTTGATCATGCCCAGCTCGCTGCGCGCGCGTTCCTCGACCGCGGCCTCGCCGGACTTGAGGTCCTCGACTTCGGCCGCGAGCGCGGCGTTGCGCTGGCGCAACCCGCCGTTGTCGCGGGTCTGCTGCCGCACCTGCTGCTCCAGCACGGCCACCGAGCGGCTGCCGCCCTGGCCCATCCACAGACGGTATTGCAGGAAGGCGAGCAGGCCCGCCAGGACCACCACCAGCACTCGCAGCCAGCGCATGCCCGCCCTCCCCGGTCCGCTCAGCGCTTCAAGGACACGAAAGCGTCGCGGCCGGCGTAACGGGCCGCGGCACCCAACTGCTCTTCGATACGCAGCAACTGGTTGTACTTGGCGACGCGGTCGCTGCGGCACAGCGAACCGGTCTTGATCTGGGTCGCGGTGGTGGCCACGGCGATGTCGGCGATGGTGGTGTCCTCGGTTTCGCCGGAACGGTGCGAAACCACCGCCGCATACTTGGCCGCATCCGCCATGGCGATCGCTTCCAGGGTCTCGGTGAGGGTGCCGATCTGGTTGACCTTGATCAGGATGGCGTTGGCGACGTGCTTGTCGATGCCTTCGGCGAAGATCTTCGGGTTGGTCACGAACAGGTCGTCGCCGACCAGCTGGACCTTGTTGCCGATCTTCTCGGTGAGCAGCTTCCAGCCGGCCCAATCGTCCTCGGCCATGCCGTCCTCGATGGTCACGATCGGGTACTGCGCGGCCCAGTTGGCCAGGAAGTCGACGAACTGCTCGCTGGTCAGGCGCTTGCCCTCGCCGACCAGGTGGTACTTGCCGTTGTCGTAGAACTCGGTGGAGGCCACGTCCAGGCCCAGCAGGATGTCCTCGCCGGCCTTGTAACCGGCCTTGCCGATCGCCTCGAGGATGGTTTCCAGCGCTTCCTCGTTGCTGCGCAGGTCGGGGGCGAAACCGCCCTCGTCGCCGACCGCGGTGCTCAGGCCGCGGCCCTTGAGCACGGACTTGAGCGCATGGAAGACCTCGGCGCCGGCGCGCAGCGCCTCGGCGAAGTTGGTCACGCCCACCGGCAGGATCATGAACTCCTGCAGATCGACGTTGTTATCGGCATGCGCGCCGCCGTTGATGATGTTCATCATCGGCACCGGCAGCACCGGCGCGCGGCCGTTGGCCAGGTACTGCCACAGCGGCAGTTTCTTCGACGCGGCCACCGCGTGCGCGTTGGCCATCGACACGCCCAGCAGTGCGTTGGCGCCCAGGCGGCCCTTGTTCTCGGTGCCGTCCAGATCGATCAGGCGACGGTCCAGACCGGCCTGGTCGGCCGCGTCGAAGCCGGTCAGGGCCTGGGCGATCGCGGTGTTCACATTCTCCACCGCCTTGCGCACGCCCTTGCCCAGGTAACGGGTCTTGTCGCCGTCGCGCAGTTCCACGGCTTCCTTGCTGCCGGTGGACGCGCCCGAGGGCACCATCGCGCGGCCGAAGCTGCCGTCGGCCAGGGTGACCTCGGCTTCGAGCGTGGGATTGCCGCGGCTGTCGAGGATTTCGCGGGCGTGGATCTGGGTGATCGTGGTCATGGGCGGGAATGGGACCGGAGATTGAGGGGTATGGAATGAAATTCGCGGCGGCGGCGCAAGTTCGGGCTCAGGGCTCGGGCGGGACGCGCGCCATCGCGGCGGTCAGTTCGGGCGCGACCTTGCAGCGGCCGTCGCTGACGCCGGCGATCTCGGTCGCGACGATCGCCACGGCCTTGGCGCTGAGTATGTCCTGACGGATCGAGACGGCGTCGCGGCTGCCGAACATGCCCAGCGCGACGATCAGAGACTGGGTCTGGCCGACGCTGCCGGCGGGGTTGTCGCGCGCCGACAGCACGGTCAGGTGGCCGGAGCCCAGCACGCTGGAGGCCGAGACCACCAGGGCCGGGTAGCGGCCGGCGGCGTAGAGCTTGGCCGCGACATTCGGGCCGCCGACTTCCTGCATGTAGGGGCCGACGCACTGGTAGAGCTCGCCGGCCAGATCGGCCAGCGACAGGTACAGGCTTTCGTCGGCGCTGGGAGCCCGGTCGGCTTTGGCTCCGGCCTCGGGCCCGGCCGGCGGCTCGGGCGGCGGCGGCGGCGCGGCCAGGGCGGACGCCGCCAGCGCGAACGCCAGCGTGGCGCCGGCGAGCGCCGTAATCCGGGCGCCGCGCCGTCTGTCGCCGCCGGGGCCCATCAGAACGAACTCTCGAGGAAGCCGTTCTTCTTGGTGATGCGGTCCAGCTCCACCAGGGTTTCCAGCAGCGCGCGCATCTTCGGCAGCGGCACCGCGTTGGGACCGTCGGACAGGGCTTCCTCGGGGCGCGGATGGGTTTCCATGAAGATGCCGGAAATGCCCACCGCCATCGCCGCGCGCGCCAGCACCGGCACGAACTCGCGCTGGCCGCCGGACTTGCCGTCCATGCCGCCGGGCAACTGCACCGAATGGGTGGCGTCGAACACCACCGGGCAACCGGTGTCGCGCATCACCGACAGCGAACGCATGTCGCTGACCAGGTTGTTGTAGCCGAAGCTGGCGCCGCGTTCGCAGGCCATGATCTGTTCGTTGCCCACGGCCTTGGCCTTGGCGGTGACGTGCTTCATCTCCCAGGGCGAGAGGAACTGCCCCTTCTTGATGTTGACCGGCTTGCCGGCGCGCGCCACGTTCTGGATGAAATCGGTCTGCCGGCACAGGAAGGCCGGCGTCTGCAGCACGTCCACCACCGAGGCGACCTCGGCCATCGGGGTGTATTCGTGCACGTCGGTCAGCACCGGCACGTTGAGCTGGCGCTTGACCTCGGACAGCACCTTCAGCCCTTCCTCCATGCCCGGGCCGCGGAAGCTCGTCGCCGAGGTGCGGTTGGCCTTGTCGAAGCTGGACTTGAAGATGAAGGGGATGCCGAGCGCGCCGGTGATCTCCTTGAGCTGGCCGGCGACGTCGAGCTGCAGCTGCATCGATTCGATCACGCAGGGACCGGCGATCAGGAAGAACGGCCGGTCCAGGCCGACTTCGAATCCGCACAAATTCATCGGGCAGCTCCGTGGAGAATCGAGGGGTTCATGCGCTGGCTTCCTTGAGCAGGCGGCCGCCGGCCTTGGCCTCGCGCGCGGCGCGCACGAAACCGATGAACAGCGGATGGCCGTCGCGCGGCGTCGACAGGAATTCCGGGTGCGCCTGGCAGGCCAGGAACCAGGGGTGCTGCGACTTGGGCAGTTCGACCATCTCCACCAGCAGGTCGTCCATGGACTTGGCCGCGATCACCAGGCCGGCGTCCTCGAGCTGGGTGCGGTAGCGGTTGTTGAACTCGTAACGGTGGCGGTGACGCTCGCCGACCACGTCCTTGCCGTACAGCTCGCGCGCCAGGGTGCCAGGCTTGAGGCGCTGGTCCTGCAGGCCCAGGCGCATGGTGCCGCCCAGGTCGCTGTCCTCGCTGCGGCGCTCGACTTCGCCGGTGGCGGTGCGCCACTCGGTGATCAGGCCGATCACCGGATGCGCGCTGGCCTTGTCGTTCTCGGTGCTGTTGGCGCCTTCCAGGCCGGCGACGTGGCGGGCGTAATCGACCACCGCCGCCTGCATGCCGTAGCAGATGCCGAAGTACGGCACGCCATGTTCGCGCGCGTACTTCGCGGTCGCGACCTTGCCTTCGAAACCGCGGTCGCCGAAGCCGCCGGGCACCAGGATGCCGTCGACGCCCGCGAGCGCGCCGACGCCGTCGCGCTCGATTTCGCTGGATTCCAGCCACTTCAGCTTGACCTTGGTGCGCTGGCGCAGGCCGCCGTGCTTGAGCGCCTCGGCCAGCGATTTGTAGGCGTCCTGGTGGTCGATGTACTTGCCGACCACCGCGATCGAGACCTCGTCGACCGGATGCTCGGTGGCGTCGACCACCTCGTGCCATTCGCGCAGATCGGCCGGCCCGGCGTTGATGCGCAGGCGGTCGAGCACGATCGCGTCCAGGCCCTGTTCGTGGAACCACTCGGGCAGCTTGTAGATGTTGTCCAGGTCGACGGCCGAGATCACCGCCTTTTCCGGCACATTGGTGAACAGCGCGATCTTGCGGCGCTCGCCGTCGGGCAGCGGCTGTTCGCTGCGGCACAGCAGCACGTCGGGCTGGATACCGATCGAACGCAGTTCCTTGACCGAATGCTGGGTCGGCTTGGTCTTGAGCTCGCCGGCGGCGGCGATGAACGGCACCAGGGTCAGGTGCATGAACAAGGCATATTCCGGGCCGCGCTCGGTGCGCAGCTGGCGGATCGCCTCCAGGAACGGCAGCGACTCGATGTCGCCGACCGTGCCGCCGACCTCGACCAGGGCCACGTCGAAGCCTTCGGTGGCCTCGACGATGCAGCGCTTGATCTCGTCGGTGATGTGCGGGATCACCTGCACGGTGCCGCCGAGGTAGTCGCCGCGGCGCTCCTTGCGGATCACGTTCTCGTAGATCCGGCCGGTGGTGATCGAATTCTTGCGGCTCAGGCGCGTGCGCAGGTAGCGCTCGTAGTGGCCCAGGTCCAGGTCGGTCTCGGCGCCGTCGTCGGTGACGTAGACCTCACCGTGCTGGAACGGGCTCATCGTGCCCGGATCGACGTTGATGTAGGGGTCGAGCTTCATCATCGTCACGCGCAGGCCGCGTGCTTCGAGGATGGCCGCCAGCGAGGCTGCCGCAATGCCCTTGCCTAGCGAGGACACCACGCCGCCGGTGACGAAAATCAGGGGAGTCATGGTTTTACTGCCGCTGGAAAGCCGTAGTTTACCGGCAAGGCGGCCGGCCCGCGACTGCTTGACAGCGGCGCCGACCCGCCGAACCGGGCGCAAAGCCTGTCCTGGCGGGGTTTCCCGCGGCCGGGACCGAGTAGCCGGTTGCTCGCCTGCCCCGCCCGCGGTAGGAGCGGCGTGAGCCGCGACCGCGCCGCCCGACCGGGTTTAGGGGTCGCGGCTCGTGCCGCTCCTAGCCAGGACGGCGTTCGCCCGGCCCTAGGCCAGCTTGGCGCCCCGCTCCGCCAGCAGCTCCCGCAGCACGGAACGGTGGCAGTGCGACTCGTCCTCGCAATAGCAGCCGACCGAGAAATCGCTGTCCCGGGACAGGGCCGCCAGCAGCTGCAGCGCGTGGCTGGCGTCGGGCGCGGCCATCTCGGCCTTGTACTTGCGCACGAACGCGTTCCACTGCGCCGGCGTCCGCGCGGCCTGGGCCTGCTTCATGGTGTCCAGGCTGGGGGCGAGGTTCGGGAACCAGACGTCGTACCAGTCCTGGCGCGCGAATTCGGACTTGGGCACCCCGCGCGGCGGCCGCCGCACCGTGCCGATCCGCAGGCCTTCCCCCGCCAGCCGCGGGGTACCGAGTCTGACTATGCGTATCGCCATCGACGCCTCCTCGCCTGGGTCCGGACCAAGGAGTCGCGGCCCGCACGGCCACGACCCTCGCTAGCCTCGCAGAAACGCGTCCACCGGCAAACGCCGCCGGTCGCGGCCGGGCCTGTCGCTCCTGCCCGCCCTACTCGACCACGCCGATCATGGGCCCGAGTTTGGCGCCGGATGCGCCACGCCGCAGCCCCGGCGCATACAAGCTGGAAATCGCGCCGTCCAGGTACAGCGCGTCCGAGCACTTGAGCACGTCGCGGAAATACGACGCGAACTCGTGCAAGTTCACCGGATCGTCGCTGATCACGAAATAGGCGATGTCGCCGTCGACCCCGACGCCGTTGCGGATGTGGCGCGACTTCGAGCCCGGCTCGAAACGCGGATGGATCGCCCCGGCTTGCAGCAGCAACGGCCCCGACTGCGTCGCCAGGCGCACGCCCGGCGCCAGTGCCGGGTAGCGCGAGGATTCCACCACCTTCGGCCCATCGGCGCCGAGCAGGAACACGCCGTTGGGCTTGAGATAGAAATTGCCCTCGCCCTCGGCCAGGTTCAGCGGCGCGAGTTGGCGGCCGTTGGCCACGAACAGCCCGACCGGTGCGTAGTCGGGCTCGTACATGCCGGCGTTCATGGCGAAACGCAGGCGCTTGCCCTGCGACTTCAGCCAGGCATCGAGGCGTTTGAGCCGATGCAGCGGCTGCCCCCGCTCGTCGTACAGGAACAGGCGCAACTCCTCGCTGCGGGTATCCACGCGCATCACGGTATAACGCGGCTCGCGCGCCTGCGCGAAGCCGAAGAACGCCGCCAACGCCAGAAAAAAACCTGCCTTCATGGCGAACATCCTAAACCTAGACCCGCTCATGCCGGACCTGCAGGAGATAGTCGTCGTGGCCACTGGCCAAGGCGAACGCGGGCAGCCGCTCGACCGCGGCGAAGTAGGCGTCGGCGGTCGCATAGCCATCGGACCATAGCGCCGCCTCGGCCCCATCCAAGGCCGCGCCCGGCGCGCAACTCAGTTCGCAATGCAGCTGCTCCAGGCGCAGCGGCTCGCCGTCGTCGTCGGCGATCTCGAACTGGCAGACCGGATGGAAGTAGAACCGCGGGCGGCCGCTGAAGTCGTGGCTGCCTACCTGGAACAGCAGGCTCACGCCCGGCTGATCGAACACCTCGCGCCCGTAGGCCTTGAAGGCGCGCCAGGCGTGCATTCCGGGCACGCGCTCGCGGCCCACGCCGTGCTCGCGCAACAGCGCGTCGAGCCGGTCCGCTGGCGGGATACGAGGCATGTCGTCGTCGCGATCAGCCGACGCGAGGCCTAGGCGCCGGCTTGCGCCGCGCCCACGCAAACGCAGCCCCAGCCCGTGCACTCGCCGCCGAAGTGCCTGGCCACGTCCTTGAAGTAGCTTTCCAAATGACTGACCTCGGCATGGCCGAGCGACATGTAGGGAATGACCTGCACCGTCCATGGCGAACCCGGCTCGTCTTCCAGCGGCGGATCCAGCTGCACCTTGTATTCGTTCTTGAACAGGAACAGGCCGCAGTCCAGCGCCGCCTGTTCGCTGGGAAAGTCCAGGCTGAAATCGACGTCGCGCGCGATCGACAGATCGTCGCCGTTCTCGATCAGCCGCCAGAGCACCTCGCCATTGTCGTCCTTGGGGTACTTGCCGAAATCACGATCCACGGTCCGCGCTCCCTGTATCGGCCGCGCGGCGGTCGCGGCCCGGTTGACTATCGCCCGTTGCCGGCCGCGCCCAATGTTCGATCGGCGACCGGACGCGCGCAAGCCGCCCATGCCGGCCGCGACCGCGAAACGAGATGATGCCTCGGCCGGCGCTAGCCTTCGATCCGATAGGCGTAAACGCCCTCGGCGATCGGCCGATAAGCCGGATCGCCCGCGCGGCCGAAGTCCGCCTCCAGGGAGGCCGGCACGAAGTAGCCGCCCTCGGTAACGAACAAGCTCGACTTGCGGATATAGAGGCCTTCCGCACGCACATAGACCCGCTCGGGCCGGAGCGCGGCGATGGCCGCCGGCCACTGCGCCGGCGCGATCTCGCCGGCCAGCGGATGCTGCCGCAGCAACCGCCGGGCCTGGGAAGCCAGATCACTGGCCTGCTGGGGCGCGAGCTTCTGGCCGCAGCCCGCGATCAGGAGAGCGAGGCACAAGGCGACGGCAGCGAAGTTGCGGATCATGGGCCCTCCCGGTCATACGCGGCGGACAACAGCGCCAGCGACGCTTCCGAGCGTCATTGCGTCCCTGGAATGGATGCATTCTCGGCCGATGCCGACCTTCGCCTCAAGGCCGAGCGGACGGCCCTGCGCCGAACCGGGCCGGCACTATCCTTGGCCGGATACGCCTTCCCAGCCAACGTCGGGCACCCACAGTCGGGTCCAGCGCTCGATCTTCTGCTCCCGGCTCAGGAGCTGGGGCGACGCGTCCACCGCCGGGGCGAAGGCATCGCGATCGTCCAGGCACCCGGCATTGATCGCCGCGAACCATCGGCCGTCCTGCTCGTAGGTAACCGCCACCAGCACGCCGCACTGCGCGCACATGCGGAACAAGGCCGCTTCCGAGCCCTGGCGGTAGGACAGCAGGCCGCCCTCGCCGGAAACGCGGATACGCAGGCTGCCGGTGGGGTCGGACACGTAGGCCGCGCCGTGCTTGCGGCAATAGCTGCAGTCGCAGGCGCGCGGGGCCGTCTCCGCGACCGGCGACGAGGCGAGGTATGCCAGCCGGACCGAACCGCAGTGGCAGCCGCCCGGTAGCGAGAACGCAGCCGGCGATGGCGCCGCGAACGGTTCCGGCATGCCGCTCACCCCACCAGGAAATCGAAGATCTGCGCGCCCGACGAAAGATCGGCGCGGTAGAACTCGGTATAGCCGCAGGTCTCGCAACTGACGTACTTGAACTTGTTGGTCGACACGTCCAGCACGGAGGACACCAGGCCGCCGGCGGCGCGCAGCTCGCCTACGGTGCAGGATTCGCCGTTGCACTTCGCACAGCGGAAGGATTGCATGAGGTACGCCTCTGGTTGCCTGGTCAGGGGGTACAACGATGGCTCGCGAACGCTACCAATCTTTCGGTCAGCGATCCGCCTTCTTGCCATCGGATGTCGAGTATCGCCCAGCGCCCCCGCTGCTTGCCCAGCAGCACCGTATCGGTCCAGCGCACATCGTCGTAGGCCAACGCGACCGAAACCCGCGCGACGTCGCCGTGCAGGCGCTGCGACGCCTCCAACATCGCCTTGGCGCCATCCGGCGCCAGAAAGAACGGGCTCTGATCGAGCATGTAGGGCTTGATACCCGCCGGGGTGATGCGCGCGCAAGCGCGCTCGTAGGCATCGTAAGCCAGCAGGGCCTGATGCAGTTCCTCGCCCAGGAACGGCGCCAGTGCGACAAACGCCGTTTGCGCGGGCTCGGACCGATCGGGGGAGATGAGCCGCCCGTAGAAATCGGCGGCCACCCGGACAGGCCGCTCCCCCGCCGCGGCCGCACTGGGGACGGCGGCCGCAGCGGCGGCCAGTATCGCGATTGCGGAGCAAGTCCTCAGATCGGCCATGCGCGTCCCTCCTTCGTCCGTCCTAGCTCAGCGCTACGACCACGCCCGCCAGGTAACACAGCAAGGAAATCGTGATCCCGATCAGCGGCGCTCTGAACCAGTAGATCTTGCCCACCACGAACAGTCCGCCCAAGGTCAGCGCCCCCACCGTGAGCAGATAAGCGGAGGAAAACAGCAACTCGCGCTGCGCGATCGCCAAATAGCCGTAGATCAGCCCGAACAGGATGGCCGCCATGCTGTGGCTGACATTGAAGCCGACCCAGAAGTCCCACATGCTGGCCTGCCCGGTGATCCCCGGCGACACCTCGCGCATCCGCGCCTCCAGCGCGGGATCGCGCGGACGCAGCTTGGGCCCGACGAAGGTGATGATCAGATGCACGGTGCCCAGAAACAGCAGCACCGCGGCGCTGGCGGCCAGCAGAATGGCGGCGATCATTCACGGCTCCCGGTCAGTCACGAACGACCGACGCTTGCGCTACTTTACCGTCGGGCCCGAGCTTCAGCAGCAACCATTGGCTGTCGATGGCGACGAAGCCGCGCTCGGCGCCGAGCCGGTACACATACTCGTACTCGCGCTTGAAGTAGCCGGACGTGCTTTGCAGGCCCGGCAACGCCTCCACCTCGCGGCCGCTCAGGCCGATGAACTTGGCGTCGCGGACAGTCCGTCGGCCATGCGCAGTCGCGGCGCGTCAGGCGAGTGCTGGGCCTGCCCGCCTTGGAGCCAGGCGTCTGAATCGAAGCGGGCCGAACCGTGGACAAGGCGGCAACAGAGCCATCCGGTCAGCATCGCCGCTGTCGCAGCGAACGGACCAGACGGCCACCTTGCATTTGACGCCGGTGTGGGGAGCCGCGGCGCCCAAAGCTGCCTACGCCGCTCGCTCGAAGGCCTGGATGCGCCGCTCAGGGCGCATCCGGCCCGGTCGAGCCTTAACGCTTGCCGTCTTCCTCTTCGGGCTCGGCGGTCGGATCGGCCGCTTTGTCCTTCTTCTTGTCTGCTTTCTTCTTGTCCTTGGCGGCCTGCTCGGCCTTGGCCTTCTCGGCCTCTTCAGCCTTCTTCTGGGCCTGCGCGGCGGCCTGCTCGGCCGTCGGATTCTGGGCGGCGTCCTGCGCCATCGCCATGGGCGCCACCAGGGCGGCGGCGATCAGGCTGGGAATCCAATACTTGCGGGTGGTCATGGTGCGGTCCTCCGGTGTCGTGGGGTCAACAGGAAAAGGCGGGGCGCCTCGGCCGCTCCCCTCAGCGACGGCGCGACCGTAGCGGCTGCTTCCCTGCTAGCGACTGAACGGACGAATGTTAACCGGTACTGGGTGATGCCTGATTAGCGGCACCGGCCAGCGCAATAGGGCGGGGCCGAAGAATCGCCATGCGCCAGGCTGTCGATCTCGAATGACAGGCTGTGAGCCCTCACAGCGCAGGATGTGTTCGATGACTTAGAGCGTTCTCACCTCGGGCTACGATGAATCCATTTCGAAATACACGACAGATCGATTTGGGACACTCGACTCCCGAACCGCGCCGCTCGGCGAGATCGCTTCGGCCTAAGTGAATTGTCACGGCTCTTTTGGCGAACGTAGATAGACCGACTCCGTCCGATCCGACTCGTCATAGAGGCGCAGCCTGCCCTTACGCAGGCCCAGTATTTTCAACTGAAATGGGGCGAATCCGCCCGTCCGTGGCGTGACCATCAACCGGCAGTTCTCCAGCTTCCATGCGGCTCCAGATATCTCGGGACCTTGATGGAGCCATGAGTTGAAGACGCGCTCCCCGGCATCCATCTCGAGCGAGAACTCCTCGAAGAAGCCGAACTCACCGCTCCTGTTCCACACCCCCATCAATTGCCGCTCCGTGGCGGGACAAACCTCTGCGGACAAGGCCGAGCTTGATACTGCAAAAAGGAGTACGAGTGCGGGTATGGGTCTCATCAGCCTTACCTCCCAATTCACGCCATCCTACTCGATGGGGATAGGCGCTCGCCCCTCAGAGCCGGACTCCTTCGACTGTGCAAGCCTCAGCGCCAGGGGGCAGTTCAAACACCTCACCGTAGTTGCACATGTGGTCGCAGCCGCCTCCCACATGATCCCATTCGCCACCAATTTGGCATACGAACTGGCAAGCGTCTGTTCTATTGCAGCGCTTCGCGACAACTCTCGCAATGCATGTCCGAAGCGACTCTTCGCCGAACTTCTCCGCATATGCCTTGATGTCACAGACAGGAGGCTCCGCCAGATATGGGTTGATCCTCGCACCAGGAGTCAACCGCCTAGGAGCGCAAGCGGCCAAGACAAGAAGCAATGCCAAAAAGATTACTTTCGCGAACCTTCTCATGGGCGGAACGCCATGGACTATATGGAGGACACTGAACAAAGCAGAGCCGCGAAGCGAGGTCTACTTAACGATTGTCAGGCCCGCTTTCGAACAAAATAAACAACCTCGCCGCCATAGCTGGCCATGCCAATCTGATGCCCGCCACTGGGGATCGCAGCCGACACCCAGCCCGGAACGGGCGGATCCCAGGTAACCGCGCGGAAATCACGCGGGCAAGCGGTCCCATTAGGGTTTTGCGAGTGGGCATACACCGCATTGTCCATGGTGTTGCTACATAGGGTTGCCCATAGCTGGATAGGCTCCGGGCGGTCTTTCGCCAGCAATTCCAAATATTGCAGCAATCGAACCGTCGCGGCTGCAATCTCCGGGGCATTCTCTGGGCGGCTATTGCCCCGGCCATACCAATCGACGTGAGTGTGCCAGTAGTCAAACCAACCCGTCAGGTCGAGACGGTCGATATGCCGGCGCCCGCGCGCCTCCACACGTGCCCAGTAGGCCTGCATCCTTTTGCGATAACGGCGATCCATGATGCGATCCTAACGCCTGAAACAAGCCGATCGGCACAGCGGTTTCGACTTCAATGAATTGTAAGACTCCGATCCGATCACTCTTGGTGCGCGCCAAAGTTCGCAACCACGCCCTCAAAGGACAGGTCGAGCAATACCAATTGAATTACTGCCCCGGCATCGCCTAACGAATGTCCTGCCTGGCCACCTGAGTGTCCGCATGGCGATGAACGATTCGCCAGCCGTCGGATTCCCGCCTGAAGATTGTGGTCACGCGGTAATCCCGCTGAGCCTCCTTGGCCTGACCTGGCGGATGGTAGCGAATGCGTTCGTACTGGACTATGTAGGCCAAGTCTCCGCTCACCGTGACCTGAAGCTGCTCGTCGGACCACGAGCCTTTGGAGTCCAGGAACTGCGAACTGGCCCAGCTGAGCCTCTTGCTGACCTCGTCCCATCCCTTGGCGGTGGCGCCACCGGCGGCGCCAGACAGCGTCACATCGTCCGCATGCGACCACAGCGCCTTCACCGCATCCGGCTGGCCGTTATAGAACGCCGGCTTCGCCTCGGAATACTTAGCGAGCATCGAGGTCAGATCAGGATCCTGGACGGATTGAGCCGATTTCTCGGCGCCGTAGCTTGCGTGGGTGGCGGTCATGAGTAGCGCGGCCGTCACAACAAAAAGTAGTGCTTTCATATGTGACTCCCTCGATGGCTGGTGCGGTGTCTAACGCCTGAATTAAGCCGAGCCGGGAAGCGACTTCGATTTTGCTTCATCGTTGGCAGCACTTTCCGGCTGATCGACGAGCCAGCAATGAAGCGCATAGATGCCGCCCGCCGCATGCCGCCCCCAATGCTGCCAGAAACTCTGACGCCACTCCCATGCCGCTGCCGAGATATGCCCGGCGTCAAAAAGTGACAGGCCGCGCTTTAGATCCCGCCAGATGTCGGCCAGGTCATCGGCCAGATCGGCGACGCCCGATGGCTCATCCAGCGAATCTAGCGGGTTGAAACACTGACTGTAGAAGTTAAAGGGTAGCGAACCGAAACGCTTGTAGATTCTTGCCCAAGCGTCTTGCGTTACCTCGCCTGGCTCTTCCTCTCCGGATACATCCGGAAGATGCAGGGCTCGTTGATAGAGATTGGAAAGAAGCGCCAAGGCAACGGCCGCCTCCTTCTCGATCGGCGCACAGGTCCGTTCTGCCCAATCGCAAAATTCCGCTGCTGCTTCTGCGAATTGCTCGATCTGCGAAGTCATCTGTTGCACCGTCTGATGCCTCGACCCTGGCGCCTCGAGCATGAAGCCCGTCATCCAGATCGCTTCGGTTTGAACCCATCAGGCCTCAGCGAGAGCCGCCTGCAGCCTGGTGAGGTTGCCGATATACGTTTCGGCGTGATCCCAGTCCGGCTGCAGCCTGGCCCATACGATCTGCCGCTTGAGCGCGCGCGACGCGTACGGCTTCGCGGAGGCGTCGATCTTGCCCTCGTCGGCGAGCTGCCCGAAGGCGGTGGCGATCACCGACACGTCCGTGGTGTAGATCAGCTGCTGATCGTCGAAATCGGGGTCTTCGATCTGCCCGCGCACCGTCGCCTCGTCGAAGATGCCGTCGGTGTATTCGGATGCATCGATCTCGCCGACGCACTCGATGGTCCAGACGAGACAGGCTTCCAGCGCCTGCTTCGGATTCTCTTCCCGCCAATCCCGATATTCGGACAGGGCCGTGTCGCCCTCGTCCGAGCCGAAGGGCGCCAGTTCGTCGGTGCAATCCCAGAAGAACTCGTCCGGGATGAGCTGGAGGGCGCGCGGATGGCCGCGGTCCTTGTCGATACCGCCGAGATCTTCGTCTTCCATGTTCCCCCCTAGTCTGTGTGCGAGGCTCGGCGACCTGTTCGAGCCGAGTCGTTACCTCGTCATGGTGCGACAGGATTGTCGGATGCCGGGCAACCGCCAGCAAGAGCAACTCGCCGGCGCGGGATCAATGGGATTTCTCCAGAGCCGATAGCTGCGCAACCGTGTAGAACTTGAAGTGCTCCACCTTGTTTCCGTTCAGAAGGTTCAGCGAAGGCCCGTAGCTATAGCCGTAGGTATCTCCGCTGCCGGAGATGGTCTTGACCCGCATGATCTCGTACGAGCCGCAGTCGTACATCAGGCTGCCACCGTCAGAGACACCGTACGCTACCGTGCAAGCTGGATGCTGCCCTGCGAGTATTCGTTGGTAGTTCAGCCACGCGGACCTGACGATTTCGGCGTCCCTCGGAGCGACCGTCGCCAAGTCGATACCGAAGTCCGGGAGAGCGTCCGATTTCGGAAGGACACTAGGGGGTAAACGATAAGCCGCTGGCTGATTAGCGCCATCTGCGTGCCCACCGGATGGGGAGGGCTTGGGCTGACAGGCGACCAGAGCCAGAGCCAGTACTAGACTCGCCGCGATCTTCATAGCGCCCCCAAGGTTTGTAAACCTGCGCAATCCCCTGCGCGACCCTAGTGTTCCATCTTACGCTGCTCCAGCGCACGCCCCATGCAAGACGACCCGCGCCCGGCCACGCGCAGGGCAGCCTCCACAGCCCCGGCTTGACCCTGCCCCGCCCCATCGCCATGCTCGCTGCGCTCAATCAAGGGAACCGTTCCATGCGCCGTCTACGCGTGTTGTTCATGTTGTGCCTGGGCCTCGCGGCCGTGGCGCCGGCCTGGGCCGGCCATACCGGGCTGCCGGTGAGCCAGATCCGGATCGACGAGCTCATGGGCGACACCCAGAAGACCGGCGGCGGGGCCAACGGCAGCGAGATGATCTGGTGGCTGCCGCCGCAGCTGTGGGCCTATGTGCTGGACCAGCAGGATGCGAACGCCGAGGGCGTGTCCAAAAAGGTGTCCCAGGAGGTCTCCCGCCAGTTCCAGGACCTGTTCACCCGCAATACCGTGATCGCGGCCCTGCGCATCGACAGCCTGGACGAGAGCCCGAATTTCAGCAGCGAGGCCGACCTGCGCGGCAAGCTGCAGCTGGTCGACATGCACGGCGGCAGCCACCGCCCGATGGCGGCCGACCAGGTCGACCCGGCCCTGAAGGGGCTGCTGGACACCATGCGGCCGATGTTGGTCAGCATGATCGGCCCAGCGGGCGAGAATATGCAGTTCTACGTGTTCCCGGGCCGCACCGCTGACGGCAAACCCGTCGCCGACCCGCTCGGGGATGGCAAGATGCTGGTCCGGCTGGACCGTAGCGAGTTCAGCTTCCGCCTGCCCCTGGGCGGCCTGCTGCCGGCTCGGCGCGACCCCGCCAACGGCGAGACCTTCCCGGGCGGCTACCGCTACAACCCCTACACCGGCGCCGAATTGCAGGCCGTCGGCGCCGGGCGCTAACTGGTTTCGCCAATTGTTTCACTACCCCATGCAGGTTTCATGAGCAGTCGTTACAACGCCGCCGATATCGAAGTCCTTTCCGGCCTGGACCCCGTCAAACGCCGTCCGGGCATGTACACCGACACCACCCGGCCCAACCATCTGGCCCAGGAAGTGATCGACAACGCGGTCGACGAGGCCCTGGCCGGGCACGCGCGCAGCATCGACGTGGTGCTGCACGCCGACGGCAGCTGCGAGGTGTCCGACGACGGCCGCGGCATGCCGGTCGACATCCACCCGGAGGAGAAGATCCCCGGCGTCGAGCTGATCCTGACCCGGCTGCACGCGGGCGGCAAGTTCAGCAACAAGAACTACACCTTCTCCGGCGGCCTGCACGGCGTCGGCGTCAGCGTGGTCAATGCGCTGTCGACCCTGGTCGAAGTGCACATCAAGCGCGACGGCAACGAATACCGCATGACCTTCAAGGACGGCGACCGCGCCACCCCGCTGGAGGTGGTCGGCACGGTCGGCAAGAAGAACACCGGCACCCGCGTGCGCTTCTGGCCGGACGCCAAGTACTTCGACACGCCCAAGTTCAACCTGCGTTCGCTCAAGCACCTGCTGCGCGCCAAGGCCGTGCTCTGCCCCGGCCTGACCGTGAAGCTGCACGACGCGGCCAGCGGCGAAACCGCGCAGTGGTATTACGAGGATGGCCTGCGCGACTACCTGTCGGGCGAGCTGCGCGAAGGCCAGCCGCAGCGCGAGCTGCTGCCGCCGGAGCTGTTCGTCGGCCAGCTCAAGAAGGACACCGAAGTGGTCGACTGGGCGGTGGCCTGGGCCCCGGACGGCGAGCTGACCCAGGAAAGCTACGTCAACCTGATCCCGACCGCACAGCACGGCACCCACGTCAACGGCCTGCGCACCGGCTTCACCGACGCGCTGCGCGAGTTCTGCGATTTCCGCAACCTGCTGCCGCGCGGCGTCAAGCTGGCGCCGGAGGACGTGTGGGACCGGGTCGCCTTCGTGCTCAGCATCAAGATGACCGACCCGCAGTTCAGCGGCCAGACCAAGGAACGCCTGTCCTCGCGCCAGGCCGCGGGCTTCGTCGAGGGCGCTGCCCACGACGCGTTCTCGCTGTGGCTGAACCAGCACACCGAGCTGGGCGAGAAGATCGCGCAGCTGGCGATCGAGCGCGCCGCGGCGCGTTTGAAGACCGAAAAGCAGATCGTGCGCAAGAAGATCACCCAGGGCCCGGCCCTGCCCGGCAAGCTCGCCGACTGCACCTCGCAGGATCTGTCGCGCACCGAGCTGTTCCTGGTCGAGGGCGATTCGGCCGGCGGCAGCGCGCGCCAGGCGCGCGACAAGGATTTCCAGGCGATCCTGCCGCTGCGCGGCAAGATCCTCAACACCTGGGAAGTCGCATCCGGCAGCGTGCTGGCCTCGCAGGAAGTGCACGACCTGGCGGTGGCGATCGGCTGCGATCCGGGCAAGGACGACATCACCGGCCTGCGTTACGGCAAGGTCATCATCCTGGCCGACGCCGATTCCGACGGCCTGCACATCGCGACCCTGCTCAGCGCGCTGTTCCTCAGGCACTTCCCGGCCTTGGTCGCGGCCGGCCACATCTTCGTGGCGATGCCGCCGCTGTTCCGCGTCGACGTGGGCAAGCAGGTGTTCTACGCCCTGGACGAGGAAGAGAAGCGCATCCTGCTGGAGAAGATCGAACGCGAGAAGATCCGCGGCGCGATCAACGTCACCCGCTTCAAGGGCCTGGGCGAGATGAACGCCTCGCAGCTGCGCGAGTCGACCATCCACCCCGACACCCGCCGCCTGGTCCAGCTGACCGTCGACGACGGCATCGAGACCCACTCGCTGATGGACATGCTGCTGGCCAAGAAACGCGCCGGCGACCGCAAGCAGTGGCTGGAAACCAAGGGCGATCTGGCGACGCTGGAGGTTTGAGCGTCGCGGCGCCCGGCAGGAAACAAGCTGGACGATGCATTGCCGGGCGCAGACCAAGGCCACGCCGAATCGGCGCTGCATTACGCCGCCTGGTCGGGCGATCTCGACGAGGTCCGCGCGCTGATCGCGGCGGGCGCGGATGTGAACTGGATCGACTCCAGCGCGGAGACGGCGCTGTTCGGCGCCGCCGCCTGGGGTCACACGCAGATCGTCCGCTGCCTGCTGACGGCCGGCGCCCGTCACGACCTGTGCGAACGCGGCGGCCTCACGCCGCTGCACTACGCCGCCAGCCACGGCAACCTCGCGACGATCGAGGCCCTGGTATCCGCGGGCGCAGACACTGCCGCCGCGGACGGCAACGGCCGCCTGCCGATTGATGTGGCACACGCACATGGAAAAGGTGCACATGTTGCGTATCTAAAGACGGTGGGGCCGGCGACCGCTTCGCGACGAAGCTAGGGTTTGGGGTATAGCTGGACCGCCGCCGCGTGCGGGCGACGCTCGACGTCTGAGCGTCCGCTCATGATTCGTGGCACCACTTCGTACGCATACTGCGCGCGTACTCCACTTAATATCCACAGCAAGCACCATTTTCTTGCAATGCGGAAGCGCGATCTCAGCCGTTGCGATGGCCCCTCGCTATCATGGAGCGAGAGCCGTCGCTCAGCCTTGGATCGGAGCTCGCCGCATGCATTCCTCGAAGACGCTTAAGTACCGCCGGCCCCTGATGGGTCTGAGCGCCATGTTTCTCTCGGTTATTGCATGGCCCGCAGCCGCGGCCTGCAACGCTTCAGACCTCCCATCCCTGTCGGCCTGCCTCGCCGCGATCGGCAACAACGATGAGATCAGCCTGCAGGCGGATCTCAGCTGCGATGGTGCGCAGTGCTGCCCTGAGGGAGTCGCTTTACTGCATGTTTACGGCAAGTCCGGCGTGACCATCGAGGGCAATGGCCATAGCCTCGCGCGCGGAGGCGATGCATGGGCGCAATGCCCTGCCCTGCACATCTGGAATTCCAGCCTCATCCAGGTACGCAACCTGATCGTGCAGGAAAACGCATCGGTCACGTCCCCGCCTTGCTACCAGGGCGCCCCTTGCCCATCCAACATTGCATTGCTAGTGCAGGATTCCGCGAACATCGCGATGGACCGGGTGGAGGTCTACGACGCGCCGAGCTTCGCCGTGGCGACGAACGGTGTCGATGGCTTTCTCTTCGATCGCTCCAAGATCCATAACGCGGGCCTGATCGGCCTATTCTCGGGTCCAAACGGAAACGTCGCCTCCACTGGAATCATCGTGGATCGCTCCATTTTCACCGCCAATGCCACCAACGCCGTGGTGTTCTACGACAGTGCCGACAACCGGCTCAGCAATAGCCTGCTACTGGGCAATCACCGCCACGGCATGTACTACTGGTGCGGCCCCGCAGGCAACCAGCCCTGCAACGGCGGTCAGGTCTACGTGCCGCGCGGCGGCGCCACAATTGTCGACAACAATGTTGTCGGCGACGGCCGCTGCGACAACTGCGCGACCTCGCCCACGCTCCATCATCCGGTATGGGCGATCGAAGCCGGCGGCTACAGCGGACTGAGCGACGCCGCGCAAGTTGTGAATGGGCTGGAGATCAAGAACAACTATTTCTATAACCATGCCACGGCTGCGGTATTCAGGAACGAACACTCGATACTCAATGCGTTTTACCTGACCGGCAATATCGCCGCGGGCGCGGGCAGCCTGTACATGCCTTACAATCCCAACGATCGCTGCACGCTTTCCGGCCCCGGCATCGTCGACAAGGACAAGTGCGCGGCGGACGCCAATCAGCCGCACGAGTCCGGCAACCATTCGTCGTCGCCTTATCAGCTCGACCGCGGCGGCGTCGCGGATTGGAAGCTCTATCAACTCGTCGCAAACGGCTTCCGGTACGAGGCTCGCTACGCTACCGAGCAGCCGCAGTTCCTGGCGGCCCATCAGCTGGCCCTGCGGCCGCTGTCCGGCGTCGATGGCGGCGGCGCGATCTATCGCTGCTGGCTTTCGACGCCGGTCAACGGCGTTTATCACGACTACTTGAGCAATGACCGGAACTGCGAAGGCGGCGGCAGCTTGGATTCGATCGTCGGGTTCAGCGTCGGTGCCGGCAGCCCTGGCGCTTATCCGATCTATCGCTGCCGCAACGGCTACGATCATTACGTTTCGACGCAGTCCAGTTGCGGCGGCGATACGCAGGAAGGCCTGCTCGGTTATGCCCGACCGTGAAAGATGCCGAACGTCGACGAGTTTGCGCATGCGCAAGCTCGACCGGGCCATGGCCGGCCCCTGCTGCGGTATATGTGCATGAGAAAGGTGCGCGCGGCGCGCATTTAAGACGTCGGACCGGCAATCACATCGCGACGAAGCTAGAGTTTGGTGTATAGCTGGGCCGCCGCCGCGTGCGGCATCGGCCCGGACAGCCCTCTGCGTAGCGCTGCCGGCGCCGATCTTCGCGTATGCAATCGGACCGAGGCCTGCGATGGATACTGCGGCGCGCCCCATGCAACACCCCATCCTGTTCTGGTCGGCCATCGCGGTCGCGGCCTCGCATGCGCTGCTGATCTGGTTGATGCACGCCTTCGGCGGGCCCTGTGGCGATGGCTTGTGCGGGTTCTGGGAGGCGATCTTCATCTGGCTGCTATGCGCCTTGGGCAGCGCGGCGCTGGCCGTGATCGGCTGGGTGCGTGGCGAGCGGCCGCGTTGGCTGGTCTTGCTGGTGCCTGCGGCGCTGGGGGCGCCGTTGATCGTGCTGATGGTGTGGGTGATGTATACGCAGGGTGGTTGAGGACTCACGGGTAGGAGCGGCGTAAGTCGCGACCACGGGAACGAAGCAGCTGTGCAGAACGGGCTTGCGGGCGAAGCGGAGACCTTGTGCGTCGTAGACGCGGACTCCTCGGCTGCCGATGCCGGCGTTTAGGTTGAGGTTGCGCGAATCGCGGCTTACGCCGCCCCCACAGAGGGCGGGCCGACGGCCTGCTCGAAGCTTGCGCTGGGCATGGGTGGCGTGGTCGCGGCTTGCGCCGCTCCTACCTCCAGGCCTTGGCGGTTGCGCCGCGCTATCCCTAGGGCTGGGCCGCCTGGAGGGCGCGCAGGGCGGCGCGCAGCGGGGTGCGCAGGGTCGCGGGGCGACAGCGGACCAGGTCGACCTTGGGGGTGGCGTGCCAGCGCGCGCAGTCGTCGATGGCACGGGCGATGTCGGCGATCAGGGCTTCGTCGGCGACGAGGTCTTCTTCCAGGAACAGCGCCTTGACCTCGAACACGCCTTCCCGGCGATGCGCCTTGGCGTCCAGGCGTCCGACCAGGCGGCCGCGCGCGAGGATGGGCAGCACGAAGTAGCCGTAGCGGCGCTTGGGCTCGGGCGTGTAGCACTCCAGGGTGTAGTCGAAGCCGAAGAATTCGCTGGCGCGTTCGCGGTCCCAGACCACCGGATCGAAGGGCGACAGCAGGGTGGCGTGGGTCGCGCGCAGGCGCCCCGCGGCGGCCAGAGCCAGCGCGCCGGCGTGATCGGGATGTACGTAGCCGGGCGCGTCCCAGCCCTTCACCGTCACCCGCAGCAAGGCGCCCTGCTCCACCAACGGATCCAGGTCGGCGTCGCGCAGGCGCGGCTTGGTGCGGTAGTAGTCGGCGATCCAGCGCGCCTGGGTCAGGCCGAGCGCGCGCACGGATTTGAGCAGTGTCTCGCGTCTGATCGTCTCGGCGTCGATGGCCGTGGTGTTCCAACCAGGCACGACGGTACCGGCGACGCGTTCGCTGAGATCGTAGACGCGGTGGAAATTGTCGCGCCTGGCGACCATCAGCTCGCCCAGCGCGAACGCGGCCTCCAGCCAGCGCTTCTCGTCCTTCCAGCCCCACCAGCCGCCACCGCCGGCCTGCTCGCGTTCGAAATCCGAGGATTTGACTGGGCCCAGGCTGCGGATGTGTTCGAGCAGGCGTTCGATCTTGGCGCCGCTGCCGGCGCGATGGGCCTGGGCGTTGCGGATCGCCCAGTGATGGGCGCGCTGCGGCATGGCGTTGCGATGCAGCAGGTAGTCGCCCATCGGCGCGAAGCAGGCTTCGTGGGCCCAGACCTCGAAGATCTCGCGTTGCGCCAGCAGTTCTTCCAGCCAGGCCTGCGGATATGCGCCCAGGCGCGAGTACAGCACCAGGTAGGGGCTGCGTGCGACGATGTGGATGGTGTCGATCTGCAGCAGCTGCATGCGCGCGATCGCATCGAGCAGATCGGCCTTGCGCGCGCGCCGGCGAGGGCGCGCTAGCAGGCCCTGCGCGCCCAGGTGCAGCGCACGCGCCTGCGATAGCGTCAGCGCGGGCGCCGCAGCCGTGCTCTTCATCCGGCCAGGCAGGTTCGCAGCAGTTCGGCCAGCAGCGGTTGCAGCTTGGCGGCCTTGGCTTCGTCGTAGGCGAAGCTGGCCTCGTCCATGTAGTTGCGCTGGCTCAGCTCCAACTGCACCGCCTGTACACCGGTGTCGGGCGAGGCGTAGTGACGGGTGATGTAGCCGCCTTTGAAGCGGCCGTTGACGATCCAGTCGTAGCCGCCCTGCCCGGCCAGCACCGCTTCCAGGCGCGCCTGCAGTTGCGGCGAGCAGCTGGCGCCGCCGGAGGTGCCCAGGTTGAGGTCCGGCAGGCGGCCCTCGAACAGGAACGGCAACTCGCTGCCCTTGATCGAATGGCCTTCCCAGAGCACCACGCGGCCGTGCTCGCCGCGCAGGCGCGCCAGTTCGGCGTCGAGGTTCTCGTGATACGGACGCCAGTAGCGATCGACGCGCTCGGCGACTTCCTCCGGCGACGGCGCCTGACCGTCCAGGTAGACCGGTTCGCCGGTGAACTGCACCGCCGGGCACAGGCCGGTGGTGTTCTGGCCCGGATACAGCGAGGTATCGTCGGGCGGGCGGTTGAGGTCGACCACGTAGCGCGAGTAGCGCGGCACCAGGATCGAGGCGCCCAGTTCGCGCGCGAACGCGTACAGCCGCGACACGTGCCAGTCGGTGTCGGGCGCGCGCCGCGCCGAGGGCTGCATGCGCCCGGCCAGCGCCGGCGGGATCGCGCTGCCGTCGTGCGGCAGGCTGATCAGCAACGGCGCGCTGCCGTGGTGGAGTTCGAAGACCGGTTCGGCCGGCGCGGGAACGGTACTCATGTCGGTTCAGGGTTTCAGCTGGCGCTCGAAGAAGTCCATGGTACTGCGGTGCACCTGCATCCAGGTCGCGTAGCGCAGGAAGAAGTGATCCTCGTCCGGAATGACCAGGCTTTCGATGGGCACGCCGCGCGCGCGCAGGCGCTCGACCAGATCCACGCTCTGGCTGAATTTGACCGCGCGGTCGTCGTCGCCGTGCACCAACAGCACCGGCGAACGCCAGCCTTCGACGTGCGCGACCGGCGAGGACTGCCCGGCCAGCTCGAGCTCGTCGGGCTTCAGGCCCCACAGGCCGCTGTTGTCGCCGCCCTTGGCGCTCTCGCGCCAGTCGTGCACGCCATGGCGGTCGACACCGGCCGCGAACAGGTCGGAATTGCGCGACAGCGCCTGCGCGGTCAGATAGCCGCCGTAGGACCCGCCGTAGATGCCGATGCGCCGCGCGTCGACCTCGGCCAGACCGGCCAGGTGCGCTTGCGCGGCCAGCACGTCCTGGTACTCGCTGGCGCCGCGCGGGCCCTGCTTGGGCGCACGCCGGAAGGCCTGGCCGTAGCCGGTGCCGGCGCGATAGTTCAGGGCCAGCACCACGAAACCGCGGCTGGCGAGCCATTGGTTGCTGGCGTAGTCGTTGTAGTAGTAGCTGCTGTAGTGCCAGCCCGGCAGCATCTGCCGGATCGGGCCGCCGTGCACGTAGACCAGGGCCGGGCGCTTGCCCTTGAACGAGGCCGGCGGCATGAACACGGTCGCGTGCGAGACCATGCCGTCGGCGGCGCGCAGGGTCACCGTCTTGGGTTCGACCAGGGCCTGGATCGGGAACGCGGCCGGCAGCTGCGCCGGGAAGATCCGGCGCGGCTCGCCGCCGCCGGCCGGCATCACCGCGATCGCGGTCGGGCGGCGCGCGTCGGCGTGGCGGAACGCGATCCACTGCGCGCCGGCCAGCGGCAGCGGGTCGGTCGCGATCTGGCCATCGGCGGTCAGGCGCTTCGGCGCGGCGCCGGCGGAGGCGGCATACAGCTGACGGCGTTCGATGTCGTCGCAGTTGGCGCTGTAGACCAGGCGGCCGGCATCGCTCAGGCCCGCGGTTTCGACTTCGCAATCGCCGCGGCTGATCGCGACCGGCGTACCGCCGTCGGGCGACAGCGCGTACCAATGCAGCCAGCCGCTCTCTTCCGAACTGAACAGCAGGCGGCCGTCGCGGCTCCAGCGCAGCGGCTCGGCCACCGCGAACTGCGCGTGGCCGCCGGCGCTGGCACCGGAGCGGTGCACGCGCCGCGCCTGGCCGCTGTCGGCGTCGGCCACCCAGACCTCGAACGGATTGGCCAGGGTCAGGTCGAAGGCCAGGCCCGGGCGCGCACCGGCGCCGCGCAGGAAGGCGATGCGCTTGCCGTCCGGCGACCACACCGGCGAGCTGTCGTTGTTGTAGTCCGGCGCGATCCAGCGCACCGAACGCGCGGCCAGATCGAGCACGCCGATGAAGGCGTGGTCGCCGCGGTTGCTGACGAACAGCAAGCGCCCGCCGTCGGGCGAGAACGCGGCCGCGCTGTTGGCGCCGCGCGTCTTCAGCAGCGCTTCCACGCACCAAGCCGGCGCCTTGGCATAAGCATGCGGATAGCAGCCCACGCCCTTGCCCTGCACGATCAGAGCGTCGCCGGCGGGCGCGAACATCACGCCGCGGCCGGCGGCCACGCGCTGGGGCGCGGCCGAACCGTCGCTGGGCACGATCCACACCGCCTGTTCGGCGCCGTCGGGATCGCCGGTGGGATTGCTGGCGTTGCCGGCCGCGTCCGGGCCGCCGCCGCGCACGTAGGCCAGGTAGCGGCCGTCGGCGCTGAGCGCGAGCGAACTCAGCAACTGGCCGTCGTCCTCGTCGTAGCCGGTGAGTTTGCGCGGCGCGAACTCGGGCGCGCTTGCGACCCACAGGTTGCGCACCCCACGCTCGTTCGCGGCCCAGGCGATCACCGGCGCCTTGGCCGCGGCCACCGGCACTTCCGGTTGCGGCGCGCCGAGCAGGTCGGCGATCTCCATGCCTTGCGCGGCCGGCGCGGCGACCAGCGCGCCCGCCAACATCCAACTCTGCCACCGCTGCTTCATGCGTTTCGCTCCGTGAATGAGGGATCTGCGTGCTCGGTCCGTACGATCCGGCGACAGCGGCTGCGGTTCAGCGCATCAACACCACTTCCTCGGCGCTGGTGGGGTGAATCGCAACCGTGTCGCGCAGGTCGTCCAGGGTGATGCCGCGCTTGAGCGCGACCGCGAAGCCCTGCAGGATCTCATCGGCGGCCTCACCCATCAGATGGATGCCGATCACCCTTCGTTCCTCGCCCACGCATACCAGTTTGAACAAACTGCGCTGCGGAGAGTTGACCAAAGCCTGCAACATCGGCCGGAATCCGGCCCGATACACGTGCACGGCATCGCCGTGCTGCGCGCGCGCCTGCGCCTCGGTCAGGCCGACCTTGCCGATCGGCGGATGCGAGAACACCACGGTAGGAACGTCGCGCTGGTCCAACACCGCGCTGGCGCCGCCGTAGAGGCGATCCATCAGCCGGCGCGCGGCCGCGATCGCGACCGGAGTCAGGGCCGGGTCGGCGGTGACGTCGCCGACCGCGTGAATGCCGGCGACGTTGGTGGCGTGGCGCTCGTCAACCTGGACATAGCCGCGCGCGTCGGTGAGCACGCCGGCCGCGGCCAGATCCAGCGAGGCGGTATTGGCGCGGCGCCCGGTCGCGAACAGCAAACGGTCGTAACGATCGCTCAGGCCGCCGTCGGCGTCGCGCAGGCGCACGCCGTCGCCGTCGCGCTCGACCGCGGCCAGACGATGGCCGAACTGGACGTGCACGCCGGCATGGCGGTAGTCCTGCGCCAGTTGCTCGACCAGCTCGACGTCGAAACCGTCCAGCAGCTTGCCGCGCACCAGCAGGTCGACGCGGCTGCCCAGCGCCTGCAGCAGGCCGGCCAGTTCGACCGCGATGTAGCCGCCGCCGACGATGGCCACGCGCTCGGGAGCGGCGGTCCATTGGAAGAAATCGTCGGACACGCCGCCCAGTTCGGCGCCCGGCAACTGCGGGCGCAGCGGATGCCCGCCGGTGGCGATCAGCAGCTGGCGCGCACTCAGGCGCACGCCGTCCATGCATTCGATGGTGCGCGCGTCGATGAAGCGCGCGCGCATCGGCGCGGTCACGATGCCGGCCGCGTCGAGGCGGCGGCGGTAGCTGTCGTGGATGTTGGCGATATAGCGCTGGCGGTGGGCGATGAAGGTAGGCCAGTCCAGCGCGGGCGATTCGGCGACGTCGAAACCGAGGTCGCGCGCCATGCGCAGGTGGCCGGCCACGCCCGCGGCCAGCCACATCGCCTTCTTCGGCACGCAGCCGACGTTGACGCAGGTGCCGCCGAGCAGATGGGGTTCCAGCAGGGCGACGCGGGCGCCGTGCTCGGCGGCGCGGAAGGCGCCGGCCAGGCCGCCTGAGCCGCCGCCGATCACGATCAGGTCGAAGTCGCGCAGGGCGGCGCTCATGCGAATCGCTCCGGTCGGTAAGGCGCAGGGTCGATCGCGGGCGCGCGCCCGGCGATCAGGTCGGCGACGAGCTGGCCGGTGCCGGCGCTCATGCTCACGCCCATCATGCCGTGGCCGGTGGCCAGCCACAGGCCGTCGCGGCCGGGCACGCGGCCGATCAGGGGGATGTCGTCGCTGCTCATCGGACGCCAGCCGTACCAGCGCTCGCGTTCGACCGGGCCGACCGGTTCGTGCAGGTACTCGGCCGCGCCGCGTTCCAATGCCGCCAGACGGCGCGGATTGAGGCTGTCGTCGTAGCCGGAGAATTCCATGGTGCTGCCCAGGCGGTAGCCGCTGCCCCAGGCGGTCACGCAGACCTTGCGCTCGCGCAGCACCACCGGCCGCCGCGGCACCCGCGCCGGACGGTCGTAGGTGATCGAGTAACCCTTGCCGGGCTGGATCGCGCGCTTCAGCCCCGGCAGGCCGATCGCGTCGGACAGCTGCGGCGACCAGGCGCCCAGCGCCAGCACGACTTCGCGCGCGCGCATCGACCCTCGCGTGGTGCTCAAGCCAATCCCATCGCCGCCGCTGTCCAGCGATTGCAGGCGGCAGTGTTCGACGATGACGCCGCCACGCGCACGCACCGCCCGCGCGAGCGCATCGACGTAGCGATCCGGGCGCAGCACCGCGTCGTGGTCGAAACGGATCGCGCCGGCGACGCCGGGCTTGAAGGCGGGATCTTCGGCCTCGTAGCGGCGGCCGTCGATCAGCTCGATGCGGATGCCGAGCTCGCGCAGCAGATCCAGTTCGATCTGGCCGGCGGCGAAGGCGCGCTCGTCGCGGAACACGTAGTCGACGCCGCTCTGCTCGAACTCGCACTGCAGGCCGTAGTCGCGCACCCAGTCCTGCAGGCGCGCGCGCGAATCGTTGAGCAGCGCCGACTTGGCCAAAGCGCTTTGACGCCAGTCGCGGGCGTTGCAGCGCAGCGCGAAACGCAACAGCCAGCCCCACAGGCGCGGGTCCAGGCGCGGGTGCACGTACAACGGCGCGTCGGGGGTGAGCATCCAGCGCAAGGCCTGCGCGATCACGCCCGGCGCGGCCAGCGGGGTCGCGTGGCTGGGGGTGATCGTTCCGCAGTTCCCGTGCGAACTGCCGCTGCCCAGGGTGTTGCCTTCCAGCACGCAGACCCGGCGCCCGTCGTTCAGCAGGGCCAGCGCCGAGGTCAGACCGATGACGCCGCCACCGACGATCGCGATCTCCGCATCGCGCAGTGCGTCGCTGGGGGGGGGTTGCAGGGATTCACTCGACAAGGCTGTGCTCGGCTCGAACGAAGATCCGGAAGTGTGACCGCAATCCGACAGCGAGCGCTATCGGCCGCTTCCGCATTCCGGAAACGCGTCCCAGCGGCACTTACGGTTGAAGAACTCGGCGAGGGAACGCAGGCGGAACGCGATCGATCGCATGAGTTGTGGAACGAAACAGTAACGGATGTGGACGCATTCCACCAACCATCTTTCGACACTTCGGGGACATACGCATATGCAAGCGAAAACCGCCCTACTCAGCGCCGCCATCGTCGCTGCCCTGACCCTGCTGGCCAGCCAGTCCGAGACCCTGTCCGGTTCCGCCCATCGCCAGCTCCAGGCCGACCCGGCCGGCGCGATCGCGGCGTCGGCAGCGAGCCGCAGCGCCGGCGCGCACCCGGCCGGCAGCGGCCTGCAGGCGATCCTGGCCCGCGCCGCCGGCGCCCGCCCCGGCAGCGACCAGCTGTTCGCCGCGACCTCGCCCGCCGAGGCCGACGCTTCGCCGGCCGCCGATCGCGCCCGTGGCCTGCTCGAAAGCAGCGCCGCCCGCGAAGTGCACCGCATGCCCGCCGACGGCTTCGTCGCCCACGACGTGATCGTAGACCGCGACGGCACCGAGCACGTGCGCATGGACCGCACCTACCAGGGCCTGCCGGTGATCGGCGGCGACATGGTCGTGCATTCGCGCAACGGCAAGATCCAGTCGATCACCCAGGGCGAGGAGATGAAGACCTTCGTCCGTCCCGATATCAAGCCCGGCATCAGCGCCGCCCAGGCCGAGGTCGAGGCCGGTGCGGCCTTCGACGGCACCGTGACCGACATCGAATCGACCCGCCTGGTGGTGTTCGCGCGCGGCGGCCGTCCCACCCTGGCCTATCAGGTCGATCTGCTCGGCGACCGCCGCAACGACCAGGCGCCGGGCACCATGACCTACTACCTCGACGCCGCCGACGGCAAGGTGCTGCTGGCGGACGACCGCTTCCACTCCGCCGCCGCCAGCGGCACCGGCAAGACCCTGACCCTGGGCGACGTCGGCATCGGCACCAACTCGGTCAGCGGCGGCTTCCAGTTGACCGATGTCTCGCGCGGCAGCGGCTCGACCTGGGACGCGCGGAACCAGACCAGCACGTCCGGCGCCCTCTTGTTCAGCGACAGCGACAACACCTGGGGCAACAACAGCGTGTCCGACCGCGCCACGGTCGCCGCCGACGCCCACTACGGCGTCGCCTCGACCTGGGACTACTACAAGAGCGTGCACGGCCGCAACGGCATCTCCAACAACGGCGCGGGCGCCAAGAGCTACGTCCACTACGGCACCAACTACGTCAACGCCGGCTGGAACGGGGTGATGATCTACGGCGACGGCGACGGCGTGACCTACCGGCCGCTGGTGGCGGTGGACGTGGCCGGCCATGAGATGACGCACGGTGTGACCGGCGCCACCGCGCGCCTGGGCTACTACAACGTCAAGGACGCCGGCGGCCTCAACGAAGCGGTGTCGGACATCTTCGGCACCCTGGTCGAATTCAGCGTCAACAACCTCAACGACCCGGGCGACTTCCTGATCGGCGAGGAAATCTTCATCAGCAATCCGGACGACAAGAAGGCCCTGCGGCTGATGTTCAAGCAGGATGCCGACGGCAAATCGTTCGCCTGCTATCCCGCCGGCGGTTTCCGCGCGTCGCTGTCCTACTACCGCGGCCCGCACGACCCGCACCTGACCTCCGGCGTGGGCAACCGTCAGTTCTATCTGCTGAGCCAGGGCGCGATCGCGCCGGCCGGCTTCGGTTACACCAACGCGCAGATGGTCTGCAACGGCGACACCGGCATCGTCGGCATCGGCCGCGCCAAGGCCGGCGCGATCTGGTACCGCGCGCTGACGCGCTACTTCGTGTCCAGCACCACCTATCCGCAGGCGCGCACCGGCACCCTGCAGGCGGCGGCGGATCTGTACGGCAGCGGCTCGGCCGAGTACCAGGCGGTGGCGCGCGCCTGGTCGGCGGCCGCGGTGAACTGAGGCGCGATTCCGCAGGCTCACGAGCGGCCCGTCCTGGCGGGCCGCTCTTCCTGCGTCAATGCGGCGTCGCCGCGACCTCGCGACGCAAGGCCGGACGCCGCGCGTACGTGAACCATCGCCACAGCCATTCCATCGGCCCGTAGCGGTAGCGCGCGAACCAGGCCTGCGCGAACCCGACCTGCAGGGCGAACAGCAGGCAGGCGCCCAGCAGCTGCGGCGCGCGCGAGACCTGGCCCCACAGGCCCAGGCCATAGCCGTAGAACGCCAGGGTGCCGGCCAGCGACTGCATCAGGTACAGGCTCAGGGCCATGCGCCCGGCCGGCGCGAACAGCAGCGGCCAGCGCGCGCCGCCTTGCAGCCTGCGCACCAGCCAGGCCAGGTAGGCCAGCGACATCAGCGGCGCGGCCGCCAGCTCCAGCGTCGCCGACAGCATGTCGCCCGCGCTCATGCCGGCGCCGCCCAACACCGGTTCGCTGTCGATCGCCAGCCCGCCCAGGGTGATCGCCAGGCCCAGCGGACCCGCACCCCACAACAGCCAGGCGTAGAGACGGCGATGGCGCGCCGGGTCGACGATCGCGCCACTGCGTACGAACCAGGCGCCGATCGCGAACATGCCCAGCGCCATCGGCACGAACACCCACAGCGTGCCCAGGTTCTGTTCCAGGAAGTAACGCCAGCGCAACGCGGTCGCCTCGCCGTAGCTGCCCTGGCTGTAGGCGGCGATTTCGGCGCCGCGCAGCGCGTTGTCGGCCGCGGCATTGCCGAGGTCTTCGCCGGCGCTGCCGTTCATGGCGATCGCGAAGCTCGCCATCAGCAGCGTCGTCACGATGATCAGGTGCAGCAGGCCGCCGATCGGCCACAGCGCGTCCTGCGGTGCGTTGCGCAGGGCCAGCAGGCCGAGCGCGGCCAGCGCGTAGCAGAACAGGATGTCGCCGGACCACAGCAGGATCGAATGCGCCAGACCGATCGCCAGCAGCCCGAGGGTGCGGCGCAGATAGACCGGCACGAAGTCGGCGCCGGCCGCGCGCGCGCGCTCGCTCATGCTCGCGAAGCCCATGCCGAACAGCAGCGCGAACAGGGTCCAGAACTTGCCCTGCACGAAGATGTAGACGAAGCCGTCGGCGATCCGGTCCAGCCAGGCCTGGTCCGGATCGATACCGGTGCCGGCATCCAGCATCGAGGAGGTGAACGATTCCACGTTCATCAGCGCGATACCGAGCAGGGCGATGCCGCGCAGGGCGTCGAGCGCATCGATGCGTTCGCCCTGGGGCACGGGGCCCAGGGCGGCGGAGGAAACGGGGCTGGAGTTCATGCGCGCACTCTACCCGCCGGCGCGCAAACGCAAACGGCCCGCATCGCGCGGGCCGTTCGGGTGTCGCGTCGCCGCGCGGCTTAGTGCTGGTGGCCGCCGTCGCCGTGCACGTGGCCGTGCTCGACTTCCTCGGCGCTGGCCTCGCGCACTTCCACGATCTCGACCGCGAAGTGCAGGTCCTTGCCCGCCATCGGGTGGTTCAGGTCGACGTCGACCACGCTCATGCCGACCTTCTGGATGGTCACCGCGCGCGGGCCGAAGTTGGTCGGCAGCACGGCCTGCATGCCCGGCTCCAGGCGCGCGTCCTTGAAGTACTTCTTCGGCACGCGCTGGGTCAGGCCTTCCTGGCGCACGCCGTAGGCGTCGGCGGCGACCACGTCGACTTCGAACTTCTCACCGGCCTCGCGGCCTTCCATCGCGTTTTCCAGGCCCGGGATGATGTTGCCGTGGCCGATCAGGATCGCCAGCGGACCGCGGCCTTCCGAGCTCTCCAGCGGCTCCTGGCCGGCTTCGGAGACGGTGTAGTGGAAAAGGACGACGCGATCTTTCTCGATTTTCATTGCGGGACTCGACTGGCGGCCGACGGTGCGGCGCGGATGGGTAAGGCGGCAGCGGCAGCGGGGCCGGCGCGACGGAGACTTGTCGCCGCCGGCGCCAGCCGCCAAGCTAACGGCGTGACGAAGGCCGCGCATTATCCCGGCAACACCGCCCCCGCGCCAGCGCGCGGCGCTGGCCCGTTGCCGGTCGCCGGCGCGCGCTGGCTGCTGATCGGCGCCGTCTGCGCCCTGCTCGCGGCCTGCGGCGGCGGCCGCGAAACCGTACGCCGCCCCGCTCCGTCGCCGATGCCGCGGGTTTGGCCGGTGGTCGAGCCGGCCGACCCGGCCTCGGCCAACTCGGTGCTGATGCGCGCGATCAGCCTGGTCGGCACCCCCTACCGCTACGGCGGCAACACCCCCGAGGGCGGCTTCGACTGCTCCGGCCTGGTCAACTACGTCTACCGCGACATGCTGGCCTTGAACCTGCCGCGGACCTCGCGCGACCTGGCCGGCTTCCAGGGCCCGAAGATCGCGCCGGAGCGCCTGGCGGCCGCCGACCTGGTGTTCTTCGGCAGCTCCGGCAACGTCAGCCACGTCGGCATCTACGTCGGCGAGGGCCGTTTCGTGCACGCCCCCAGCACCGGCGGCACGGTCCGCCTGGATCATCTGGACGGGCCCTACTGGCGCGACCATTACAGCGGAGCGAAACGGGTTCTGAAGTAGCCGGCGGCCAAAATGTGAGCAAAATCACAGGCTTGTTAACGAGCTGCTAACGAAATTTGAACCTTCTGCTCGCGTTCGGCAGGCATGATCGCTCGGTATCGATTCAGTGATGACCGCGTGACGACCCAGCTCCTCTGCCAAGGCCGCCCAGCAGCCACCACCGCCCCCCGCCTTGCGCGGGCCGCGTTCCGTATTTCCCTAGTCCTCGCCCTGGCCGCCCTGGCGCTGCCGGCGTTCGCGCAGGAACAGCCTTCCGCGGTGGCCTCGCTGGCCGGCGGTTCGGCCATGAGCGGCGACTCGGCCGACGGCCCGGCACCCGCCACCCGCCACCTGCTGCCCGACGCGATGACCCTGCCGGACCGCGCCCTGCTGCTGGCCACCGATCTCAACCGCCTGCTGGCCTATTCCAGCGCCGGCGACAGCAAGACCGGCACCGCCGCCGCACCGGCCGCCGGCGAAGGCCGCATCAAGGGCATGCTGCAGCGCGCCCTGGCCCTGCTCGGTACGCCCTACCGCTGGGGCGGCAACTCCCCGGACAAGGGTTTCGACTGCAGCGGCCTGGTCGGCTACGTGTTCCGCAACGCCCTGGGCATCGAACTGCCGCGCGTCTCGCGCGAGATGGCCAAGACCGGCGAACTGATCAGCGACCGCGACGACCTCAGCGAAGGCGATCTGGTGTTCTTCGGCCGCAAGGGCCGGGTCGACCACGTCGGCATCTACCTGGGCGAAGGCCGCTTCGTGCACGCCCCGCGCACCGGCAAGGACGTGACCGTGTCCAGCCTGGACACCGGCTACTGGAGCGGCAAGTTCATGGAAGCGCGCCGGGTCGAAGGCATCTAAAGCTTCTCGCGACACCATAGCTGACACATAGCTACAGGGAAGGCCGCCTCAGGGCGGCCTTCTGCTTTTCCGCCCTGAGGCTCCTGCCTCCCCCTTTGAAAAAGGGGGATTGAGGGGGATTTGCTCTTCATAGCCGGAGCCCCTCTGGGCACAGGCAGAGACTCAGAGCGGATCGGCGACCTGGCTGAGATAACGCTCCACCGTCGCCTCGATGCCCTTGCTCAGCTCCATCACCTTCAGCGCGTATTCGGCCAGGCGCTTGTCGTCCTCGCTGGTCGGGGTCCAGGGCGGCACCGGGGTCGGCTTGCCTTCGACCTGGTCCATGGCCACGAACACGATCACGCAATGGGTGCACAGGCGCTCCTCGGCCTCGCCGTCGTCCAGGCCCGGGTCGCGCGCCTTCACGTCGACCGCGAAGTGCATGCTGGTGGTGCCGGTGTGGACGAGCTTGGTATGCACGGTGACCAGGTCGCTGATCCGGATCGGGGCGACGAAGCGGATCCCGCCGACCGCGACGGTCACGCTGTACTTGCCGCTCCAGCCGACCGCGGCGGCGTAGCCGGCCTGGTCGATCCACTTCATCACCATGCCGCCGTGGACCTTGCCGCCGTAGTTCACGTCGGTGGGCTGGGCCAGGAACCGCAGGTTCAATTCGCGCTGTTGGCCTTTCATGCCACGACTCCCTTGCACAAGTGACGGACCACGGCCGCGCCGACGCCCAGCACGGCGCCGCGCAGGCGTTCGTCGGTCAGCACACCGGTCTCGGGCAGGCGTTCGGCGGCGGCGCCGACCGCGACCTGCTGCGGCACCACCAGCAGGCCGAGCTTGGACAGCGCGTCGCGCAACACCAGCAGCGAGCGGATGCCGCCCAGCGGCCCCGGCGAGGCCGAAACGATGCCGGCCATCTTGTCCTGAAACAGCAGGGTGCCGGAGCGGCCGTCGGCGGTCGCGCGCGACATCCAGTCCAGGGTGTTCTTGACCAGCGCGGGCATGGAGCCGTTGTACTCAGGCGTGCTGATCAGCAGGCCGTCGCAGCCGGCCATCAGCGCCTGCAGGCGATGCACGTTGTCGGGCATGCCGGCGGCCTCGATGTCGCCGTCGTAGACCGGCAACGGGTAGTCGCGCAGATCGATCAGCTCGACTTCGGCGCCGGCCGCGCGCGCGCCTTCGGCCAGCAAGGGGATCAACCGGCGGTTGTAGGACGCCTGGCGCAGGCTGCCGGCGAAGGCGAGCAGGCGCGGACGCGGCGGCGGGGTGGCGATGTAGCGGTCGGCCTCGGGCGAGCGCGGATCGGAAGGGCTGGCGGACATGCGCTGGCTCCAGGGAGAAGGCCGCCGATTATGCGCACAGCCGCCGCGCTTGCGGCGATGCTCGCGACCGGCGATGCTCGCCGCGATTCGTCAGCGGGAGACACGACATGGGGCGCACGATACTCGCGGTGCTGGCCGGCCTGGTGGTGGCCTGGATCACCATCACACTGTGCGAATTCGGCGGCGTGATGCTGTACCCGCCGCCGGCCGGGACCCACCTGGCCGATCCCGACGCCTTGGCCGCGCATATCGCCGGCGCTCCGCCGACCGCGATGGCGTTGGTCCTGCTGGGCTGGATCGCGGGCGCCTTCGACGGCGGCCTGATCGCGGCGTTGATCTCGCGCCGGCACAAGCGCGGCGCGGCGCTGAGCATCGGCGTGTTGGTGGTGCTGGGCGTGATCGCCAACAGCCTGATGATCCCGCACCCGCTGTGGATGACCGTGGCCGGCCTGCTGCTGCCGATTCCGGCGGCCTGGCTGGCTTCGCGCCTGGTGGGCGGGCGCAAGGCGGAGCGCGCATGAGCGAGCTGCGCAACTCCGGCAAGGCGATCGTCTACACCGTCGGCCTGTTCGCATTCGCGTTCGCGATCGGCGCCTGGCTGGCCGGCTACGCCGCACCCGGCCACCAGGCCGCGTGGTGGATCAGCGGCGCCCTGCTCGCGGTCGGGCTGGTGGTCGGCCTGAAGGTGCTGGAGGCCGCGGCGATGCTGGCTGCGCCGTTCCTGCTGGCGAAGATGGCGGCGCGCTGGGCGGTCACCGGCAAACCCCTGAACCCGCGCCAGGACGGCGACCGCCACGACTGGATCGCCTACCTGCTGTTCATTCCTTCCTATGCCTTGTTCGCGCTAGCGACCGGCGCCGACATCGGCTTCATCAACGGCGGCTTGGGCTTCTTCCTCAGCGCACTGGTGTACGGGCTGGCCGGCGTCGTCCTGGGCGCGGTGGCGGCGAGGATTTTGTTGAAGCATGCCTGGGATGCGGGTTGAGCACGCACATGCCATCCAAATCCGTTTCCCCGGTCGGCTGGTACGTCGGCTCCTACCTGCTGCGCTTCATCGAATTGGACGCTCCAGGCAACGACGATCCCGAGCGCGAGTTCCCCACCTGGGAAAACACGGTCATCGTCCAGGCCGGCCACATGGACCACGCTTACGACAAGATCGTGGCCATCGCGGAACGCGAGACGGCGCCGTACCGGGGCGGCGATGAAGGCATAAGGGTTCGCTGGGTGTTCGAGGGCGTGACCGAACTGCTGCCGATCTACGAGGAACTCGCGGACGGCGCCGAAATCATGTGGGCCGAGCACGAACCCACCCGGCTCGACCAATTGCGACGGCGCGTTTACAGCCGCGACGAGTTGATCGCGCCGCTGTCCGGAGACGCTGGAGTCCCGTCTACGCGGGAATGACGGCAAAAGTAATACCGGATCGCGGCCTGTGCTGTTGCTGTTGCTGTTGCTGTTGCTGTTGCTGTTGCATTGAAATCCAATAGCACCGCACTCGCCGATCAACCGTAGACCCGAAGGGCGGCGCGCAGGACGCGCGCCGTTTTTCGAATGGACAAGGATGTCCATTCGAAAAATCC
>NZ_JBAHWA010000028.1:0-27053 GCF_036697405.1 Lysobacter sp. CCNWLW3
GAATGGACATCCTTGTCCATTCGAAAAACGGCGCGCGTCCTGCGCGCCGCCCTTCGGGTCTACGGTTGATCGGCGAGAGCGTTGCAGTGGATTCCAATGCCGGCGCAACAGCAACAGCAACAGCAACAGCAACAGCAACAGCAACAGCGGCAGCGGCAGCGGCAACGAGCCGGCTCCTTCGGCGTTAGGCTACGGACCGTGTTGAATCAGCGTTGTGAGCGTCGCTGCGAGTACGACTGATCGTGGATGCGTGCCAGAGCGCACTGTCGCAACTCTTCACTGGTTCCCCGTTTCTAGTTCCCGGTTATTCCTAGGATGCAGCGAGCCGCAAGCCAACCGCGCCGCCACACAGAAAGCAACGGTAGCGACATCGCAGCCAAGCCCCTTTACGGTTCGCCGAAGTCGATCCACACCAGGTGATGGTCGCTGCCGTCGGCGATGGTGGCGTCGGCGTTCTCGCGGACTGGCCAGAACACGCCGGTGTCTCGCACCGGCAGGCCGCGCGAGGGCAGCACGTAGTCCAGGCGCAGGGTGCCGGACTTCGGGCCGAAATCGCCGGTGTGGGCGGCGGTGTCGCCCTTGCGCGGGAAACCGTAGTCGGCCGCGCGTTGCGGCGCGCCGGCGCTGCGTGGTACGTGGCTGGCGTCGACGCGCGGGTGCTCGAGCAATTGCGCGATCGCGCCGCGCGCGCCGTCGCCGTCGACGGGGTCGGCGTTCATGTCGCCCAGGATCACGAAGGCGGCGTCGGCGGCCAGGCCGCCGCAGCGGCCGCGGTCGTCGCACAGCCAGGGCTTGGCGCCCGGCGACAGGTATTCGGCCCACAGGCGCAGCTCGTCGTGGTTGCGCGCGCCGTTGCGGTCCTCGGCACCGTCGAACACGGGCGGGGTCGGATGCGAGGCCAGGACGTGGATCGTGCCCTGCGGCGTGCGCACCGGCACGTCCCAATGCGACTTGGACGACAGCCGCAGCTGCGCCCAGATCGCCGGCGGATACCAGGCCGCGCCGCTGGCGGGATCGCGCGGTTGGCGCGCGCCTGGCAGCGCGCTCCACTTCAGCAGCTGGAAGCTGCGCGCCTGCGCGCTGTCGATCGGATAACGCGACAGCAGCAGCATGCCGTACTGGCCAGGGTGCAGGCCGTAGCCCCAGGCGTCGTTGCCGCGCGCGCGGCCGTCGCCGCCGACGCGGCCGTCGTGGTCCAGGTCCAGGCCGCTGGGCACGCCGGTGTTGACCGGCGCGAAATAGCGATACGGGTAGCGCAGCGGTTCGCCGCCGTGCTGGGCGACCTCCAGATAGCGCTGCTGGAACAGGTCGGCGGCGCGGCCCTGGGCGTCGTAATCGAACTCGTTGAGCAGGACCAGGTCCGGGCGCACGCGCTGCAGTACCGCCGCGATCTTGCGCGCGCCGGCGTCGTCGCCTTCCAGCCGGCGTATCAGGCCGCCGTCGGCATCGTCGTAGAGCGAGGTGTTGTAGGTGGCGATACGCAATCCGGCGGTCTCGCTCATGGCCGCGGCTCCGGCCGCTTTGGGATCGCCGTGGACCTGGACGCGCACGCAGCCGGCGGCGAGGACGGCGAGCAGGGCGAGGGGGAGCAGTGCTGAGAGTCGGTTGCGCATGGCGTGCATGATCGCATGCGTGCGTGCGCGGCCGATGACAATCGAAGGCAACCGGTGCCGCAACGAAAACGCCCCGGCGGACCGGGGCGTCGGACAACGTTTCGCGTTTTAGCTTACAGCGCGCAGCCGTAGGCGCCCAGCGCGGTCTTCATCTGATCCAGCGCGGTCTTGCAGGTGCTGGCCAGCGCGGCCTTGGAAGCCGGATTGGCGGCGGCCTGCTTCCACGCGGTACGGCTGCTGTCCAGGCCGGTCTGGAACATGGCGCGCTGATCGGCCGGGACCTTGTCGGCCAGGCAGCTGTTGACCTTGGTCAGATAGTCGTCGCACTCCGGGATGCCGACGCTGTCGGCGGCCGCGACGGGAGCCGGCGCGGTGTCGGCCGGAACCGAGGTGGCGGTGGGCGCGGCCGGGTCAGCGGCCGGCGCGTCGGTCGAGGCCGCCGGTGCGGCGGTATCGGCCGGCTTGTCGGCCGGCTTGGTGCAGGCGGCCAGCGCCAGGGTGATGGCGGCGGCCAGGATCAGAGCAGTGTGCTTCATCAAATATCCCCGTAATGGATGGTAGGCGGCGGCTCCATGCCGAACACAGTGCCGACTCGGTCGTGCGAAGACGACGGGCCACTAGGTACACGAGTCGGCGCATCGCTGTGTTAGCACCTCGTAAAACCGGGTCGTGCCGATGCGTCCGCGGAGGTGGCGCGGAGCGGGTCGAAAGGGCTTGCCTGCGGGCTCGGACCGGCGTCGCGGGCGACGCCGGCGCGGGCTTCACATCGCGCAGCCGTAGCGCGCGTATTCGTCCTTGGCCTGTTCCTCGGCGATCGCGCAGGCCTGCGGCAGCGCGGCGCGATCGCTGGGATTGGCCAGCGCTTCCTTCCAGGTCGCGTATTCGGCGGACACGTTGGCGCGCAACTGCGTGCGCTGCGCTTCGGGCACTTTTTCGTTGATGCAGGCGGCGACCTTGGCCAGGTAGTCGTCGCATTGCACGACGCCGATCGCGTCGTCGACCTTGCCGCCGCTGCCGCTGGCGGACGAGCAGGCGGCGAGCGACAGGCAGGCGGCCGCGATGGCGGCCAGGGACCAGGCAGAAGAGTTCATGGCGATGGCTACACAGAGGGTTCGTGGGGCGCGGGATCCGTCGCCGCGTCGCGCATCCGGTCGGCGTCGCGGTGCGCGCGCCGAATCCGAAATCCCTGCCTATGTAAAGGAACGCGGTTACAGCTTGATGAAGTCGCGGATGCTCAGATCGCGCCACTCGTGGCCGTCGAAGCCTTCCAGCGGACGGAAGCGGCGCTTGTAGTCCATCTTCGGATGGCCGGCGATCCAGTAGCCCAGGTACAGGTGCTCGCGCCGTTCGCGCTTGGCCCATTCGAGCTGGCGCAGGATCGCCAGCGTGCCCAGGCCGCGCTCGACCAGGTCGGGTTCGTAGAAGGTGTAGACCGCCGACAGCGCGGTCTCGACCACGTCGGTGACCGCCACCGCGATCAGGCGGCGCTGCTCGCGCAATTCCAGGAAACGGCCTTCGCTCCAACTGCCGATCAGGAACTGATCGAACTCGGCCGCGCCGTGGCCGTCCATGCCGCCGCCGGCGTGGCGCGCGGCCAGGTAACGGCGGTACAGGGCCAGGTGTTCTTCGTTGCGTTCGGCCGGACGCACGCGCATCTCGACTTCGGCGTTGCGGGCCAGGCAGCGGCGCTGGCTGCGGTCGGGGCGGAAGCGGTCGACCGGAATGCGCACCGCCACGCAGGCGCGGCAACCGGCGCAGTGCGGGCGGTAGACGATGTCGCCGGAGCGGCGGAAGCCCCAGCCCAGCGCGTGCGGATACCAGGCACGCAGGCGCGGATCGCGCGGGTCCAGCACCAGGTCGCGGGCGACGCGCTCCGGCCAATAGCCGCAGGCGTGCTCGCCGGTGTGGAACAGGCGCAGGTCCTCGCTGTCCGGCTGCGGTTGGGTGCCCATGGGAGCAGCATAGCGCCGTCCTCGGGCGCTGGCGCTAGCGCTTCGTTCACGTTCCCGCGGCGGCCGTGTCAACCGCCCGCCGGCCCGGGCGTTGACCACTGCATCGGCGCCGCCCGGCGCCCCCTGCAGGAGCCACCGCATGAAACGTTCCACCTTGCTGGTCGCCGCGCTGGCGGCCGCTGTCGCCGGCGCAGCCCTCGCCGCGCCGCAGGGCGAGGGCGCGGACCGTCCGCAACGTCCCTCCCTGGACCGCAACAACGACGGCGCGATCGACCGTAACGAAGCCGCGGCCATGCCGCGCCTGGCCGAGAAGTTCGACGCCCTCGACAAGAACGGCGACGGCCGCCTCAGCGCCGACGAGCGCCCCTCGCACCGCGGTCGCGGCGGCAAGGGCGGTCGCGACGGTCACGGCGGCCGCGGCGGCCATCACGGCGGCATGGGCGGGCTGATCGCCGCCGACGCCGACGGCGACGGCCGCATCAGCCAGACCGAGGCGGCCAAGCTGCCGAAGCTGGGCGGGAAGTTCGCCCAGATCGACGCCAACCGCGACGGCTACGTGGTGCGCAGCGAGCTGCGCAGCTACCACGAGCGCGAACGCCCGCAGCGCGAGGCCGAGCGCGCCAAGCGCTTCGACCAGCACTTCGCCGAAGCCGACCTCAATCACGACGGCAAGCTCAGCAAGATCGAGGTCGGCGAGAAGATGCCGCGCCTGGCCAAGGCCTTCGCCTTCATGGACGAGGACCGCGACGGTTTTCTGACCCGCGACGACCTGCGGCATACGCCGCGCCGCTGAGCCTTGGCCGGATGCGTCACCGTTTTACGTAGCACCCAGCAGCAGTGACGAGTGGAAGGATTGCCCCTCCAGATTCCCGTGCCGCGTCCCGCGGCACGGGTTTTTTTTCGCCGCTCGCGCCGGCGGCGCTTCAGAGCCGGCCGGACTGGATCAGGCCCGCGATCAGTCCGCCCACGCCGCAGCCCACCCCGATGACGATGCCGATCCAGGCCTGGATGCGCTCGCAGCGCCGCCGGCGCGCGGCCGCGCCCGGATCGCGCGCGGCCTCCAGGGCGTGCCGGCGGCGCAGGATGCGCGGCTGCACCACCACGGTCTGCCACAGGATCACCACGATGAAGCCCAGGGTGGTCAGGCTGGGCAGCCACCAGCTGCCGGCGCCGCTGTGCGCGATCGCCAGCAGCGCGACCACGAACGCGATCGAGACCAGGCCGCAGATCACCGCGCTGCGCACCAGCGCGTAGCGCTCGGCGTCGTCGATCGCGCCCTTGAGCTGCTTGCGCAGCCCCAGGTAGATGCCCGCGAACGCCGCCACCATGGCGATGCCGATGCTGCCGGCCGCGCCCAGCACGACCTGGCCCAGGGTCTTGGCGCCGGCCGCGGCGCCGGCGGTGAGCAGGCCGGCCGCGGCCGCCGGCGGGCTGGCCACGGTCAGCGCGGTCGCGACCATGCTGGTGAAGGCGATCGAGGGCGCGCTGTCGATCGCGAAACGGCCGAAGCGCGCCAGCATGTCCTCGCGGATGCTGGCGCGCGCGCGCGACAGGCGCTTGCGCACCGCCGCGTCGCTGAGGCCGAGCAGGGATGCGACCTGCTGCGAACTCTGGCCTTCGCGGTAGTACAGCAGCAGCACTTCGCGGCTGTCGTCGGGCAGGGCCGAGATCAGTTCGGCGGCCATGGCCTGGCGTTCGTCGTCCAGCAACTGTTCGCAGGGATTGGGCTGCGGGTCGGCCGCGGCTTCGATCGCGGCCTCGACGTCGTCGACGCCGCGCGGGGCGCGGCGCTGGCTGCGCAGGTGGTCGCGGGCGAGGTTGCGGGTGATCTGGCGCAGCCAGGGCAGGAAGCTGGACGGGCTCTGCAGCCGGCGCAGGTTCTGCCAGGCGCTGAGGAAGGCCTCCTGGGCGATGTCCTCGCTGGCCGGCACGTCGCGCACGATCGCCAGCGCGATCGCGGTCACTGAGTTCTGGCAGGCGGCGACGATGCGCGAATACGCGGCGCGGTCGCCGGCGGCCGCGGCGGGCAGGTCGGCGTCGATGGCGCTGATCAGGGTGTCGGCCGCGGTCATGGTCGTGCTCAACGCAGGCAGCTCAGGCAGGTGGGCAGGTCGGCGCCACCGGGCAGGATGGCGCCGCCGTCGCTCGAGGCGCCCAGGATAACCAGCGCGGCGCCGATCGCGGCCAGGCCCAAGGGCCCCAGCGCCTCGACGGCGGCGAGCAGGGCGGTACAGGGGACGGAGTGAGTAGTGGGCGGCATGGCGGCTCCTGGCTGGGGTGCCTGGACCGGGACGCGTGGAGGCGGCGGATGTGACTGGGGAGCGGCTCAGAGGCTCGCGGAGCCTAAGAGCAAATCCCCCTCAATCCCCCTTTTCCAAAGGGGGAGGTGCTACGTGGGCGATCGGGTTAAACGCGCCTCCGAGTTCTTGCCGTTCCCTCTCGGAAGTCGGAAAGCGAAGCGGAGACAGCCGGCTCCCGCAGACCTCGCTATTCCCCCCCCTTTGAAAAAAGGCGGGGTAGGGGGATTTGCTTTTGGCCCTTACATCGCCACGTGCTTGATCGTCCGCACCACCTGCCAGCGTCCGTCCACCGACTTCACTTCCAGCGTCTTGTACGAGGCCGACATGCGGTGGTGGTAGGCCTCGTACTCGATCTTGCCGGACTCGCGGGTCTGCGGGCGGAAGGCCTTGACGTCGACCAGCAGCGCCGGGTGCCCGGACGCGCGATGCACGCTGCCCTGCTCCTCGTCGGGGATGCGCACGCATTCCGACAGCGGCGCCACCCGGCGGCCGCGCAGCTGCGCCTGCATCGCGTCGATCATGGCCTTGGACACGTCCTTGCCGTCGATCGACAGGCACAGGGTGTCGATCGGCGCGGCCTTGCGCAGCTCCTGCACGAACACCGCCGCCGCCAGCGGTTGCGGGATCGCCGCGACCGAGCCGTCGAGCGGGTGCTTGGCCAATGCGGCTTCGGCCGGGTCTTCGCCCAGCGAGTGCACGATCGCCATCGCCAGCACCACCACGATCACGCCGATCAGGCCGAGCTTGATCCGGAACGCGCGCCGCTGCGCCGGGCTGCGGCCGGGCGCGACCTGTTCGGGCGCGCGGAAACTGATCGCCGAATAGCCTTCGCCGCCGCGGGTGGAATCGATCAGGCCGGCCGCGCGCAGGATCTCGCGCGCGCGCACCTGGTCCTCGGACTTCACCACCCACACCGCTGGTTTGGGCGAGTCGTTGTCGCTGTAGCTGAAACCGCTGCGGCGGTTGCCCTTGTAGGAGCGGTTGTGGGTGACCCGCACTTCGATATCGGCCTCGCGCAGCATCTGCGCGACCGACTCGACGTTTTCCAGGCGCGCGCTGGAGAAGACCTGTCTCATTTCAGTCCTTCGAGGGTACGTGCGCGGCCGCCGCGGCGTCCTGGACGACGCGGATCAGGCCTTCCTGGGCGGTGCTCGCGACCAGGTGGCCGTGGCGGTCGTAGATCTGCCCGCGCGCCAGGCCGCGTCCGCCCTGGGCGCTGGGGCTGTCGATCGAGTACAGCAGCCAGTCGTCGGCGCGGAACGGGCGGTGGAACCACAGCGCGTGGTCCAGCGAGGCCATCTGCACGTTGGGCTGGTAGTAGCTGATCCCGTGCGGGAAGGTCGCGGTGCCGAGCAGGTGGAAGTCCGAGGCGTAGGCCAGCAGCGCGCGGTGCAGCTCCGGCGCGTCGCCGACCTGTTCGCTCAGGCGGAACCAGACCTGCTGATAGGGCGGGCGCTTGGGCGGGTTGAGTTCGTCGCGCGGATAGACGTGGCGGAATTCGAACGGGCCCTGCCGCGACAGCCAGCGCTGGACCTTGGTCGGCAGGGTCGCCATCACCTCCGCCGGCACCGCCGGCGCGGGCGCGATGTCCTCGGGCTTGGGCACTTCCGGCATCGACAGCTGGTGCTCGCCGCCGTCCTCGTCCTTCTGGAACGAGGCCGCCAGGAAGAAGATCGGCTGGCCGTGCTGGATCGCGGTCACCCGCCGCACCGAAAAGCTGCCGCCGTCGCGGGTGCGGTCGGCCTGGTAGACGATCGGCGCCTCGATGTCGCCGGCCTTGAGGAAGTAGGCATGCAGCGAATGCGCGCTGCGCGGCGCTTCCAGGGTCGCCTGCGCCGCCGACAGGGCCTGGCCCAGGACCTGGCCGCCGAACACGTACTTGGTGCCGATGTCGCGGCTCTGGCCGCGGAACAGGTTGTCTTCCAGCCGCTCCAGCGACAGCAGTTCGATCAGTTCGGAGACGGGCGATGAGGTCATGGGGCGGGCGCGGCCGGGTCGGTACGGTCCGGAAGTATACGGCGCGCCCCGTAAGGCCCTGGAGGGCGCGCTATTCCGCCTTGGGCGAGGACTCGGGCCGCAGACGTTGCAGCCCGCAGGCCGCCAGCACCTGCGCCCAGGGGAAGCGCGGGCCCGGGTCCAGCTTGCGCTGCACCTGCACGGAGGGATCGTCGCTGGCCTCGACCCGGGTGGTGTCCAGGTCCTCGTGGCCGGCGATGTAGCGCAGCGCGGGCAGTTGCGCGCGCAATTCGGCCAACAGGGCGATCAGGGCCTGGATCTGGGCCGGGGTGTAGGCCTCGTTCATGGCCTGATGGCGAGAGTCGAGCCAATGCGGGTAGCGGCCGGTGTTGACCAGTTCGATCCCGACCGAGCGCGGGTTGTAGCCGCGGGTGTGGTGGGCGATGCGCAGCGGCTCGACGTAGCGGTGCAGGCTGCCGTCGCGGTCGATGTAGTAGTGGCCGCTGTTGCCGGTGCCCGAGCCCGGGTAGAGCACGCGCTCGCCGTACTCGCGCGCGGTCGCCAGGTCCGGCAGTTCGGTGCAGTGGATCACCACCAGGTCCACCGCCGCGGCCGCGCGCATTTCCAGCAGGGCCTCGTAGGGCAGGGCTTCCACACGCAGGGTCGAAAGGGACGGCATGGGGGCGGATGCTAACATTCGCCTTCGCACCGGAGCCCGCCATGTCCCTGCCGCCCGCCGACTCCGCCCTAGGACGTCTGATGGCCCACCTGCCGCGCCCCGGCCGGGTGGAGTGGATCGGCTTGCGTCCGCAGCGCGATGTGCCGATGGAATCGGTCGAGGAGGCGCTGGCGCAGGCCGGGATCGGCCTGGTCGGCGACCGTTACGCCGGCGGCAGCGGCAAGCGCGGCGTGACCCTGATCCAGGCCGAACACCTGCCCGCGATCGCCGCGCTGTCCGGCCGCGATGCGCTGGAGCCGGCGCTGCTGCGCCGTAACGTGGTGGTGTCCGGGCTGCCGCTGGTGGCGCTCAAGGGCCGCCGCTTCCGCCTCGGCGAAGCGCTGCTGGAAGGCACCGAGGACTGCGACCCCTGCTCGCGCATGGAAGACGCGCTCGGCCCGGGCGGCTACAACGCGATGCGCGGCCATGGCGGCCTGTGCGCGCGCATCCTCGAAGGCGGACGCATCCGGCGCGGCGACGCCCTGATCGTGCTGGCCGACTGACACCGCCGCGCCGTGCGACCGCTGCCGTCCCGGCCCCTCACCGCTACGAATCCCCGACACGCATGAGCACGCGCGGACACTGCATCCTTTCCCATGGCTTCGAAAGCGGCCCCGACGCCACCAAGGTCGCGGCTCTGGCCGACGTCGCGCAGCGCCTGGGCTGGAGCCACGAGCGCCCGGACTACACCGACCTGGACGCGCGCCGCGAGATCAGCGAGCTCGGCGACGTGCCGCAGCGGCTGCAGCGCCTGCTCGCGCTGGCCCAGGCCGCCGCGCAGCGCGGCCCGCTGGTGCTGGCCGGTTCCAGCCTCGGCGCCTACATCTCCGGCCTGATCTCGCTGCAGGTGCCGGTGGCCGGCCTGTTCCTGATGGCGCCGCCGGTGCGGATGGGGCCGGCGCCGCGCCTGGAAGCCGCGCGCGTGCCGACCACGATCCTGCACGGTTGGGACGACGAACTGATCCCCGCGCAGGAAGTGGTCGAGTGGGCCTGGTCGCGCCGCGCGCGCCTGCTGCTGGTCGACGACGGCCACCGCCTGGCGGCGCACGTCGAGACCAGTGCGCAGGCGTTCGCGCAATTGCTGCAACGCCTGTGACGGCCGCGCCGCCGCCACACGCGCCCTTGACCGTGCCTGCGGATACTGCGTGGTCGTCATCCCCTTCGTTGTCCGTCATGCCCACCAGGAAGTCTTCGTGAAGTTCTACGTCAGTTGCGGCAAGGGTCTGGAATATCTGCTGGCCGACGAACTGGTCGCGCTGGGCTGCGCGCGCGCGACCGCCGCGCTGGCCGGCGCCAACGCCGAAGGCGAACTGCGCGACGCCCAGCGCGCGGTGCTGTGGTCGCGCCTGGCCAGCCGCGTGCTGTGGCCGATCGCCGAGTTCGACTGCCCCGACGAGCACGCGCTGTACGCCGGCGTGGCCGCGATCGACTGGCCGCAGCATCTGGACGCCACCCACACCCTGGCCGTGGACGCGCATGTCTCGGGCACCGCGATCACCCATGCGCGCTACGCCGCGCAGCGGGTCAAGGACGCGGTGGTCGACGTGATGCGCGCGCGCACCGGCGCGCGTCCGGACGTGGACGTGGACGCGCCGGACCTGCGCCTGAACCTGGTGATCCGCAAGAACCGCGCGATCGTCTCGATCGACCTCGGCGGCGGCTCGCTGCACCGCCGCGGCTGGCGTTTGAAGCAGGGCGAGGCGCCGCTGAAGGAAAACCTCGCCGCCGCGGTGCTGATGCGCGGCGGTTGGCCGCGCGTGTACGCCGAAGGCGGCGGCCTGATCGACCCGATGTGCGGCAGCGGCACCCTGCTGATCGAGGGCGCGCTGATGGCCGCCGACGTCGCCCCCGGTTTGCTGCGCCACGACGGCCTGGCGCCGACGCGCTGGCGCGGCTTCGACCGCGCGGCCTGGCAGGAACTGTGCGATCAGGCGCGCCTGCGCGAGGACGCGGGCCGCGCCGCCTTGCGGCCGGTGTTCCAGGGCAGCGATCTGGACCCGCACGCGATCCGCGCCGCGCGCGACAACGAGGTCATGGCCGGCCTGGCCGGCGTGATCCGCTGGCAGGTCGCCGCGGTGGAGCAGCTGCAGGATCTGCCCGCGCCGGCGGCCGCCGCACAGGCCGAGGGCGAGGCCGTCGCCGCGACCGGTCTGGCGGTGTGCAATCCGCCCTACGACGCGCGCCTGGCCGCCGATCCGGCCCTGTACCGCGCGCTGGGCAACACCCTCAAGCGCCTGGCGCCGCAATGGCGCGCCAGCCTGCTGTGCGGCGACGCCGAGCTGGCCCAGGCCACCGGCCTGCGCGCGAACAAGAAGTACCAGCTGTTCAACGGCGCGATCGAATGCACCCTGATCGTCTGCGACCCGATCGCGCCGCGCGCGCGCGCCGACGCGGGCGAGGACGCCGCGCCGCCGGCGCTGTCCGACGGCGCCCAGATGGTGGCCAACCGCCTGCGCAAAAACCTGCACAAGCTCAAGCGTTGGCGCGAGCGCGAAGCGGTCGGCTGCTACCGCGCCTACGACGCCGACCTGTCCGAGTACGCGGCCGCGATCGACGTCTACGCCAGCGACGAGCCCGAGCCGCAGCTGCACCTGCACGTGCAGGAATACGCCGCGCCGGCGACGATCCCCGAAGCCGACCAGCGCCGCCGCCTCAACGAACTGCTGGCGGCCGCACGCGAGGTTTTCGCGGTGCCGCGCGAACGCATCGCCCTCAAGACCCGGAAGCGCGGCAAGGGCGGCAGCAAATATTCCGATATAAGAGCAGGCCGCTTCGACCAGCGCGGCGAAGTCCTGGTGGTGCGCGAGGGCGCGGCCAAGCTGCGCGTGAACCTGCACGATTACCTCGACACCGGCCTGTTCCTCGATCATCGGCCGATGCGCCTGCGCATCGCCGAAGAGGCGCGCGGCCGGCGCTTCCTCAACCTGTTCGGCTACACCGGCGCGGCGACCGTGCACGCGGCGGTCGGCGGCGCCGTGCAGACCACCACTGTCGATCTGTCGGCGACCTACCTGCAGTGGTGCGCCGACAACCTGCGCGAGAACGGCATCGGCGGCGCCGACCACCGCCTGGTCCAGGCCGACGCGGTGGCCTGGCTGGAAGCCGATCGCGGCCGTTACGACCTGATCTTCTGCGACCCGCCGACCTTCTCCAATTCCGCGCGCGCCGACGACTTCGACATCCAGCGCGAGCACGTGCGCCTGCTGCGCGCCGCGGTCGCGCGCCTGGCCGACAACGGCGTGCTGTATTTCTCCAACAACTTCCGCCGCTTCCGGCTCGACCAGGAAGCGGTCGCCGGCTTCGCCGACTGCCGCGAGATCAGCGCCGAGACCATCCCGCCCGACTTCGCCCGCGACGCGCGCATCCACCGCTGCTGGCGGCTGCAGCCGCTGTGAAGGACGAAGCGATGAAAGCGCGCAAGCCCGGTGCCTGGACCTTCTTCCGCCAATGGTTGAAGAACCCGCTGCGCACCGCCGCGGTCGCGCCCTCCGGCCCGGAACTGGCCGCGGCGATGATCGCCGAGCTGCCCGACGACGCGCGCCGGGTGATCGAGCTGGGCGGCGGCACCGGCGCGATCACGCGCGCCCTGCTCGACGCCGGCATCGCCGACCGCGACCTGCTGGTGCTGGAGCTCAACGAGGAGCTGCACGCGCATCTGCACCTGCGCTTCCCCTTGGTGCAGGTGCTGTTGGGCGACGCGCGCTCGCTGCCCGCGCTGGCGCGCGCCAACGGTTATCTCGACCAGGGGCCGGCGGACGCGGTCGTCTCCGGCCTGGGCCTGTTGACCATGCCGCCGCAGTTGCAGCGCGGCCTGCTGGGCGCGGCGTTCGAGTGTCTGCGTGCGGACGGCAGCTTCGTGCAGTTCACCTACGGGCCGGCGGCGCCGGTGGCCGATTCGGTGATGCGCGAGTTGGGTTTGCACGTGCGGCGCGGGGAGTTCGTGTTGCGCAACGTGCCGCCGGCGACGGTGTACGTGTACACGCGCACGCCGTAGGCCTGTCCAGCCCCCTGTGGGAGCGGCGTGAGCCGCGATCGCGCATTCCAGCCACGTCGCTGGTTCCGAACGGGCTGGCTTTCTGTGGGAGCGTCGTCCTACGGGGATTTCCTTCGGCCATAAGCCGCGATCGCGAACTTCGGCTACGGCGTTGGCCGGGCGCGTCGGGAGATTCGCCGTTGCTTTTGCTCTGCATGGCTGGCACGAAGGTCAACGGCTTCCGCCCGCTGCGCGTGCGGGCCACGTTCTCTCGCCAAGCTCCCTGTAGGAGCGGCGTAAGCCGCGATCGCGAACTTCGGCTACTGCGCGGACAGGGCGGTTGGGGGATCTGCTGTTGCCCTTGCTCTGCTTGGTCGGCACGAAGGTCAACGGCTTCCGCCCGCTGCGCGTGCGGGTCACTTTCTCTTGCTAGCCCAAGAGAAAGTAACCAAAGAGAAGGGCTAGCGGGACCAAACCTCCCTTGCGAGTGCTTGGCTGGCGCCGGGATTTTTCGAATGGACATCCCTGTCCATTCGAAAAACGGCGCGCGTCCTGCGCGCCGCCCTTCGGGTCTACGGTTGCTCGCATGGGTGCGGTGCTATGGACTCCAATGCCGGGGCAACTGCAACTGCAACTGCAACTGCAACTGCAACAGCAACTGCAACAGCCACAGCCACAGCCACAGCCACAGCCACGGCCACGGCCACGGCCACGGCCACGGCCACGGCCACGGCCACGGCCACGGCCAGGGCCAGTTGCCTTAGACGGTGGTCTGGCAGGGTGCTCTTAGCAATTGCATTGGGCTTTTGGCGTTTGCAAGCTGCGCGGGCGTCGATTCGACTCGCGCTGGCGCGATTACGCGGTGGGCGCGTGGCTAATCCTGTCGCGCTGAGGTTATTGTTCCAAATTTGTAATTGATACTCTCGATAATTGATGCGTCGTTCTGTTTTCGTGCTGGCATCCTGTGCCCCAACGCCAATACGGCGAGCGATATCAGGAGAGAGGGCCATGTCCACCACCACCCACGACGTTTCCCCGCGTTACGCCCGGGCCGGGCGCAAGCTGCGCGGTCAGCCGACCTCGGACGGCGCCGGTGTGCGCCTGACCCGGGTGATCGGCGGCGCCGAGCTGCCCGACCTGGATCCGTTCCTGTTGCTGGACGAGTTCGGCACCGATCGCGCCGAGGACTACATCGCCGGTTTCCCGGAGCATCCGCACCGCGGTTTCGAGACGGTCACCTACATGCTCGACGGGCGCATGCGCCACAAGGACAACCACGGCAACGAGGGCGTGCTGGTGCCCGGTAGCGTGCAGTGGATGACCGCCGGCCGCGGCCTGGTGCATTCGGAGATGCCCGAGCAGCAGGAGGGCCGCATGCGCGGCTTCCAGCTCTGGGTGAATCTGCCGGCGCGCGAGAAGATGACCGAGCCCAAGTACCAGGAGTTCGCACCCGAGCGCATCGTCGCGCTGCAACCGGCCGCCGGCGTGCAGCTGAAGCTGATCGCCGGCGCGATCGGCGATCTGCGCGGCCCGATCGTGCAGCCGGCGACCGATCCGGTTTACATCGACATCGCCCTCGCCGCCGGCGCGTCCTGGGAATACGACCTGCCCGAAGGCCACAACGTGTTCGTCTACGTGTACGAGGGCGGCGTGGAGATCGGCGACGCTCAGGATGCGCGCGCGGTCGACGCGCAGGAGCTTGCGGTGCTGTCCGGCGGGCAACGCCTCAAGCTGCGCGGCCTGGGCGGCGACAGCCGTCTGATCCTGGTCGGCGGGCGTCCGCTGCGCGAGCCGGTCGCGCGTTATGGCCCGTTCGTGATGAACACCAAGCAGGAAGTGATGCAGGCCTTCGTCGATTTCCAGGAAGGCAAGTTCTAAGCCCGAGGGTCGAAATCGACGCCCACGACGGGGCCGCGCAAGCGCGGCCCCGTTCGTTTGCGGGCGTCGGTCAGAGGCCGAGCAGGGATTGATGCGCGCCGACCCCGGCCAGGGTGCCGGCCGCGACCGCCAGGCTGACGCTGGCCATCGCGCTGGCGGCGTCGCCGGCCGCGTACACGCCCGCGACCGTGGTGCGCTTGAAGTCGTCCACGCGCAGCAGCGGCCCCATCGGACCCGCGTCGTATTCGCAGCCCAACTGCCGGGCCAGGTCGTCGGCCGGGTGCGTGGTCGGCGCCACGAACAAGCCGGCCAGCGCCAGTTCGCGCCCGTCTTCCAGGCGCACGCCGCTCAGCCGGTCGTCCGGCCCCAGCAACGCGACCACGCGGCTGCGCTCGATCGCGACGCCGCGCGCGGCCAGGCGCCGCGCCTGTTCGGCATCGGGTTCGAACGCGCCCTGGCTGAAGTAGGTGGTCGGGCCCCAATCGGGGACCAGCAGGGCCTGATGCAGGGAGCCGGCCTGGGTGGCCAGCACGCCCAGCGGCGCGCGCCCGAATTCGTAGCCGTGGCAGTAGGGGCAATGCACCACGCTGCGCCCCCAGCGTTCGCGCAGGCCGGGGATGTCCGGCAGTTCGTCGCGCACGCCGGTGGCCAGGATCAGCCGTTGCGCGCCCAGGCTGCGGCCGTCGGCCAGGCCGACGGCGAAGCCGTCGCCGTCCACGCGCGCCTGCAGCGCCTGGCCGTGCAGGAGTTCGGCGCTGGGATAGCTCGCCAATTGCCGGCCGGCTTCGTCCAGCATGTCCGACGGGGCCCAGCCGTCCATGCCGAAGAAGCCGTGCGAATGGGCGGCGTAGCGGTTGCGCGGCCGGCCGGCGTCGATCACCAGCACGCGCCGGCGCGCGCGTGCGAGCGGCATCGCGGCGGCCAGGCCGGCATAGCTGCCGCCTACGACGATGACTTCGTATTGCATGGTCCTGCTCCTGTGGTGGGCGAACGCAGCGCGACGAAGGCGCTGCTATACGTATCAACTGAAGTTACGTTCTATCACCCGTGCCGGCTATGATGCAACTTCATGTGTTACGTGATGTCGGCGACTGTTAAGCTGACGCGGACCGACCACCGCGAGCGCGCCGGATGAGAAACGACAACCGCCTGTCGCGCATGCTGCATGTGCTGATCCACATGGCCCAGCACCCGGTGCCGATCACCTCCGAGCTGATCGCCGGCATCCTCAGCACCAACGCGGTGGTGGTGCGGCGGACCATGGCGGGGTTGCGCGAAGGCGGCTACGTGCGCTCGGTGAAGGGCCACGGCGGTGGCTGGACCCTGGCCCAGCCGCTGGAACGCATCAGCCTGCTCGACGTCTACCGCGCGATCGGCGAACCGCCGGTGTTCGCGCTGGGCCTGTCCGACGATCACCCGCGCTGCCTGGTCGAGCAGGGCGTGAACGCGGCCTTGCGCGAGGCCCTGGACGAAGCGCGCGAGCAATTGCTGACGCGTTTCGCCGCGACCACGCTGGACACCATCGCGCGCGATTACGAGGCGCGCATGCAGGGCCGCAAGGCGCCGCGCCCCTGGTGGGAGCGTTGATCCGTGCCGGCGGCTTGGCCGGCGCGCGCGGCCGCTCGCGTTAGCTAGCTACGGCGCGTTTCATCGGACGAATCCGTCGATGGCGAGAACGCGCCGGCGCAGCCGCCCGGCCGCGCCATTCCACGCGAAGGAGTGCAGTCATGCCTGGGATCGATCCCAACAAGTTCGTCATCGTCGCCAGTTTCGTATCGCCCGGCGTCGGCCAGGGCGCCGGCGGCTTCGCCATCGTCGGCGGCAAGATCGTCAAGATCCCGCCGCGCGGCATCAAGCTGTTGCAGGCGAGCTACCAGATGCTCGACGCCGCCGAGAGCGCGGGCAACCGCAAGCTGGCCGCGACCCTGCAGCAGGCCGCGCTGGACGCGGCCGAGGATGCGGTGAAGCAGAAAGCCGCGCGCTGAGGCGCATCGACGAAAAGGCCGCGCCCCACGCTCGACGAGGGCGTGGGACGCGGCCTTTCGTGGCACGCGAACGCTAGCGGGCCGACGGGCCCGGACGCTCGCTCAATCCTTGTCGTACCAACGGCCGATCACGCCGCCCAGCAGGCCGCCGAGGATCGGCGCCAGCCAGAACAGCCACAGCTGCGAGATCGCCTGCGAGCCCGCGAACAGGCCCACGCCGGTCGAGCGCGCCGGATTCACCGAGGTATTGGTGACCGGAATGCTGATCAGGTGGATCAGGGTCAGCGCCAGGCCGATCGCGATCGGCGCGAAGCCGGCCGGCGCGCGCTTGTGGGTCGCGCCCAGGATCACGACCAGGAACATCGCCGTCATCACCACTTCGCACAGGAACGCCGCGGCGACCGAATAGCCGCCCGGCGAATGCGAGCCGTAGCCGTTGCTGGCGAAGGCGCCGGCGGCATTGGGGTCGACCGCGAACTCGGGATTGCCGGCGGCGATCTGCCACAGCACGAAACCGGCGAGCAGGCCGCCCAGCACCTGGGCGACGATGTAGGGCAGCAGGTCCTTGCCGGCGAAGCGTCCGCCCGCCCACAGCCCGAAGCTCACCGCCGGATTGAAGTGGCCGCCGGAGACGTGGCCCAGCGCGTAGGCGCCGGTCAGCACTGTCAGGCCGAAGGCGAGCGACACGCCCAAAAAGCCGATGCCCAACGGATTGCCGACGCCGCCGAAGTTGGCCGCCAGTACCGCGCTGCCGCAACCGCCGAGTACCAGCCAGAACGTACCGATGAATTCGGCGCCGAGTCGTTTGATCATGATCTTCCTCCTGGAATGACGGATCGGGAACCGCGGGGTCAGCGTTTCACGCGCACGGGCGCGCTCGTGCCTGCGCACACGGTACGCCGCGCGCGCTCGCGAGCAAAGCCTGGGGAGGAGGGCGGCGAGGACGGCGAGGGCGGATTGGGACCGCCGTCGCCGTCATCGGATCACTTGCTGCTCAGTCGGGCCGACGGAAATTGCAGCCCCTGGGTCAGGCCCAGCACCTCGCCGAGCTTGTCGGGCGATGCGGCCTGCAACCAGATGTGGGCGACCCGGCCGTCGCCGAGTTCGAGCACGGTTTCGCGCACCTGCACGTCGGGTTTGCCGGCCAGTTCGCCGCGGTACCAGAACATGGGTTTGCCGTCGATGTTGCCGGCCTCGGCGCGATCGCCGCGCTTGGGCACGAACGGCGATTTGTTCGAAATGTACATACCGAACGCTTCGCTGCCGTCGTTGCGCAGGGCTCGGCAGAGATCCGAGCCGGCGTTGGGTTTGTGTTCCCAGACCAGTTGCGAGCTAGGCGGCAACTGCGGGCATCCATCCTGTTGTTGAGCCTGTGCGCTTCCTGCGTACAGGAGCCCGACGAGCACGGGCAGGACAGACATGCGGCATGCCGGCATTTTCACGACTGGATCCCCCTTGAGGTCGCTGGACGATAAAACGTGACCTGCGTCAGAACATAAGGCAGTTCCGGGGGATTGACAAATCCTGTGGTTTCAGATGGAACTGAATGGGCGCCGAGGCGCCCCGGCCCCGCCTGGGCGGGTCAGCGGCCGCCGGGGGCTCAGCGCTCGGGCAGGGGGATGAACTCGTCGTCGCCCGGGACCTGGCCGAAACGGCCCTCCAGCCAGTCCTGCTTGGCCTGCTCGATGCGCTCGCGCGAACTGGACACGAAGTTCCACCACAGGTGGCGCGGACCGTCCAGGGGCTCGCCGCCCAGCAGCATGGCCTTGAGCGGGGTCTTGGCGCGCAGCAGCGGGCGCGTGCCCGGGTCCAGCACGACCAGGTGCTTGTCGGGGATGTCGGCGCCGTCCAGCTGGGCCTCGCCTTCGAGCAGGTAGAGCGCGCGCTCGGCATGGCTGTCCTCGATCGCCAGTTCGGCGTCCGGGTCCAGGTCGATGGCGACGTAGAGGGTGTCGCTGAACACCTTGACCGGCGATTCCTCGCCGTAGCCGCGGCCGGCGACCACGCGCAGCCAGGCGCCGTCGTGGCGCAGCTGCGGCAGGCTGGCCGCGCCGTGGTGGTGGAAGGCCGGCGCGGTTTCCTCGAACGAGCGCGGCAGCGCCACCCACGTCTGCATGCCGTGCAGCGGATGCTCGCCCGCGCGCAGCGCCTGCGGGGTGCGCTCGGAATGGGCGATGCCGCGGCCGGCGGTCATCCAGTTCACGTCGCCGGGGTTGATGTCCTGCACGCTGCCCAGGGTGTCGCGATGGCCGATGCTGCCCGACCACAGGAAGGTGACCGTGGCCAGGCCGATGTGCGGATGCGGACGCACGTCGATGCCGCGGCCGGGCTCGAACAGCGCCGGTCCCATGTGGTCGACGAACACGAACGGCCCCACCGAGCGCGCCTGGATCGAAGGCACGGCGCGGCGGACCTGGAAACCGCCGAGGTCGTGGACGCGGGGGGCGACGATGGTGCTCATGGCGTGGCTCTCTGGCTGCGCGGATGGGAGGCGCTAGCTTGTCACGGGGTTCGCGGCGCGGACGCGCCTTGCGCGCAACGGCCTGTTGCGGCGCCGAGGCTTGGACGCCGCGAGGCCGGCACGCCTCAGGGCGCGGCGGCGATCTTGAGCGTGGCCGCCGGCGCGTCGCCGGGCGCCAAGCCGGTCAGCTCGATGGTCCAGGCGCCCGCGCTCAGCACGGTCGCGCGTTCGGTGTTGAAGGTCAGCGGCTGCACGGCGCCCGCGACCGGCGCGAATTCGAAATTCACGTCGGCGTCGCCGGCGCGGATGCACTGCACGTTCGGCGGGCAGCGCGAGTCGTTGCTCACGCCCAGGTAGCGCAGTTGCGAGCGGTCGCTCAGGGCGATGCGCTCGCCGGGTTTCAGGGTCGGGTTGAGGCCGCCGCCGGCGGAGGCGCCGGAGCCGCCGCTGGCGCAGGCGGACAGGGCGGTGAGCGAAAGCAGGGCGGCGAACAGACGGCTCATGGCGGCGGGCTCGATACGGGATGTCCGGATCGTAACCGACGCCGGCGCGCGCGCCGCGACGCCGCGTTCACCGCTGCGCGGCGGCGCCCTCGGCTTGGCGGACCTGCGCGCGGTATGCGCGCCGGGTGCGCCAGCCCAGCACCAGCGCGCCCAGGGCGACCACGGCCGCAGGGGCCAGCGACAGGCCCATGACGCGCTGCGCATAGCGGCCGTGCGCGATCGGATCGGGCGCGGCGAGCAACTGCGAATCGACGAAGGTGACCTGGGCCCAGAACACGAAGGCCAGGGTCGCCAGGGCCAGCGCGGCCAAGCCGATCAAGCGGGGCAGGAAGGCCTCGGAGCCGGCGCCGAGCAGGCCGCGGGCGAAGTGGGCGCTGAGGAGGTAGGTGCCGGCGTAGGCCAGCAATGCGGTCACGAACAACACGCCTTGCATCGTCGGAATTCCTTGTCCCGTTGCGCCATGTTCGCCGAGCTTAGACGAGCGGCGATTCGTGCGCACACGCGCAGGCCGCACCGTGGCGCCGAAGCGTGGCCGGGCTGCGCCGAGCCGGTGTCCTGTGCGCAGCGGCGAATGCGTGGCGAGCCGCGCCTCAGGCGCGGTCGCGGCGCGAGGCCAGGCGATCGGCCAGGCGGGTCGGTTCGGGCAGGCGGTAGCCGCGCAGACAGGCCAGGGTCAGGGCGAGCGCGCTGGCCATCGACACCCGATGGCCGGGCGAGACGATCAGCGGCCGGCACCGCGGCTTGCTGCGCAGCACCTGGCCGATCGTGCGGCCGCGATACAGCAGCGGCGCGCGGTCGCCGCGTTCCGGTCCGGGTTCCTCGTGGCGGCCGACCAGCACCTTCTTGGCCACGCCGATGCTGGGCAGTCCGGTGACCACGCCGAAATGCGCGGCGATGCCCAGCCCGCGCGGATGGGCGATGCCATGGCCGTCGACGAAGACCAGGTCCGGCGTCTCGTCCAACGATTCCAGCGCAGCCAACAGGGCCGGCAGTTCGCGGAAGCTCAACAGGCCGGGCAGATAGGACATGCGGGTCGGGATGCGCGCGACCTGCTGGCGCAGCGGCTGCAGGGTGTCGGCATCGAGCAGCACCGCGGCCGCGCGCGTGGTCGCGCCCTCGTCTTCGAAGCCGACATCGAAACCGGCGATGCGGCGCAGCGGGCTGGGGTAGCGATCCTCCAGCACGACCCCGCGCGCCAGGGTTTCCTGCAAGGCGCGCGCGGCCGCGACGTCGCCGTCCCACGGCGGCAGCGCGGCGTGCGCCATCAGTAGCGGCTTTCGCCGAGGCGGGCCTGGCCGGCGCGGTCGAACGTGATGGACAGGCGGCGGTCGAACTCGCCTTCCGCCATCGGCGCGACTTTGCAGGCGCACAAAGCCGCGGCGATCTCCGGCACGGTGTTGCTGTGGCCGACCACCAGCACCCGGCCGCGCGCGTGCTCGCGGCGCAACCGGGCGGCGAATTCGGCCGCGGGCAGTTTGGCGTCGTAGCCGCTCACCGCCAGGCCGTGGGCGCGGGCCGACGGTTCGGCGGTTTGCCGGGTGCGCTTGTACGCGGTCGCGTAGGCGGCCTGCAGCGGATCGTGCGCCAGGCTCGCGGCCAGGCGTTGCGCGCGTTCGTGGCCGGCGGCGCTGAGGTTGGGATCGCGCGGGTCGTCGTCGGCCTTTTCGGCGTGGCGCACCAGCACGAATTCGAGCGCGGCCGCCGGCTGCGGCGGCGAACTCGCGCAGCCAGCCAGCACGCACAGCGCCAGCAGCGGCGACAGCATGTTCAAGGCGGGCATACGCATCGGCTCAGGCCTCCAGCAACCGCGCGCCGGCGCGCGCGATCTCGCCGTCCTGGGCCGAGGGCGCGCCGGACACGCCGATCGCGCCGAGGTACTCGCCCCCGCGCTGCAGGCGCACGCCGCCTTCGATCGGCAGGCTGTGCGGCAGGCCCAGCACCACCTGGTGGCCCTGGACCAGCAGGTCCTGGTGGAACACGCTGTCGCGGCGGTAGTTGGCGGCGTGCTCGGCCTTGCGGATCGCGACCTCGACGCTGGAGTTGGGCGTGCCGTCCATGCGCTTGAACAGCAGCAGGCGGCCGGCATCGTCGACGACCGCGATCGACACGCTCGCGCCGTCGGCGACGGCGCGCTCCTCGGCGGCGCGGGCGATGCGCTCGGCGGCCGCCAGGGTGAGCGTGGTGCGGGTCGACAGGAGTTCGTTCATGCGCGATACCGGGGCGATGGCGGGAGAGGGCACCGCATCGTACGCCGGAATGGTGGAGGCCAGGATCGGCGCGCCGATGAGCCGTTGGTCGCGATGTCGGAATCGCGCGATGGTGCGGTGGTGCGGTGGCAACCGTATCGGCGCGGGGCGCGGAGGGATGCGATGGTGCGGTTCGCCTGCGGCTCACCGCACCCTACGGGTTTCGTAGGGAGCGGCGATAACCGCACCGCGTGTCGTCGGATCAGGCCGCCTGACGCAGCACCGTCAGCAGGCCCTTGGCCGCGGCCAGGCGCGCGGGCGCGTCGGGCAGGTCGAGCTTGATCTTGAGCTTGTCGGCGCCGTCCATCTGGTAGAGCTTGGACTGGGTCTGGATCAGGCGGATCACCGCCATCGGATCCACGTTCGGCTTCTCGACGAACTGCACGCGTCCGCCCTTCTCGCCCAGGTCGAGCTTGCGGATGCCCAGCTCGGTCGCGGCCAGTTTGAGCTCGGCCACCGCGAACAGATGCTTGGCTGCGTCCGGCAGCAGGCCGAAGCGGTCGATCATCTCGACCTGCAGCTCGCGCAGGGCGTCGACGTCGCGCGCGCCGCTGATGCGCTTGTACAGGGTCAGGCGGGTGTGCACGTCGGGCAGGTAGTCGTCGGGGATCAGCGCCGGGATATGCAATTCGACCTCGGCGCCGCGCGCCTCGACCGAATCCGCGTCGGGCAGCTTGCCCTGGCGGATCGAACGCACCGCGCGTTCCAGCAGCTCGGTGTACAGGCTGAAGCCGACCTCGGCCATCTGCCCGCTCTGATCCTCGCCCAGCAATTCGCCGGCGCCGCGGATTTCCAGGTCGTGGGTGGCCAGGGTGAAGCCGGCGCCGAGTTCGTCCATGGCCGCGATCGCGTCCAGGCGCTTGCGCGCGTCGGGGGTGATCGAACGCTTGTCCGGCACCACCAGGTAGGCGTAGGCGCGGTGGTGCGAGCGGCCGACGCGGCCGCGCAGCTGGTGCATCTGGGCCAGGCCGAACTTGTCGGCGCGGTTCATGATGATGGTGTTGGCGTTGGGGATGTCGATGCCCGATTCGATGATGGTGGTCGCCAACAGCACGTTGAAGCGCTGCTTGTGGAAATCCAGCATCACCCGTTCCAGCTCGCGCTCGGCCATCTGGCCGTGGGCCACGCCGATGCGCGCCTCCGGCACCAGCTCCTGCAGCTGGCGCTGCATGCGGCCGATGCTCTCGACGTCGTTGTGCAGGAAGTAGACCTGGCCGCCGCGCGCGAGCTCGCGCTGGAAGGCCTCGCGCAACTGCGCATCGTCCCAGGGCACCACGAAGGTCTGCACCGCCAAGCGGTGCGCGGGCGGGGTGGCGATGATGGACAGGTCGCGCAGGCCGGCCATGGCCATGTTGAGCGTGCGCGGGATCGGGGTCGCGGTCAGGGTCAGCAGGTGCACGTTGGCGCGCAGCGCCTTCAGCGCTTCCTTCTGGCGCACGCCGAAGCGCTGCTCCTCGTCGACGATCACCAGGCCCAGGTCGGGAAAGCGCACGTCCGGCTGCAGCAGGCGGTGGGTGCCGACGATCACGTCGATCTTGCCCTCGGCCAGCTTCTCCAGTTCGGCCTTGATCTCTTTGGCGGTCTTGAAGCGCGACAGCACTTCCACGCGCAGCGGCCAGTCGGCGAAGCGGTCGCGCATGGTGCGGTAGTGCTGTTCGGCCAGCAGGGTGGTCGGCACCAGCACCGCGACCTGCTTGCCGGCCGCGGCGGCGACGAAGGCCGCGCGCACCGCCACTTCGGTCTTGCCGAAGCCGACGTCGCCGCAGACCACGCGGTCCATCGGCTGGCTGCTGCCCAGGTCGCGGATCACCCCTTCGATCGCGGCGTGCTGGTCCGGGGTTTCCTCGAACGGAAACGCGGCCGCGAACGGCTCGTACATGGCGCGGTCCACGTCCAGGGCCAGGCCGGCGCGGGCCTGGCGCTTGGCCTGGATCTCCAGCAGTTCGGCGGCGACGTCGCGGACCTTTTCGGCGGCCTTCTTCTTGGCCTTGCTCCATTGCTCGCCGCCCAGCGAATGCAGCGGCGCGGTCTCGACCGAGGCGCCGGAATAGCGGCTGATCAGGTGCAGCTGCGCGACCGGCACGTACAGGCGGTCGCCCTTGGCGTATTCGATTTCCAGGTATTCGCCGGGCTGGCCGCCGGCTTCCAGCACGACCAGGCCGCGGTAGCGGCCGACGCCGTGGTCCTCGTGCACGATCGGCGCGCCCTCGGACAGCTCGCCCAGGTCGCGGATGATCGCTTCGGGCTCGCGCCCGACGCGCTTGCGCCGGCGCGGTTGCGAGGCGCGGTCGGGAAACAGCTGGCGTTCGGTCAGCGCGGCCAGGGCCGGTTCGGTGAGCGCGAAGCCGTCGTCCAGCGGCGCCACCGCGATTGCGAAGCGCGCGCTGCCGTCGGCGAAGGAGCGCCAGTCGCTCAGCACCTGCGGGCGCAACTCGGCGGCCTGCAGCAGTTCCAGCAGCGCTTCGCGGCGGCCGGCGCTGTCGGCGGCGATCAGCACGCGGCCGGGATAGTTCGCCAGGAAGGATTTCAAGGCCTGCGCGGGCGCGGCGTCCTTGGCCGCGACCGGCAGCGCCGGCGCGGGCTGGTCGCCCAGGGCGACCGCGCGCTCGCGCTGCGGGTGGCCTTCGCCGCAGACCTCGACCCGGTCGCCGCGATTGAGGCGTTCGCGCAGCGCGTCCGGCGACAGGTACAGCGCGTCGGGCGCCAGCAGCGGGCGTTCCAGGTCGTGGCGGCGCTGCTCGTAGCGCTCGCCGGTGTGCAGCCAGAATTGTTCGGCGGCTTCCAGCGCGCCTTCGCCCAGCACCGGCAGCGCGCTGGCGCCCAGGTAGTCGAACAGGGTCGCGGTTTCGCTGAAGAACAGCGGCAGGTAGTACTCGATGCCCGACGGCGCGATGCCCGCCTTCAGGTCCTGGTACAGACCGCTGCGGCGCGTATCCAGATCGAAGCGGTCGCGCAGCGCGTCCAGCGCGCGCTTGAGCGAGGCCTCGTCCAGCGGCACTTCGCGGCCGGGCAGCAGGCGCACCGCCTCGATCTTGTCCAGCGAACGCTGCGATTCCGGATCGAAGGCGCGGATGGTCTCGATCTCGTCGTCGAGCAGCTCGACCCGGAACGGCGAATCGGCGCCCATCGGATAGACGTCGAGCAGGCCGCCGCGCACCGCGAAATCGCCCGGGTCCAGCACCTGCGGCACGTTGCGATAGCCGGCCGATTCCAGGCGTCGCTTCTCCGCGTCCATGTCCAGGCGCTGGCCGACGCGCACGTCGAAGCTGCCGCCGACCACGTGCTTCAGCGGCGCCAGGCGTTGCAGCAGGGTCTGCACCGGCACCACCACGATGCCGCGTTGCAGGCTCGGCAAGCGATGCAGCGCGGCCAGACGCTGGGAGACGATGTCCGGATGCGGGCTGAACTGGTCGTAGGGCAGGGTTTCCCAGTCCGGGAACGGCAGCACCGGGATCGCCTCGTCGCCGCCGAGCAGGGTGCGCAGGTCGGATTCCAACTGGTGCGCGGCGTGGTTGTCGCGCGCGATCGCGAGCAGCGGGCCGGCGTGCGCGGCCGCGGCGGCGGCCAGGTGGAAGGCCAGCGCGGACGGCGAAGCAGGAGCGCGCCACCAGGCGCGTTGCTGACCGGCCTTGGGCAGCGGCGGAGCGGAGAACGGGGACTTGGGCATCGGTGGGGTGCGGACGGCGGAATCGGTGAGGGCGGAGGCGCTCGTCGCGGCCTCGGGCCAAAACGAGTGCAGCGCCGGCAGCCTTCGCCGCCAGCGCAATGGGCGCCGAGTGTACGCGAGCGCGGTGAGCGGCTCGTGCGTGTTCGGGTGCGTACTTGTACGCGGAACGGGTCGCAAAGCTTGAGACGGATGAAGCGGCGCCGGTGTGGAGGGCGATCCGGCGCGACGGCGGTCTGGGCGCTTTCTGTGGGAGCGGCGTAGGCCGCGATCGCGGGAGCCGAGCGGCGGCGTGGCCTGGGAGGCAATCGCGGCTTACGCCGCTCCCACAGAGAGCCAGGCAGGCCAGTATTCATAATTCATTAATAAAATAGCTTGCAATTAAATAGCACGCAATGTAAATTGCGCCCCATGAAGCCGCACACCCCCACGCCGACCTCCGCCGCTCCGCAGGCCTCGCTGAAACTGGACGACCAGCTCTGCTTCGCCCTGTACTCGACCGGGCTGGCGCTGACCAAGGTCTACCGCAAGCTGCTGTCGGGCCTGGGGCTGACCTACCCGCAGTACCTGGTGATGATGGTGCTGTGGGAGCGCGACCAGGTCACGGTGTCGGAGATCGGCGAACGCCTGTTCCTGGACTCGGCCACCCTGACGCCGCTGCTCAAGCGCCTGCAGGGCGCGGGCCTGATCAGCCGCACCCGCGCCCAGGCCGACGAGCGCCAGGTGATCATCGCCCTGACCGAGGCCGGCCGCGCGCTGGAACAGCCGGCGCGCGCGGTGCCGATGGGCATCTTCGGCGCCGCCGGTTGCGCGCCCGAACAGCTCGGCTCGATGAAATCGCAGTTGGAATCGCTGCGCGCCAACTTGATGCGGCACGCCTGAGCGCGCCGGTTTCCGATCGCTTTCGCTAACGCCCCACGAACCACGTTTACGAAACCGGCGACGGTTTCGCCCACCACGAACCCGCCCGAACCCCACGCAGGAGCCATTCCATGTCCCTCGACCAAGTCCTCTACACCGCCCATGCCACCGCCACCGGTGGCCGCGACGGCCGCGCCGTTTCCTCCGACAACGTCCTCGACGTCAAGCTGACCACCCCGCGCGAACTCGGCGGCGCCGGCGGCGACGGCACCAACCCCGAGCAGCTGTTCGCGGCCGGCTATTCGGCCTGCTTCATCGGCGCGCTGAAGTTCGTCGCCGGCAAGGAAAAGATCGCGCTGCCGGCCGATACCTCGATCGAAGGCGCCGTCGGCATCGGCCCGATCCCGGCCGGTTTCGGCATCCAGGCCGAACTCAAGATCTCGCTGCCGGGCCTGTCGCGCGAGCAGGCTGAGGCGCTGGTCGAGAAGGCGCACCAGGTGTGCCCGTACTCGAACGCGACCCGCGGCAATATCGATGTGACGCTGACCATCGTCTGATCGCGTCGATGCGTCGATGCGGCGCTATGTCCTGTTGGGACGGGCGCAGGGCGATGATGTGCGGCATACGACGAACCCCCGGTACGCGCTGCGTGCCGGGGGTTCGTTTGCTCTGGATCAACGGCTTCCGCCCGTTGCGCGTGCGGGTCACGTTCTCTGCCCCAAGCTCCCTGTAGGAGCGGCGCAAGCCGCGACCGCGAATTCCGGCCACGTCGCCGGTTCCGAAGGGGACGGCTTTCTGTGGGAACTTCGTCCGGGTTGGTTTCAGTCGGGTTGGTTTCAGTAGGCACGGCTTTCTGTGGGAGCGGCGTGAGCCGCGATCGCGAACTGCGGCTACGGCGCTGGCCGGGCGCGTCGGGAGATTCGCCGTTGCTTTTGCTCTGCAT
>NZ_JBAHWA010000029.1:0-24740 GCF_036697405.1 Lysobacter sp. CCNWLW3
TTGCGAGTGCTTGGCTGGCGCCGGGATTTTTCGAATGGACATCCTTGTCCATTCGAAAAACGGCGCGCGTCCTGCGCACCACCCTTCGGGTCTACGGTTGCTCGCGTGGGTGCGGGGCTATGGATTCCAATGCCGGGCAACAGCAACAGCAACAGCAACAGCAACAGCAACAGCAACGGCAACGGCAACAGCAACAGCAACGGCCGGCAGGCGGCTGGCGTTATTTATGTTGCTCGCGAATCTGCTCCCTCTCCCGCGTGCGGGAGAGGGTTGGGGCGAGGGCCGCTGCGCCGGGCAACTGGACGCAATCCGCCCGCCTCACTTCTCAGTCGCGGCCACCTGTTCCACCTCGCGCCACACCCGCAACAGGTTCTCGCCCAGGATCTTGCGGATGTCCTCGTCCTTGTGCCCGCGCGCCTGCAGGCCGGCGACCAGGTTGGGGTAGTCGGCGACGCTGCGCAGGCCTTCGGGCAGGGCGCCGCCGACGCCGTCGAAGTCGGAGCCGATGCCGACGTGGTCGGCGCCCAGCAGCTTCACCGCGTAGTCGATCTGGTCCAGCACCGCGTCGATCTTGACCGGGTGCGCCAGTGGCGGATGAGCGCGCTCCCATTCGCGGTCGAACTCCTCGACCGTGCGCGGCTTCTGGCCGCGCGCGACCGCGGCGGCCTGTTCGCGGTCGAACACGGGACGCGCGCGGAAATAGGCGGTGGTCTCGCCCGCGGTCTTGGGGTCGACGAAGGCATTGCCGAAGGTGATCTGGACCACGCCGCCCTTCTTGGCGATCGCCAGGGCGAGCTCGTCGCTGAGGTTGCGTTCGAAGTCGGGAGTGAAATGACGCAGGCCGGAATGGCTGGCGATCACCGGCGCGCGGCTGGCCGCGAGCGCGGCGCGGGTGGCGTCGTCGGTCAGGTGCGAGACGTCGACCATGATGCCCAGCCGGTTCATCTCGGCGACCACTTCCAGACCGAACGGGCTCAGGCCCTTCCACGGCCGATCCAGGCTGTAGGAGCCGTCGGCGATGCGGTTGCTATGGCTGTGGGCGAGGGTGATGTAGCGCACGCCGCGGGCGTGGAACTGGCGCAGGCGCGCGAGGTCGTCGCCGATCGGCGCGCCATTCTCCATGCCCAGCGCCAACAGCACGCGGCCGCCGTCGATCAGGCGCGCGTAGTCCTGTGGCGAGCGCAGGATCGCGAACTTGTCCGGATGCCGGCCGACCATGGCCTCGACCGCGTCGATCTGGGTGCTGGCGACCTGCCAGGCGCTGCCGTCCTTGTCTTGTTCGGGCGAGGTGTAGATCGACATGAAGGCCACGTCGAGGCCGCCCTGGCGCGCGCGCGGATAGTCGAATTCGACCTTGGGCGAGTCCAGGCCGAGATCGTTCCAATGCTTGAGCAGCTCGGTCGGCGCGTCGATGTGGGTATCGACGATGGTCGCGGCGCGCGCGAGTTTCTGCGACGGGCTCAGGGCCTCGTCGGCGCGGGCGCCGCCGGCGAACAGGGCGAGGGTACAGGCGACGACGAGCAGAGAGCGCATGCGGAAACCTCGTGCGATAGGGAAGGGAAGGCGATGTTCAGCAGGCGCCGGCGACGCGGTGCCCGCCGGCGTAGACCTCGCCCGCGAGCGCGCCGCCCAGCCAGTAGCACAGCTCGGACGGGTGGCCGATGCGCCAGCGCACGAAATCGGCGCGTGCGCCCACGCGCAAGGCGCCGCGATCCTCGCAGCCCAGCGCGCGCGCGGCGTGCGCGGTCGCGCCGCGCAGCGCTTCCAGCGGGGTCAGGCGGAAGTGCGTGCAAGCCAGCTGCATCGCTTGGCGCAGCGACTGCAGCGGCGAGGTGCCGGGGTTGCAGTCGGTGGCCACGGCCATGGCCACGCCGTGTTCGCGGAAGGCGTCCAGCGGCGGCAGGCGGGTTTCGCGCAGCACGTGGAAGGCGCCGGGCAGCAGCACCGCGACCGTGCCGTGCTCGGCCATCGCGCGCACGCTGGCCTGCGAGGTGTATTCGACATGGTCGGCCGACAGGCCGGAGAATTCGGCCGCCAGCGCGGCGCCGCCGAGGTCGCTGAGTTGGTCGGCGTGCAGCTTGACCGGCAGCCCGAGCGCGCGCGCGGTCTCGAACACGCGCCGGGTCTGCACCGGGCTGAAACCGATGCCCTCGCAGAACGCGTCGACCGCGTCGACCAGGCCTTCTTCGTGCAGCGGCCGCATCCAGCCGCAGACCGCGGCGATGTAGTCGTCGGCGCGGCCGGCGTATTCGGGCGGCAGCGCGTGCGCGCCCAGGTAGGTGGTGCGCACGCTCACGCCCAGGATCTCGCCGATGCGGCGCGCCACGCGCAGCATCTTGCGCTCGTGCTCGTAGTCCAGGCCGTAGCCGGACTTGATTTCCAGAGTGGTCGCGCCGTCGCCGATCAGCGCCTGCGCGCGCGGCAGCGATTGCCGCAGCAGTTCGTCTTCGTCGGCGGCGCGGGTGGCGCGCACGGTCGAGACGATACCGCCGCCGTTGCGCGCGATCTCTTCGTAACTCGCGCCCTGCAGGCGCAGTTCGAACTCGCGCGCGCGGTCGCCGGCGAACACCAGGTGGGTGTGGCAATCGACCAGGCCGGGGGTGATCCAGCCGTCGGCGACGATCACCTGCTTGGCCAACGCGGCCGGGTCGCCGGGCAGGTCCGCACGCGGACCGACATAGCGCAGGATGCCGTCGCGCCAGCCCAGGGCGGCGTCGGCGATCTCGCCGTAGCCGTCGGCCGAATCCAGCGTCGCCAGCGAGGCGCCGACGATCAGTCCGTCCAGGGGCGGGTCCAGCGGTGTCGCGGCGTCGCCGACGGAGGCGGCGGAGGGATCGGGGCGGCTCATGGACCGATTCTAGCGGAGCCGCGGCAGCGCAGGCGCGAGCGCGCCGTGAGGGGAGCGCCATCGGGTTTGCCGATGCGGCGCTCCCGAGCGCGCCGGACACAGGCGTCCGCGGATCGCGCAGGCAGAGCGGGTCTGTAGAATCGCAGCCATGGAGAATCTCGACGCGACCACGCTCTGGACCCCCGCCGGCTGGCGCCACGACACCGGACTTCGCCTGGACGACGACGGCCGCATCCTCGCCCTGGACGGCGCCCAGCCCACCGGCAGCACGCAGCGCATCGTGCCCGGCATCGCCAACCTGCATTCGCATGCGTTCCAGCGCGCGATGGCCGGCATGGCCGAACGCCAGACCGATCCGCGCGACAGCTTCTGGACCTGGCGCGAGACCATGTACCGCTTCGCGGCTGGTTTCACGCCCGAGACCCTGTACGCGGTGGCTTCGCAGCTCTACGTCGAGATGCTGGAGGCCGGCTACACCACGGTCTGCGAATTCCACTACCTGCACCACGCGCCGGACGGCCGCCGCTACGACGATCCGGCGGCGATGTCGCGCGCGCTGATCGCCGCGGCGCGCGACACCGGCATCCGCCTGACCCTGCTGCCGGTGTTGTACATGACCGGCGGTTTCGACGAGCGGCCGCTGAGCGAACGCCAGCGCCGTTTCGGCCACCAAGTCGAGGACTACCTGGACCTGCTGCAGCGCCTGCGCGGCGACGCCGGCCACGGACTGCGCATCGGCTGCTCGCTGCATAGCCTGCGCGCGGTACCGCCGCAGGCGATGGCACAGACCCTGGCGGCGCTGCCGGCCGACAGCCGCGTGCACATCCACATCGCCGAGCAGGTCGCCGAGGTCGAGGACTGCATGGCGGTGCGCAAGGCGCGGCCGGTGCGTTGGCTGTACGACCACGCCGATGTCGACGAACGTTGGACCCTGGTCCATGCCACCCATCTGGACGACGCGGAAACCCGCGCGATCGCGCGCAGCGGCGCGACGGTGGCGATCTGCACCACCACCGAGGCCAATCTCGGCGACGGCCTGTTCCCCTTGCGCGATTACCTGGATGCGGGCGGGCGCTGGGGCGTGGGTTCCGACTCGCATATCTCGGTGTCGCCGATCGAGGAACTGCGCTGGCTGGAGTACGGCCAGCGCCTGATCACGCGCCGGCGCAACATCGCGGTGGACGCGGATTCGCCCAGTGTCGGCGACACCCTGATGCGCGATGTCGCGGCCAGCGCAGCGGCCTCGACCGGGCACGCGATCGGCAGGCTCGCGGTCGGCGAGTACGCCGATGCGCTGGTGCTGGACACCGACGCGCCCTTGTTCGCCGGCGCGCGCGACGAAGATGCGCTGGACCGTTGGATGTTCAGCGGCAACCGCCCCGCCGTGCGCGAAACCTGGGTCGGCGGCCGCCGCCTCGTCGCCGAGGGCCGCCACCGCGATCGCGATGCGGTCGCCGCGGCGTATCGGCGCGCGATGCGGGTGCTGCTGGAGACCGCCTGAGCGAGCCTGTGCCCGCGATCTGCTTCCTGTGGGAGCGGCGTGAGCCGCGATCGCGCAATTGCAACGCGCGACGAAGCTGACGATCCCCAACGCATTCAAGCGTGAACGCCCACGCAAGGAGGCGTTCGGTCACGCGTCGCGACATTCGTCGAAAATGTGCTCTCGCGATCGCGGCTCACGCCGCTCCCACTGGGGCCGGTAGCTGGAGACGCGCGGCGCTTAACCGAACAAATCGTTCGCCGGGGCCAGCGCGCCCTCGAGTTCCAGCAGGAAGCGCTTGGTCGGCAGGCCGCCGCCGAAGCCGGTGAGGCTGCCGTCGGCGCCGATCACGCGGTGGCAGGGCAGGACGATGGGCAGTGGATTGCGGCCGTTGGCGGCGCCGACCGCGCGCATCGCGCTGGCCTGGCCCATGTGCCGCGCCATCTGGCCGTAGCTCCAGGTTTCGCCCCAGGGGATCAGCGCCAGCGTGCGCCAGCATTGCAGCTGGAATGCGGTGCCGTGCGGGGCCAGCGGCAGGTCGAATTCGCGGCGCCTGCCGGCGAAGTATTCGTCCAGCTGTTTCTGGGTTTCCCGCAGCAAGGCGTTGTCGCCCTGCTGCCAACGCGCGTCGACCCAGGCCGGGTGCCAGGGCGCTTCGAATTCGATCAGGCGCAGGCCGTCCTCGCCGCTGGCGAGCAGCAGCCGGCCCACCGGGCTGGGGATGTGCCGGTAGGTGATCGCGCCGTCCTTGAGACGGATCCGGCTCATGCGTTGGGCCTCGCGATCGGGGCCCTCGTGGCGGCGACGCAGCGCGTGCGCTCACGGCGATACGGACTCATTCGACCTCGCTCCTCAGTTCGGCCGCGCCCTGCGCGCGGCGGCGCGTGCGCGGCGCGATCGGCGCGGCGACGGGTTTGGGCGCGCCCATCGAATCGCGCCACAGGTGGATCACCGCGTACGCGCGCCACGGGCGCCAGGCCTCGGCGCGTGCGATCAGCGCCTTGGCGCTCATGCGGCTGCCGTCTTCGGGCACGGCCTTCTGCAGCACCAGGTCGTCGGCCGGGAAGGCGTCGGGGTGGCCCAGCGCGCGCATCGCGATGTAGTTCGCGGTCCAGGGGCCGATGCCGGGCAGGGCGACCCAGCGCGCGGCGAAATCGTCCAGGGTGCGTTCGGCGCCGAAGCCCACGCCGCTGTCGACGCGGCCGTCGAGCAGGGCGCGCGCGACCGTGCGCACGGTCTCGGCGCGCGCGCGGGTGAGGCCGATCTGGCTCAGGTCGGCGTCGACCAGCGCTTCCGGAGTCGGGAACAGATGTTCCAGCCCCGGCGCGAACGGATGCGGCAGCGCCTGGCCGTAACGCTGGGCCAGGCGCGCAGCCAGCGTGCGCGCGGCGGCGACGCTGACCTGCTGGCCCAGGATCGCGCGCACCGCGATCTCGAAACCGTCCCAGCCGCTGGGCAGGCGCAGGCCCGGGCGCCGCTTCAGCAGCGGGCGCAGGCGCGGGTCCACCGACAGCGCGTCGGCGATCGCGTTCGGATCGGCGTCCAGATCGAACATGCGGCGCAGGCGGTTGATGATCTCCAGCAGGCGCGACGGTGCCGGCCCGTGCAGTTCCAGCTTCAGCGCGTGCTCGCCGCCGGGCCATGCGCTCACCCGCAGCCAGCCCGGCCGCTCGATCGGGCCGATCACGCGCGCATAGCTGCGTTCGTCGACGCTCTCCACGCCGGGCAGGGCGCGGCCGCGCAGGAAGTCGAGCATGGTGGCGAAGTCGTACGGCGGCCGATAGCCCAGGCGCAGGGTCAGGGTGTCGTCGCCGGCGCCGCCGTTCTCGTTCGGGCGCCGGCGCAGATCGCGCGGGGCCATGCGATAGGCCTCCAGGAAGGTGGCGTTGAAGCGGCGCAGGCTGCCGAAGCCGGCCGCCATCGCGACTTCGGTGATCGGCAGCGCGGTTTCGGTCAGCAACTGCTTGGCGAACAGCAGCCGGCGCGTGCCGTGCACGCCGATCGGCGCCGCGCCCAGGCGTTCGACGAACAAGCGCCGCAGTTGCCGTTCGCCCAGGCCCACGCGTTCGGCCAGCGCCGACAGCGGGTGCTCGGCGAGCAGGCCCTGATCGATCAGCTTGAGCGCGCGCGCGACCGCGGCATCGCCGCGGCGCCAGGCGCCGTCGCCGGGCGAGAGTTCGGGACGACAGCGCAGGCAGGGGCGGAAACCGGCGGCCTCGGCCGCGGCCGCGTTGCCGTAATAGATGACGTTCTCGCGCTTGGCCGCGGGCGCGGGGCAGACCGGCCGGCAGTAGATGCGGGTGCTGGTGACGGCGGTGAAGAACAGGCCGTCGAAGCGCGGATCGCGGCTCAGGCGTGCCTGCTCGCAGACGCGCCAGTGCGGCAGGCTGTCCTGAGCGGCGGGGGCGGGGTAGGTCGGCATGGAGCTCAGGCTAGCACCGTCCCGGGGGCCGGACTCGCCGGATTCGGACATGGACGTGGAGGCCCGGCGGCGGCCGCGTCACGCCGCTGTCGGGGGCCGCGATGCATACTCCGCGCCACCGAACGAGCAGGGAGCTCCGCCATGAATCATCGTCGTCTGTTTGCCGGCTGCGCCCTGGCGCTGAGCCTGGCCGCCTGCGCCAGCGCGAATGCGCCGGCATCCTCCGCCGAGCGCGTGCTGAGCCAGGCCGATAGCGCCGCACCGGTGGTGTTGAGCGTGGGCGAAACGGTGGTGGTCAAGGTCGAGGCGAATGCCAGCACCGGTTACGGCTGGATCGTCGATCAGGCCGCCGCGGCCGGCACCCTGGAGCAGGCCGGCGAGCCGTCGATGGCCTTGTCCAATCCCGGCCTGGTCGGCGGTGGCGGCACCCAGACCTGGCGCTTCCGCGCCGTCGCCAAGGGCCAGGGCGAATTGCGCATGGACTATCGCCGGGCCTGGGAGAAGGACGTGCCGCCGGTGCGCAGCCTGGCCTGGAAGATCGAGGTCCGTTAAGGCCGCGCGGCTGGCTCGCGCAGCGCCGGCAGCAGCGGCGCGATGTCGCCGTCGTTGCGCGCCGGACGGATGCCGACCAGACGCGTCAGCAGCGGATAGACGTCGACGTTGTCGAACGCGGGCAGGCGCGCGCCGCGCCGGAACGCCGGGCCGCGCGCGAGGAAAATCGCGCGCATCGACGGCAGCGCCGGATCGTAACCGTGCGAACCGCGACTCGCGTTCGGACGTTGGTCCAGCGCCGAGCGCTGGATCGCGTCCCAGCCCTCGTCCATCTGGCACACGATCGCCGGCACGCGCGGATGCGTGCCGTAATGCCAACGCGCGGGCAGGTCCTGCTTGCGCCAGCACTCGTAGTGTTCGTGGCGGCCGATCAGCTTCGCCGCCACCGCCGCTTCCTGACCGGGCTTGGGCACGATGCCGATCGACTGCCCGATCGAGACCACGGCCGCCTCTTGCATCGACACCATGTCCTCGACCGCGATCGCATGGCCGGGCGCGACCGTGGCCATGCCGTGGTCCGACACCACGATCAGGTTGACCCGTTCGAGCCGATCGCGCGCGGCCAGGCCGTCCAGCAGGCGGCCGATCGCGGCGTCGATGGTGACGATCGCTTCGTTCGCCTCGGCCGAATCCGGGCCGTGTTCGTGACCGGCCTTGTCCAGCGCGTCGAAGTACAGGGTGATCACGCGCGGCCGCGTCGCCGCGGGTTCGCCCAGCCAGCCCAGCACTTCGTCGACGCGCGCGTTGGCCGAAACCTTTTCGTCGAACGGATGCCAGCGGGTCGGCCGCAGGCCCTGCACCGGCGCCTCGCTGCCGGGCCAGAACAAGGTGGCGCTGCGCAGCCCGGCCTTCTCGGCGCCGACCCAGATCGGCTCGCCGCCCCACCAGCGCGTATCGCCCACGGCCTTGCGGTCGGCCACACGGAAAACGCCCAGGCCGTCTTCCCACATGCTGTTGTGGACGATGCCGTGGTGGTCCGGACGCAGCCCGGTGACGATGCTGTAGTGGTTCGGGAAGGTCAGCGAGGGGTAGGAGGGGTTCATCCAGTCCGCGCGCACGCCGTCGCGGGCGATGCGTTCGAGGTTGGGCGAGATGCCGCGCTCGAAATAATCGTTGCGGAAGCCGTCGATCGAAATCAGCAGCACCGGCACGGGTTCGGCCGGTTGCGGAGCGCGGGTGGCGCAGGCGGTCAGGAGGAGGGCGAGCAGGGCGGTCGCGGCCGCCGGGAAATAGGAGCGCATGCCCGGATCATAACGGGCGCAGATTGCGGCCAGGCGTCGGCATGACGGTCGGCGCCATGACTTCTGCCGCTGGCGACGTGTGCGGCCTGTGCCGATAGTGGCTGGGTCTTTTGCCTGGAGAGTCGCCGTGCGCCGTACCTGCGTCCGTTACGCCGTCGCCGCACTCTCCCTGGCCGTAGGGCTGCCGGCTGGGGCCCAGACCGGACCCAGTCCGGTGATGGAGAACCCGCCGCCGCCGCCGAACCCCGGGCCCGTGCTCAGCGCCAAGGAATGCGAGGTCTGGGCACGCGAACTCAGCTTCGCCCAGTCGGTGGCCGACCACGATGCGGCCGCGTTCGCCGCGCACCTGCAGTCCGGCGCGGCGTTCGGCGCCAGCCGTCCCAGCCCGACCCGGGGCCGCGACGCCATCGCCCAACGCTGGGCCGGCATCGTCGAAGGCAAGGCAGTGCGGCTGCAGTGGTACCCCACGCGCGTGACCATCGGCGGCGCCAAGGATGTGGCCTGGTCCAGCGGGCCGTCCTTGTTCGAGGACCTCGCACCCGACGCCAAGCAACGCTTTTCGATCGGGACGTTCCATTCGGTCTGGCATCGCGATGCCGACGGCGTCTGGCGGGTGCTGTTCGACGACGGCATCGAAGGCAGGCCGGTGACCTCGGCCGAAGCGATGGCGTTCCGCGACGCCCGGCGTACGACCTGTCCACGAGGCTGACGAACGCCTAAACGCGGACCTCGGCTGGGCGCTCCAGGCGTGCCGGGAGGCGTATGGTGGAAGTGCGACGGCTTTGGCCGCCGAATCCCCAATGCGATTCCCCAACGCGATTCCGAGGTGTTCCCATGAAACGTGTATTGCTCGCCAGCCTGCTCGCGGCCTGCGCTTTCGCGGCCTCGGCGCAGCAGACTTCGGTCCGGGCCGATGCTTCGGTGCGTACCGACGGCAGCGGCCAGACCCAGGTCCAGGCCGATACCAAGTCCAAGACCGACATCGACCGCAACTGCCTGCGCCAGACCGGCACGCATATCCGCGACCGTTCCGCCACCGACGGCAAGGGCCGCAAGCGCTGCGTCGCCGCCAACGGCCGCGTCTACAGCCGCGAGGACATCGACCGTACCGGTCAGACCGATATCGCCGAAGCGCTGCGTCAGCTGGATCCGTCGATCCACTGAGCCGTTCGCACCGCGCAGGCAGGAACGCCCGGCTTCGGCCGGGCGTTTTCGTATCCGCGCCGCGCGCATCGCCGGTCGCAGCGTCCGCGCAGCCGCGCGCTCAGCTCCTGAGCCCGTCCAGCAGCCGGCCCAGCGAGGCTTCGTAGAACTCGCGGAAGCGGCGTTCGTCGTAGCTGAAACGGCCGGCGCGATACAGCGCGATCAGGCCGTGGGTGTGCGCCCACAAGGTCATCGCCACGTCCCAGGCATCGTCCTGACGCAGCAGGCCGGCCTGCTGCGCTTCGCTGACCACATCGGCGACCACGTTCAAGGTCGGCGAACGCCGCGCCAGGAAATCTTCCGGGTAGCGCCGCGCGTCCTCGCGCCGGGCCGAGAACGCGTGATCGAACAGGTGCGGGTGGGCGAGCGCGTAGTCCAGATAGATGCGCTGGATCGCCTTCAAGCGCGCGATCACGTCGCCGCCTTCGTTGCGCGCGCTCCAGTGGTGGGCGATCTCCTGGAAGCTGTCGTCGCTGATGCGCTTGAGCAGGGCTTCGCGGTTGGGGAAGTGGCGGTAGATCGCCATCGGCGTGATCCCGACCGCCCCGGCGACGCGGCGCATGCTGACCGCATCGGCGCCGTCGCGTTCGAACAGCACGCGCGCGGCGCGCAGGATCCGGTGGGCGGTGGGGGCGGGCGCACTCATGTATACAGCGTATACATTTTGCCTCCGGCGCGGCAATTGGCAGCGAAAACGCGCGCGCGGCCGCCGTCCACGGCCTGCCCGCGCTGGCGGGCGCCGAGAACGCGGCGCGATAATTTCCCACACCCTCGAATGCCGGAAACCGCCATGTCCGCAGCCAGCCGCAACGACCCCACCCGTGTCATCCGCGCCCCGCGCGGCAGCGACAAGACCTGCAAGTCGTGGTTGAGCGAGGCCGCCTACCGCATGATCCAGAACAACCTGGATCCGGAAGTGGCCGAGAACCCGGCCGAGCTGGTGGTCTACGGCGGCATCGGTCGCGCCGCGCGCGACTGGCCCTCGTTCGACGCGATCCTGCATTCGCTGCGCGAGCTGGAGGACAACGAGACGCTGCTGATCCAGTCGGGCAAGCCGGTCGGCGTGTTCCCGACCCACGCCGACGCGCCGCGCGTGCTGCTGGCCAATTCCAACCTGGTCCCGCATTGGGCGACCTGGGAGCACTTCAACGAGCTCGATAAGAAGGGCCTGATGATGTACGGCCAGATGACCGCCGGCAGCTGGATCTACATCGGCTCGCAGGGCATCGTCCAGGGCACCTACGAGACCTTCGTCGAGATGGGCCGCCAGCACTACAACGGCGACCTCAAGGGCAAGTGGATCCTGACCGCCGGCCTGGGCGGCATGGGCGGCGCCCAGCCGCTGGCCGCATCGCTGGCCGGGGCCTGTTCGCTGAACATCGAATGCCGGCAGAGCAGCATCGACATGCGCCTGCGCACGCGCTACGTCGACGAGCAGGCCAGCGACCTGGACGACGCGCTCGCGCGCATCGCCAAGTACACCGCGGCCGGCGAAGCGCGGTCGATCGCGCTGCTGGGCAACGCCGCCGAAGTGCTGCCCGAACTGGTGCGCCGCGGCGTGCGTCCGGACGCGGTCACCGACCAGACCAGCGCCCACGACCCGGTCCACGGTTACCTGCCGATCGGCTGGACCGTCGAGCAGTGGCTGGCCGCGCAGAAGAGCGACCCCGAAGGCGTGCGCGACGCGGCCAAGCAGTCGATGCGCGTGCACGTGGAGGCCATGCTCGCGTTCCAGCGGCAGGGCATTCCGACCTTCGACTACGGCAACAACATCCGCCAGATGGCGCAGGACGTGGGTTGCGAGCACGCGTTCGATTTCCCGGGCTTCGTGCCGGCCTACGTGCGCCCGCTGTTCTGCCGCGGCGTCGGCCCGTTCCGCTGGGTCGCGCTCAGCGGCGATCCCGAGGACATCTACAAGACCGATGCCAAGGTCAAGGAAATCATCGCCGACGACGCCCACCTGCACCGCTGGCTGGACATGGCCAGGGAGCGCATCAGCTTTCAGGGCCTGCCGGCGCGCATCTGCTGGGTCGGCCTGGGCCTGCGCCACAAACTCGGCCTGGCCTTCAACGAAATGGTGCGCAAGGGCGAGCTCAAGGCGCCGGTGGTGATCGGCCGCGACCATCTCGACAGCGGCAGCGTGGCCTCGCCGAATCGCGAGACCGAGGCGATGCGCGACGGCAGCGACGCGGTCAGCGATTGGCCGCTGCTCAACGCCATGCTCAACGTGGCCGGCGGCGCGACCTGGGTGTCGCTGCACCATGGCGGCGGCGTCGGCATGGGCTATTCGCAGCACTCCGGCGTGGTCATCGTCTGCGACGGCAGCGAGGAAGCCGACCGACGCATCGCGCGCGTGCTGTGGAACGACCCGGGCACCGGCGTGATGCGCCATGCCGATGCGGGTTACGAGATCGCTCAAGCCTGCGCGAAGGAGCAGGGGCTGAAGCTGCCGATGCTGTGAGCCGGAGGCGGCCGCGGATGCCGCGGCCGCCCCTTGCAAGAGCGGCGCCAGCCGCGACCGCGCCGATGCAACTGCGGCGAAACCGGCGCCGTGCGCGGCTGGCCCGCGGTCGCGGCGTGCGCCGCTCCTACAGCGGTTTCGGGTGAGAATCGAGCGAAGGGACGGCCCGGTGTTCGGGCCGTCTTCGTTTGCGTCGCGCGGTCGCGATCAGCCCGGTATCGTCGGCTCCACCAGGCGTTCCAGCAGGGTCAGCGATTCCTGCCAGCCCAGGTAGCACTGCTCCGGCGGAATCGCGTCGGGAATGCCTTCCTGCACCACCGAAAGTTCGGTGCCGCAGGACACCGCGCGCAAGCTGATCGTGGTGAGCATGGTGCCGGGCAGATCGGGGGACTCGAAGCGGTCGTCGTGGACGATGCGCTCGTTCGGCACCAGCTCCAGGTAGGTGCCGCCGAAGCTGTGGCCTTCGCCGGTGGTGAAATTGGTGAAGCTCATGCGGTACTTGCCGCCGACCCGCGCGTCCAGCTCGTGCACGGTGCAGGTGAAGCCGTCGGGCGGCAGCCACTTGGCATAGGCGGCCGCATCGAGGAAGGCGCGGTATACGCGCTCGGCGGGGGCGGTGAAAACACGGTGCAAACGGACGGTGCCGGTCATGGTGGTCTCCTGGACGAGGTGTAGCCCTCACTGCCTGCGACGAATCGGCGGGGCCGGAATCGACATGCCGCCGTATACCGGTTCCCGGGTTCGCGCGGCGTATGCGGCGCGTTCATGCGGCCGGCGCCGCGCCCGCCGATCCGGCTGAATGGGGGCGTCGCGGCCGCTGAGACGGGACCCTGGCAGGGTGCGCGGATGCGTGGCCGGGCCGCGCGGGGTCCCCAGGACCGATCCGCTCATGCCCTGTCGATTTCGGCGGCCCCAGTTCGTCGTACCCATAAACCTACGTCGTTCGCCACCGCACGCCGTCCCTATCCGCCGTCCCCCATCCCCCGTCCCCGAGCATGGATCAGGTCCCGATGAGCCATCAACCGCAAACCTCCCCGGACGGCGATGCCGCCGCCCCGCACGTTCCCACCGGCTCGCTGTGGAGCGAGGTCCGCGAGGCCCTGCGCGGCACCAACGCCGATTACACCAAGATCCCGTTGCGCCGCGCCGTGTTCCTGCTGGCGGTGCCGATGGTGCTGGAGCTGGTGCTGGAGTCCACCTTCGCGGTGGTCGACATCTTCTTCGTCGCCAAGCTCGGGCCGTCGGCGGTGGCCACGGTCGGGCTGACCGAAAGCTATCTGTTCCTGCTGTACGCGGTGGCGATGGGCCTGGCGATGGCGGTGACCGCGCTGGTCGCGCGCCGCATCGGCGAGGGCAAGCGCGAGGACGCCGCGGTGACCGCGGTGCAGGCGATCTTCGTCGCCGTGCTGGTATCGGTGCTGCCGGCGTTGCTGGGCATCGTCTACGCCCAGGACCTATTGCGCCTGATGGGCGCCGACGCCTGGAGCATCGAGCACGGCTATCGCTACACCCAATGGATGCTGGGCGGCAACGCGGTGATCATGCTGCTGTTCGTGATCAACGCGATCTTCCGCGGCGCCGGCGACGCGGCCATCGCGATGCGCGTGCTGTGGCTGTCCAACGGCCTGAACATCCTGCTGTGTCCGCTGCTGATCTTCGGCCTGGGGCCGGTGCCGGCGCTGGGCATCGAGGGCGCGGCGATCGCCACCAACATCGGCCGCGGCGTGGGCGTGGCGTTCCAGTTGTGGGTGCTGTTCCACGGCGGCAAGCACATCCGGGTCGCGGCCGCGCACCTGGCTTGGCAGGGCGCGGTGCTCTGGCACGTGGTGCGGACCTCGTTGGGTGGAATCGGCCAGATGATCGTGGCAATGACCTCGTGGATCTTCCTGATGCGCATCCTGGCCAGCGTCGGCAGCGAGGCGGTGGCCGGCGCCACCATCGCGATCCGGCTGATGATGTTCACCATGATGCCGGCCTGGGGCATGTCCAACGCGGCGGCCACGCTGGTCGGCCAGAACCTGGGCGCCGAGCAGCCCGAGCGCGCCGAGGCCTCGGTATGGCGCATCGGCTGGTACAACATGGCCTATCTGGTGATCGTGTCGGTGGCGTTCTTCGCGTTCCCGCAGCAGCTGATCGGCTTCTTCACCGAAGACGCCAAGGTGATCGCGATCGGCGCGGAGTGGCTGCGGATCCTGTCGTATTCGTTCTTCGTCTACGGCTGGTGGATGGTCACCGTGCAGGCCTTCAACGGCGCCGGCGACACCATGACGCCGACCAAGATCAACGTGGTGTTCTTCTGGCTGATCCAGATTCCGCTGTCCTACCTGCTGGCGATCACGCTGGGCTGGCAGCACTCGGGCGTGTTCTGGGCGGTGTTCGTGTCGGAGACCTCGGTGGGCCTGTTCACGCTGTGGCTGTTCACGCGCGGGCGCTGGAAGACGGTGCAGGTCTAGCGCAGCGCCGGCCCGCGGCGATGGCGAACGCAGCAAGGGCCCGCGCCGGCGGGCCGTTGCCGGCGAGCCTAGCGGGCGGCCTCGCCCTGTGCGCGCAGCTTGTCCAGCACCTGCGCCTCGAAGGCCTTGCCCGCGTGTTCGGCCTCGGCCGGGTCGCCCGGCGTCAGCAGCTTCTGTTTCAGGGCCGCGTCGATCGCCGCGCGCGGGCCGCCGACCACGATCAGGGTCTGATCGCCGGTGTCCAGCGCCAGGTAGCGGTCCTGCGATTGGCGCGCCTGCAACAGCGCATCGAGCAGGCGCAGCACGGCGTCGACGTCGTACCAGTCGCCCAGGTTCTGGGCGCGGGTGCGGTAGATCATGCCGTCGGCGTAGGCGAGCAGTTGATAGGGGCCTTCGTCGTCCTCGGGCGCGGTCTCCTCGAAGGCCACGCCGTCCAGCGAAGGGCGCACCAGGGCGGCCAGCTCGCGCAGCAGGCTGTCGTGCGAGTTCGGGAACTGACCGGTCTCGACATCGAACCAGTGCGCATACCCCGCTGATTGCAGCACCGCTTCCACGTCCGCACCTTCGACCCGGGTCGGATCGACCTCGCCGACGCGCACGAAGCCCAGCGCCTGCAGTTGATCGATGCGCGCGCGCACCTGGGCCAGGGCGGCGGGCGTGGAGGCCCTGGTATCGTCCGGCGTCGACGAGTTGCGCGGCTTGCGTAGGCCGGTGCAGACCGGATCGTCGATGCGACGCGTGCAGGCCTGCTGCAACTGGGTCTGGCCGGGGCGGCTGTCGGACCGGGCGAAGGCCATCGCGACTTCGTCGGCGCGGTCCTGATCGCGGATCTGCGAATGCAGACGCTCCAGCGTCGCCGTGGCCTCGGCTTGATGCAGCTCCGCCAGCACGAACGCGGCCCGGCGCGCGACCGCATCATCCCTGCCCAATATCGCCGCGCGCGCGGTGCGTTCGAGTCGCGGATGGAAGGGTGGGCGCCCGGAGATGTGGTCGCGCTCATCGTAATACGCGAGCACCGCAGCGTCCGGTGTGTCCGCCCGCAGCACTGCGGCGCTGTCGTCGGGCCCGGCGCAGTCCTCGGCGAAGGCGGGCATCAGCGTACGGCGCAGGGTGGAGTCGGGCTCGGCGGCGATCGCGCGCGTGGCCGCGCAGAACGCCGGTGTCGCGACGCGATAACGCAGCCGTTGCTGCCATTGCTCGGTCCAGGCCGCGACGTCCGCGTCCGGTACTTTGTCGGCGCTGCGGCGCAGGCGCGCGATCCAGCCGGCATCCCCGCTGGCGACGCCGTCGCTGGCGTGCATGATCGGCGGGAAACGGCTGCGGTCTTCCCACCAGCCTTGCATGTCGGCGGCCGTGGACGGCAGCGCCGCGGCATAGCGCGACGGCAACGGTCCGCGTTCGACGCTGACGCGGCTGGCGGCGGGGTCGGCGAAGGCGACGCGCGCGCCACTGTCGGCGACGGGTGCGGGCGCCGTGGGCTCGCCGCAGGACGACAGGCCGGGGGCGAGCAGCAGCGCCAGCAGCAGTTTGCGATTCGGGCGCATCCGTCCTCCCCGACGGCGTAGCGGATGCGTCCGATTGTTTCAGCACCGTCGCGCGGGGTAAAGGCGCGCCCGCCGGCCTAGGCGTTCACAGCTCCAGGATCGGCTTGAATCCGCCCCAGAACATGCGCATGCCGTCGAAGGGCAGTTTCTTCGGGTCCATGGTGTCGGCCAGGCGCGGGTCCTTCATGACCTTCTCCAGGACTTTGTCGCGCTGCGCGCGCGACTTGTAGACCACCCAGGAGAACACCACCACCTCGTCGGCCTTGAGTTTCACCGCCTGCGGAAAGGAGGTGACCTTGCCCGGCTTGACGTCGTCGGCGACGCATTCGACGTATGCGAGCGCGCCGTGTTCGCGCCAGACCTTGCCCGACTTGCGCGCCAGGCGTTTGTAGGCGGTCAGATTCTTGCGCGGTACCGCCAGTACGAAACCGTCGACGTAGCTCATACATCCTCCGTGTCTGCGGACAGGGTGCGCAGCCGTGGCGACTGCGCGGCCGATCATGCCATCGCGCGGCGCAAGGCCGGATGAAACGCGGCGCCCCGGCTGTCGCAAGGCCCGAGATGCGGCCCAGCTCCAATGCGTCGGTCTTGACGTCGATTCGATACTCTGCACCCATGCTGACCACGCTCGCGATCGCCCATTACCGTTCCCTGCACGATCTGGTCGTGCCGATGGGGCGCTTGAACCTGGTCACCGGCGCCAACGGCAGCGGCAAGTCCAACCTGTACCGCGCGCTACGCCTGCTGGCCGAAACCGCGCAGGGCGGGGTGGTGCCGGCGCTGGCGCGCGAAGGCGGCCTGCGTTCCACCCTGTGGGCCGGGCCCGAGGAACTGTCGGCGCGCATGCAGCGCGGCGAAGTGTCGGTGCAGGGCGGGCCGCGCCAGCAGGCGGTGTCGTTGCGCCTGGGCTTCGCCGGCGACGAATTCGGCTACGCGATCGATCTGGGCCTGCCGGCGCCTTCGCAGTCTGCGTTCGCGTTGGACCCGGAAATCAAGCGCGAGGTCATCTGGAGCGGTCCCTTCCTGCGCCCGTCCAACCTGCTGGTCGACCGACGTGGTGCGGTCGCGCGCGTGCGCGACGGCCGCGGCTGGCGCACGGTGGCCGAACATCTCAATGCCTACGAGAGCCTGTACGGCCAGATCGCCGATCCGGTCGGCGCGCCGGAGGTGCTGAGCCTGCGCGAGACCATCCGCGGCTGGCGTTTCTACGACCACTTCCGCGCCGACGGCGAATCGCCGGCGCGCCTGCCGCAGTTGGGCACGCGCACGCCGGTGCTGAGCCACGACGGCCGCGACCTCGCCGCGGCCTGGCAGACCATCGTCGAGATCGGCGATCCGCAGGCGCTGGAGGCCGCGGTCGGCGACGCCTTCCCTGGCGCGCGCGTGGACGTGGTCGGCGGCGACGGCCGCTTCAGCCTGGAGTTCAGCCAGCACGGCCTGCTGCGGCCGCTGTCGGCGGCCGAGCTGTCCGACGGCACCCTGCGTTACCTACTGTGGATCGCGGCCCTGCACACGCCGCGCCCGCCGCCGCTGATGGTGCTCAACGAGCCCGAGACCAGCCTGCATCCGGATCTGCTGCCGGCGCTGGCGCGCCTGATCGCGCACGCGGCGCGGCGCACCCAGGTCTGGGTGGTCTCGCATGCCACGCGGCTGATCGCGGCGCTGGAACACGAGCCCGATTGCAACACCCTGCGCCTGGAGAAATCGCTGAGCCGCACCAGCCTGGCCGGACAGGGCCTGCTCGACGCGCCGGCCTGGCATTGGCCGGAGCGCTAAAGCAAAAGGCCGCCTCGCGGCGGCCTTCGCTTGATCGCTGGAGCGACGGATTACTTGGACAGTTCGAGCGCGAGCGAAGACGCCCAGCCCTTGTTGCCCATCTCGTCCTCGACTTCCCACATCGTGCCCTGCTTGTTGCCGGTGGGGTAGAGCATCATGCCGACGTCGAGCGAGCGCACGACCTTGCCCTTGCCGCTGGCATCGGAGTACATGCGGCCGGGCTTGACCACGGTGACGGCCTGCTGGGCGTTGGACGCCGAGGCATTGCCGGACACGCCGCCGAGCTCGCCGACCAGGTCGGTGTAGGCCTGCAGGTAGGCCAGGGTGATGACCTGGCCCAGTTCGGTGTTGGCGTAGCCGGACACGCCGGCGCCGCCCAGGCCGCTGCTGCCGAACAGCGCGCCGCTGGCGCCGAAGCCGATGTCGGTCTTCTTGGCGTGGCCTTCGGCCATCGCGACCTGCTCGGAGGAGCGCACGTCGGTCAGGGTCAGCACCACGTCCGCGGTCTTCTTGCGGAAATTGAGGTTGCCCGCGACGGCGCCGGCCTTGCCGCCGATCAGCCCGCCGAGCAGGCCGCCGATGGCGTTGCCGCCGGCGTCGTTGTTCTGCGCGATCAGGTCGGGCACCAGCACGTAGTCGGCGGCCTTGATCTGGCCCTTGCCGACGTTGGAACGCCCGCGCAACTGGCCGCTGGCGGCCAGGTCGCGTTCGCGCATGGCCATGTCCATGCCGGCGCCGCGATCGACCAGGGTGAAGCAGCGCGATTTGCTGACGAATACCTTGATCAGCTTGCTCGGCGCGGGCAGCTGCTGGCCGGTCCACCAATTGACCGAATCCTCCGGCTCGATGACCGAGATCGTGCCCAGGCTCTTGCTGCAGGTCGGAATCTGCGCGGTCTGTTCGGCGCGCTGTTCCTGCGCGCTCTTGCGTTGCGCCGAGGCGGGGGTGGCGGTCAGCGCCAGGCCCAGGCCCAGCGCGCAGGCCAGCAGCGAGGCGCTGCCGAGCGGGATGCCCCTGTGTGCGATCTTCATTGTGCGGTTATTCCTTCAACGACTACGAAAAAGCCGGCATGTGGATGCCGGCACCCGATGGAGTCCGTTCGTCCTGTCCGGCCGCCGGCGCGATGGCGGTGCCATCGGGCGAAGGGCCGGTCCCCAAGCGAGCGCGCCGCCGGCGGACCGGCGGCGTGGCGACTCACTGGCCAATGATAACGTGACCTGTGTCCAATTCAGGACGCGGCCGGCGGTCTGTACGCCGATTCGGATCGCGGCCGCCGGCGAGGGCGGGTGGTTTGCGCAAAGCCGGTGCCATTAGGCATGGCGACAGCGCCCGAGCCCGAGCCCGCCGAGGCTAGAATCGGCGACCGCACAGGGGGACCCAGCACGCATGATCGTTCCAGCCTATTGGGCGGAAGCGCGCCTGCAGCAGCGCACGCACCGCCGCCAAATCACCGTACGCCGCTTCGGCTGGTCGGACCTGGGCCCGGCCGAGGCCCAGGCGCATGCCGATGCGCGCGTGCGCGAGGCCTTCGACCGCATCGTCGCCGGCGAGCGCCTGCCGCGATCGGAGCGCAAGGTCGGCTACGGCGGCTCGCAAGGCCTGCCGATCCGCGAGGAGATCGTCGACCGCCAGGGCGATGCGGTGATCACCCGCAACAGCTACGGCGCGCTGTGCCTCAACACGCCCGACGTGCTGTTCGCCGATGTCGATTTCGACGAGGTGGTCGACGACGGGCTGTCGTGGCGGGCGGTGACGGTGGTGTTCCTGGTCGCGGTGGCGCTGGGCCTGTGGACGCGCTCCATCGGTCTGGGCATCGGCGCCCTGTTCGCGGGTTTCGTCCTGGCCGTGATCGTGGTCGGCTGGCTGCGCAAGCGCGCCCATGCCGCCAACGGCGGGCCGGAGGTGCGCGCGCGCCATCGCATCGACGCCTTCGTCGCCGCGCGACCGGACTGGCTGCTGCGTTTGTACCGCACGCCGGCGGGCTTCCGTCTGCTGGCCCTGCACCGCACCTTCGGGCCGCGCGAGCCGGAAGTGGCCGAGAGTTTCCGCGCGCTCGGCGGCGATCCGGTGTACGCGACCATGTGCGCGGTGCAGAACTGTTTTCGCGCGCGCGTGAGTCCCAAGCATTGGCGCATCGGCCTCAAGCGCAAGATCGCGCCGACGGTGGCGGTATGGCGGCCCGAGCACGCGCACCTGCCGCAACGCCAGGCCTGGCTGGTCGACTACGCGCGCGCCGCGCTGGGCTACGCCTCCTGCCGTTACGTGGCCACCTTCGGGGCCGGCGCGGCCGATCCCAAGGCGGACGCGGTGCGCCAGTTGCACGATGCGCTGTGCCGCGCGGACGAGGACCTGCCGATCGCCTGAGCGCGAGGGTTGCGCGCGCCAGGCTTCAGGCTGCGCCGCTCCACTCGCGGATGAAGGGCGCCAGTTGCGGGATCAGATCGACCATGCCGTGCAGCGGCACGATCAGCCACAGCGAGCGCGTGCGCGCCCACAGCACGCCGAAGGCGATGCCGGCCGGGGCGATCATCACCACCGAATAGGCGATGGCCCAGGCAGGCGTCGGATCGGCCACGCCTTCCAGCAGGCTGGCGCCGCGCAGGTACAGGCCCGGCGCGTGCGCCAGGCCGAACAACAGCGAGGCCCAGGCGATCGCCGCGATCTGCGAGCCGGTGGCCAGCGCCAGGTGTTCCTGCAGTACGCGCCGGAACAGCACTTCTTCGCACAAACCCGCTTCCAGGGTCTGCCAGAGCAGGCACAGCGGGATCGCCCACAGCAGGGTGGGCGCGGACGGCGCGAGCTGCGACAGGGACGTCAGGCCGCGTCCGAACACCGCCTGCATCGCCAGGTAGGCCAGCGACATGAGCACGAACACCAGCCACAGCCGGCGCCCACCGAACGGCGCCGGCGTGCGCTCGCCCAGGCGCAGGAACAGCCAGGCCGGCAGCAGCACCATGGTCAGCAGCTTCAAGCCCAGCTTGACGACCGACTGCGCGGGCTCCTGCGGCACCGCCTGGTCGAGCGCGCTGAAGCCCCAGCCCAGGACCAGCAGCGAGAACAGCGCCAGATAGACCAGCACGCCCGGCAAGCGCGAGCGGCCGCGCGTGCGCGGCCGAGCCGGCGGTTTGCGGGTCGACAGCCAGGCCAGCAGCGGCAACGCCAGCCCGATCACGCCGAACAGGAACAGCGGATCGGCCAGGTTCGCGCCCGGCAAGCGCTGCAGGAAGGCGAGCGCCGCCAGATAGGTCAGCGCGGCGACCGTCAGGGCGATCGCGGCGTGGCGGCGGCTGGCGGCGGGCGAGGGCGGCTGATGCATCGGCGCATGGTGCGCGCTGGCCGCGGTCCGGTCGGCTGCCGTTCGTCGCCCAACCAAAGTCAGGGCGGCAGCCTGCAGCGCTCAGCGCGCCGCGATCACCCGGATCTCGACGCCCTGCAGGCGCACGACCTGGCCGGCGTGGATCTTGCAGGTCTTGCGCAGTTCGACCTGGCCGTCGACCGTGACCGCGCCGCTGGCGACGATGGCCTTGCCGGTGCCGCCGCTGTGGGCCAGGCCGACCAGTTTCAGCAACTGGTTGAGTTCGACGTGGTCGCGGTCGAGTTCGAATTCGATCGGGGACATGGCACCGGGGCGTGGAGAACGATGCGCAGGGTCGCAGCGCGGGCGCCGGCGCGCAAGCCGCGCATTCGCGCCGGGCGGAGTAACGTGGGCGTCCATGCCCGGCCGCGGGCGACCACGACGGGAGCGGATATGAAACAGGCCAGGTATGCCACGCGCGGCCCGGTGCCGCAGGACGTGATCGAGGCGGTGGAGTGCGAGCAGCCGGTCCTGGCGCCGGGCCAGGCGCTGGTCGAGGTGTTGGCCGCGCCGATCAATCCTTCCGATCTGCTGACCCTGACCGGCCAGTACGGCCTGTTGCCGCCGCTGCCCGCGGTCGGCGGCAACGAGGGCGTGGGGCGCGTGCTGGCCCTGGCCGACGGCGTATCCGCGCCCGCGCCCGGCCGCACCGTGCTGTTGCCGATCAGCGGCGGCACCTGGTCCACGCATGTGATCGCCGACGCGCGTGCGCTGACGCCCTTGCCCGATGCCGATCCGGTGCAGCTGTCGATGATCACGGTCAATCCGCCGACCGCGCGCCTGCTGCTGTCGGAGTTCGTCGACCTGGCGCCGGGCGAGTGGGTGATCCAGAACGCCGCCAACTCCGCGGTCGGCGGCTATCTGGTGCAACTGGCGGCGCTGCGCGGCCTGAAGACGATCAACGTGGTGCGCCGCGAATCGGCGCGCGAGGACGTGCTCGCGCTCGGCGCCGATGCGGTGCTGGTCGACGGCGACGATCTGGCCAAGCGCGTGCGCGAGGCGACCGGCGGCGCCAGGATCCGGCTCGGCGTGGACGCGGTCGGCGGCCTGGCGACCGAACGTGTGGCGCAGTGCCTGGGCGAGGGCGGGGTGCTGGTCAACTACGGCGCCATGAGCGGCGAGCCCTGCGCGCTGTCGCCGGCCTCGCTGGTGTTCCGCGACGTCGCCCTGCGCGGCTTCTGGCTGGCGCGCTGGTACCGCAACGCGCCGCAGGAGCAGCGCGCGGCCTTGTTCGCGGAGCTGGCCGGCCTGATCGCGCAGGGCAAGTTGTACGCGCGGGTGCAGGCGACCTACGGCATCGACCAGATCAAGCAAGCCGTCGCGGCCGCCGCCGCCGGCGAGCGCACCGGCAAGATCGTGCTGACCCCCAACGCCCGTAGCGCTCCGTAGCCCCCGCCGACAGCGCTTCGCCGGTCCTCGCGACTGTCCTTCTTCCGCTTGGGTGAGGGGAGTGCGGCGTCGCAGGCGCGAACGCCGTGGGCTTCGTTGGATACGCTGAGCCGCGGCGAACCGCATCGCCGCCCTCGCCCAGGCCATGGAGTTAGCCCGGACTCACAAACCCGTTCAGCTCCCCGGCGGCGGCGCGCCCGCCCCCAGCGCCCATTTACGCTCCGGACTGAGCCGCTTGATCGCGTATTCCGCGCGCAGCGCGGCCGACCGGTCCGGATATTCGAAGCTCACCAGCAATCGCAGCGGCGGGTGCGAACGCGTGTAGCGCGCGCCCTTGCCGGCCGCGTGCTGGGCGTAGCGGCGGCTTACGTCCACCGCCACCCCGGTGTAGAGGCTGCCGTCGCGGCATTCGATCAGGTAGACGTGCCAGGCGGCCATGCCGATAGGGTAGCGGCGATGGCGCCCGCACCGCGAATCTGAATGGCGATCACAACCATACGCCAACGAACGTCATTGCGAGGACACCGGGCGACGCCGACAATGGGTCTTCCCCTGGAGAATCCGCTTGAGCGCCGCCGACGAATCGCACGCCGCCGTAACCAACCTGCGCCAACTGTGCGCGCGCTTCGCCAAGCCGCACCTGGGACGGGCGGTCTGGCAACTGATCAACACCCTGCTGCCGTTCGCCGCGATCTGGACCCTGATGGCCTGGAGCGTGGTCGCGCAGTGGGGCTACGGCTGGACGCTGCTGCTGTCGCTGCCGGCCGCCGGCCTGTACGTGCGCATCTTCATCATCCAGCACGATTGCGGGCACGGCTCCTTCTTCGCCAGCAGCCGCGCCAACGACACCGTCGGCCGCTGCCTGGGTCTGGTGACCCTGTTCCCCTACGGTTACTGGAAGAAGACCCACGCGGTGCACCACGGCACCTCGGGCAACCTCGACCGCCGCGAGATGGGCGACATCGAGACCCTGACCGTCGCCGAGTACCGCGCGCGTTCCTGGCTGGGCCGCATGAGCTACCGCTTCTACCGCAGCACGCCGGTGCTGCTGGGCATCGGCCCGCTGTACCAGTTCGTGCTCAAGCACCGCTTCCCGTTCGATCTGCCCTTCACCTGGAAGAAGGAATGGGCGAGCGTGCTGCTCAACAACCTGATGCTGATCATCGCCTTCGTCGCGATGGGCTTCACGATCGGCTGGCACACCGTGCTGCTGGTGCATCTGCCGATCGTGCTGCTGGCCGGCGCGATGGGCGTGTGGCTGTTCTATGTACAGCACACCTTCGAGGACGCCTACTGGACGCGCAAGGACGATTGGAACTCGCATGAGGCCGCGATCGCCGGCAGCTCGTTCTACGACCTGCCGCGGGTGATGCATTGGTTCACCGGCAACATCGGTTACCACCACATCCACCACCTCGCCAGCCGCATCCCGAACTACCGCCTGCGCGAAGCCTACGAATCCAGCCCGTTGCTGCAGGCCGCGCCCAAGCTGACCCTGTGGTCCAGCCTGAAGTGCGCGCAGCTGAAGCTGTGGGACGAGGACCTCAAGCGCATGGTCGGTTTCCCGAAGCGCGCCCGCGCCGGCGTTTAAGCCCGCGTTTTCAGCAAGGCGCCGCGCATCGCGGCGCCTTGCCCATCCCGCGATGCGACCGGGTTGGTTTCAGTAGGCGCGGCTTTCTGTGGGAGCGGCGTGAGCCGCGATCGCGAACTTCGGCTACCGCGCTGGCCGGGCGCGCTAGGAAATTTGCTGTTTTGCTCTCGCTCTGCATGTTTGCCCCGAAGGTCAACGGTTTGCGCCCGCTGCGCGTGCGGGCCACGTTCTCTCGCCAAGCTCCCTGTAGGAGCGGCGCAAGCCGCGACCGCGAATTCAGGTCGCGTCGCCGGTTCCGAAGGGGACGGCATGCTGTGGGTACTTCGACCGGGTTGGTTTCAGTAGGCACGGCTTTCTGTGGGAGCGGCGTGAGCCGCGATCGCGAACTTCGGCTACCGCGCTGGCCGGGCGCGCTAGGAAATTTG